>NZ_JBEXSY010000047.1:0-56468 GCF_040613895.1 Nocardiopsis sp. NPDC006198 | reverse complement strand
CTCCTATCTCTTCACTTCGTTGCCGCCCCCCCTGTTGGTGGTCGCCCGGGGCCCCCGGCGGCCCGCCCGCGCGCCCCGGGCCGTGACCGGAGGGGAAGCCCCCCGTGGGATTACCCCCCGGGGGTACAGTGGGGCGAGGGGGATCCCGGTGCGGGGGCGCCCCCGCGGCGGGCGGTGCGGGCCCCGCGCCGCCCGGGGTGGGGGCGGTGTGACGACAGGGGTTTGACAATTACATACCCCCAGGGGGTATATTGGGCCCTGTTGGAGCGGTCCGCCACGGAGACCGAGACACCACACACGCCACAGGAGGCGAAATGGCTGCCACCACCACCGCTGTTTACACGGTCGAGGGCATGACCTGCGGGCACTGCGTCAACTCCGTCACCGAGGAGGTCGGCGGGGTCAGCGGGGTCACCGGCGTCAAGGTCGACCTCGACGACAAGAAGGTGACCGTCACCAGCGACGGCCCGGTCGACGACGCGTCGGTCCGTGCCGCCATCGACGAGGCGGGTTACGAGGTGCGTGACTGACATGAACGTGACCGCGAAGCTCGGGCTCTACGCCCTGGGTCTCGTGGCCGTGTTCGCCGCGGCGTTCGGGGTCGGCGGCCTGGCCGGCCCCGTTCTGCCGCAGGAGGCCCCGGGGCACGCGCGCAGCGCGCAGACCGGGGAGGAGTCCTCCACGGGCGGACGGGACCACACGGAGGACGCGTCGTACGGGCACGACGAGGAGCGCAGGGAGTCGGGGAGGGACCATGGGTAGCGGGGGAACCACGGCGAAGCCGGCCGGGGCCGCGGCGGTCGAACTGGCCATCGGCGGCATGACCTGCGCCGCGTGCGCGAACCGGGTCGAGAAGCGGCTCAACAGGCTGGAGGGCGTCACCGCCACCGTCAACTTCGCCACCGAGAAGGCCCGGGTGTCCTTCGAGGGGGCGCCCACGCCCGTGGAGGACCTGGTCGCGCAGGTGGAGAAGGCGGGCTACACCGCCACCGTCCCCCGGCCCGACCCCGGGCCCTCCGCGGCGGAGCCCGCCGACCCCACCGCGGTCCTGTGGAACCGGGCCATGGTCTCCCTCGTGCTCTCGGTGCCCGTCATCGCCATGGCGATGGTCCCCGCGCTCCAGTTCACGTACTGGCAGTGGGCCTCCCTCGCCCTGGCGGCGCCCGTCGTCGTCTGGGGCGCGCTGCCCTTCCACGTGGCCGCGTGGAAGAACCTCAGGCTCGCCACCGCCACCATGGACACGCTGGTCTCCCTCGGCGTCTCCGCCGCGTTCCTGTGGTCGCTGTACGCCCTCTTCCTCGGCACCGCCGGGACACCGGGCATGACCCACCCGTTCGAGCTCACCATCGCGCGGACCGACGGCTCCGCCAACATCTACCTGGAGGTCGCCGCCGGGGTCACGACCTTCATCCTCCTCGGCAAGTACTTCGAGGCGCGCTCCAAGCGGCGCGCCGGAGCCGCCCTGCGCTCCCTCCTCGAACTCGGGGCCAAGGAGGTCACCGTCCTGCGGGGCGAGGGGCCCTCCGCCCGCGAGGAGCTGGTGCCCGTGGCGGAGCTCTCGGCCGGCGACCGGTTCCTGGTCCGCCCCGGGGAGAAGATCGCCACCGACGGCACGGTCGAGGAGGGCACCTCCGCCGTCGACATGAGCATGCTCACCGGTGAGTCCGTCCCCGTGGAGGTCTCCCCGGGCAGCACCGTCGTCGGCGCGACCGTCAACGCCGGGGGCCGCCTCGTCGTGCGGGCCTCCCGGGTCGGCTCCGACACCCAGCTCGCGCAGATGGCGCGGCTGGTGGAGGACGCCCAGAACGGCAAGGCGGCCGTCCAGCGCCTCGCCGACCGGGTCTCGGGGGTGTTCGTCCCCGTCGCCATCATGATCGCGGTCGCCGCGCTCGGCTTCTGGCTCGGCACGGGCGAGCCCGCGAGCGCCGCCTTCACCGCGGCCGTCGCGGTCCTGATCATCGCGTGCCCCTGCGCCCTCGGCCTGGCCACGCCCATGGCCCTGATGGTGGGCACCGGCCGCGGCGCCCAGCTCGGGATCCTCATCAAGGGCCCGGAGGTCCTGGAGAACACCCGCCGCGTGGACACCGTCGTCCTGGACAAGACCGGCACCGTCACCACCGGGCGGATGGCGCTGACCGGCGTGGCCGTCGCGGACGGCGAGGACGAGGAGGAGGTCCTGCGCCTGGCCGGGGCCCTGGAGAACGCCTCGGAGCACCCCGTCGCGAGGGCCGTCGCCGCCGGCGCGGCCTCCCGGGTGGGCCCGCTGTCCGCCCCCGAGGACTTCGCCAACATCGAGGGACTGGGCGTGCAGGGGGTCGTGGACGGTCGCGCCGTCCTCGTCGGACGCCCCGCGCTCCTGGAGGAGTGGTCCCAGGAGCTGCCCGCGGAGCTGTCCCCGGCGCTGGAAAAGGCCAGGGGGGAGGGGCGCACGGCCGTCGCCGTCGGCTGGGACGGCCGCGCCCGCGGCGTGCTCGTGGTGGCCGACACCGTCAAGCCCACCAGCGCCGAGGCGGTCCGCCAGTTCCGCGAGCTCGGACTCACGCCGATCCTGCTGACCGGGGACCACGAGGCGGTGGCCCGCTCCGTGGCCGCGGAGGTCGGCATCGAGGAGGTCTTCTCCGAGGTGATGCCGAAGGACAAGGTCGACGTGGTCAAGCGCCTCCAGGCCGAGGGACGTACCGTGGCCATGGTCGGCGACGGGGTCAACGACGCCGCCGCGCTCGCCCAGGCCGACCTGGGGCTGTCCATGGGCACCGGTACGGACGTGGCCATCGAGGCCAGCGACCTGACCCTGGTGCGCGGCGACCTGCGGGCGGCGGCGGACGCGGTCCGGCTCTCGCGCCGCACGCTCACCACCATCAAGGGCAACCTGTTCTGGGCCTTCGCCTACAACGCGGCGGCGCTGCCGCTGGCCGCGGCCGGGCTGCTCAACCCGATGCTCGCGGGAGCGGCGATGGCCGTGTCCAGCGTGTTCGTGGTGACCAACAGCCAGCGGCTTCGCAGGTTCCGGCCCCTGTCGGACCACATGGGGACCGCCGCCGACCGGACCTGAGGAGGGACGGCCGGGACGCCCCGTCCGGAGCACCGGCTCCGGGCGGGGCGCCGCCGTGTGCGCCGGGGCGGCCCGCGCGGACCGCCCCTTCCCCCTCCTCCGCGTGCACGCGGAGGAGGGGGAAGGGGCGGAGGGAATGACATCCCTATAACGGCAGATGACCGCCGATGTCCGCTGACGCACGGGTGATCCGGCTCTCGCGCCTCCCGGGACGGGCCGCTAGGGTGTGCGCCCAGTGGCACCGGCCGCGGGCCCTCCCACGCGCGGCCGCGGCGGTCCCGCCGTGCCCGACGGCCCCGAGGAGGCGCAGGACGAACCCCGGCCCGTAGCCGACCGACACCCCCGAGGTACCCGTGTCTTCTGGTTGCCCCCACGCCGCGCTGTACCGGAGCGAGCCGCACCCCGACCCCTACGCCGTCTACGCCGACATGCGGGCCGAGCACGGCCCCGTGGTCCCGGTCGAACTCGAACCGGGTGTGCGCGGGTGGCTCGTGACGGACTACTCGACCCTCATCTCCTGGTCGCGGGACACCACCGCCTTCACCCACGACCCCCGGCTGTGGCGGGACTTCACCGAGGGCAGGGTCCACCCGGACTCCCCGCTCCTGCCCATGATGGCCCCGCGGTCCAACGCCCTGTTCGTGGACGGGACGGAGCACCAGCGCTACCGCGGGGCGATCACCGACAGCCTCGGGGCCGTCGGCGCGGAGCACCTCGGCCGGATCACCGGCAGGTACGCCGACCGGCTCATCGACGGGTTCTGCGGGCGGGGCCGCGCGGACGTGCTCAACGAGTACGCCCGCGTGCTGCCCCTCCTCGTCATGAACGACCTCGTCGGGTTCGACGGGGACCAGGGCCTGCGCTTCGCCACCGCCATGCGCGGCCTGTGGACGGGCGTGGACACCGAGGAGTCCAACGCCGAGGCCGAACGCGCACTGTCCGAGGCGGTGTCCGACAAGCACCGCGCACCCGGCGACGACCTCACCTCCAGGCTGATCCGGCACCGGGCCGGGCTCAGCGACGAGGAGGTGGTCATGCAGCTCCTCCTCGTCGTCGCCGCGGCCAACGAGCCGACCGCCGACCTCATCGGCGCGGCGGTCCGCGCGGTCCTGGCCGACCCCGCGGTCCGCGGGGACGACGCCGTCTCCCTCTCGGACGCCGCCCTCGGCGACCTCGTCGACCGCGTCCTGTGGGCGGATTCCCCGATCACCAACTACCCGGCCGTCTACCCCCGCGTCGACATCCCCGTCGGCGGGGGGCGGGTCATCGAGGCGGGGACGCCGATCCTCCTGGGCTTCGCCGCGGCGAACCACTTCTTCCTGCGGGAGAACGCCGAGCGGATGGAGGAGACCCCCAACAGGGCCCACCTCGCCTGGGGCGCAGGCCCGCACCGCTGCCCCGCCCGCGACGAGGCCACGAGCATCGCGATCATCGCCACGCGCACGCTCCTCACCCGGCTCCCCGGGCTCCGCGCGGCTGTCCCGGCCGAGGACCTGCGCTGGCGCCTGACCGGGCTGGCGTGGACCCCCGTCGAACTCCCCGTCCTCTTCACCCCGCAGCAGCCCCCGGCCCCCGCGCCCGCGGAAGGAACCCCCTGGAGCCCGTCGCACTCGCCCCCGGAAACCTCCGCGCACAAGCGGCCCACCTCCGGGAGACCGGCCCTGTCGTCCCTGTCGAGCTTCCTGGAGAGGTTGCTGCGTGGGTCGTGACCACGCACGCCGGGGTCGCCGAGGCCCTGGCCGACCCGCGGATCCGGAAGGACGAGAGGCACCGGAGGGCGTTCGACGCCGGTGAGGGCGCCGACGGGCCGGCCCCGCCGCCCCCGACCATCGTCTCCGGGGTCGCGACCCTCCCGGTGCGCCTCCGCTGAACGGTTTCCGGGTGTGACACTCCCGGTGATTCGGTCCCGCCGGATGGACGCCCTCAGGTGTTTCCGGCGGGATCGTCGCATTTCAGGGAGGTCCCACGGGCGCTCGGCCGAGAGGGGACACCGACATGCCGCCCCGGGGAAGAGCGGCAGGAGTCGCCCCGGGCTCCTAGAATCGTGGCGACCCCCGACCTTCCCCTCCGCGTCCCGGAACCCTCACACTCCGCCTTCCCCCACAGAGGAATCGCGCCTTGACGAACAGCTCGGAAGCCGACCCCGGCCGTGTCCTGGCCAACCGGTACCGCCTGGACGAGGTCATCGGAGCCGGCGGCATGGGGCGCGTCTGGCGGGGCACCGACACCCTCCTCGACCGCCCCGTCGCGGTCAAGGAACTGACCACGCCCCCCAACCTCCCCGCGCACGAGGTCGACGTGCTGCGCACCCGGATGCTCCGTGAGGCGCGCAGCGCGGCGCAGCTCAGCCACCCCTCGATCATCACCGTGTTCGACGTGGCGGAGGAGGACGGCCGCCCGTGGATCGTGATGGAACTCGTCCTGGGCCCCTCCCTGGGCGACCTCATCCGCTCCGACGGGGCCCTGTCGGCGAAGAGGGTCGCCGACATCGGCGAGCAGATGGCGGCCGGGCTGGCCGAGGCGCACGCGCGGGGCATCGTGCACCGCGACATCAAGCCGGGCAACGTGCTCATCGCCGGGAACGACCGCGCGGTCCTGACCGACTTCGGCATCGCCCACCTGGACGGCTCCACCCACCTCACCAGCACCGGCCTGCTGATCGGGTCGCCGAGCTACCTGGCGCCGGAGATCGCGCACGGGCACTCCGCCACCCCGGCCTCGGACATGTGGGCCCTGGGCATCACCCTCTACCAGGCCTCCGAGGGCACGCTCCCGTTCGACCGGCCGACCCCCATGGCGACGCTGACGGCCATCGTCACCCAGGACCTGCCCGAGCCGGTCAACGCGGGCCCGCTGCGCCCGGTCCTGGAGTCGCTGTGCGAGAAGCGGCCGGAGGACCGGCCGTCCGTGAGCGAGGTCCGCACGTGGCTCCGCGAGATCCGCGACGCCTCCGACACCCCCGCCACGGCGGTGGCGCCGGCCCCGGCCGCGACGGGGCCCGCGGAGGGGCCGGCCGCGGCCGAGGCGCGCGCCGAGTCCGCCGCGCCCGTCCCCGCGCCGCCCGCCCCCCGCCCCTCCGGCGGCGGCCCCGGTCGGCGGCGGGGGCCCCTCCTGCTCCTCGCCCTCGTGCTCGTCCTGCTGGTCGGGGGCGCGACCACCGGCGTCCTGGTGGCCGTCAACCGGACCGGCGACACCGGCGCCGGACTCGTCGGCGACTCCGAGCAGGCCGCCGTCGAACCGTCCGCGGAGGGCGGGGACGGAGCGTCGGAGGAGGCCGAGCCCTCGGCGGAACCCGGTTCCGAGCCGGAGGCCTCCTCCGGGTCCGAGGACGCGGACCCGGAGGAGGAGCAGGACGAGGAGGACGACAGGTGGGACCACCTCGTCCGCCACGAGGACGAGAACGGTTTCGCCGTGGACGTCCCCGAGGACTGGGAGATCGACCGGTCGGGGGTCCAGGTCTACTTCCGCAACCCCGACGGCGGTTACCTGCTCGTGGAGTACACGGACAGCCCCAACCCCGACGCCGGTGACGACTGGCGCGCCGCCGAGCCCGGCGTGCGCGGCAACTTCCCCGGCTACGAACTCGTCGGCATCGAGGACGTCGACGCCGACTGGGCCGACGACTACGTCAGCGCGGCCGACTGGGAGTTCACCTACGACGGCAGGGGCGGCCGGATGCACGGCATCAACCGGGGCTTCCACACCGAGGACAGGGGCTACGCCCTGTTCCTCGTGGCCAGCAACGAGCACCCCGACCTCAACCGGGAGATGCTGGACCACATGGCGCAGACCTTCGACCCGGACGCCTGACCCGGCCGGGGCGCTCCCAGGGATGTCGAGCGGCTTCGGTGAAGCCGTCCCGGCACAGGGCCGTGGGAGTGTTCTCGGAGGTCGGCACCTGGTAGACCTCAGGCGTGCAGGGCGGGCCGGTAGACGAGTTCCTGGACGCGGCCGTCCAGCGTCCGGTGGTCGACCAGGTCGAGGTCGAAGTCGGCCGCGCCCCGGAAGAGCGGGGCCGTTCCGGTGCGGCCGGTGATCACGGGGAAGATCGTCACCTGGACGAGGTCGACCAGGCCGGCGGCCATCAGGGAGCGGTTCATCGACAGGCTGCCGTGTGAGCGCAGCGGGACCGCGGACTCCTCCTTGAGCCGGGCGACGGCGTCGACGGCGCCGCCGCGGGCGACGGTCGCGTCGCCCGGCCAGTCGAGGGGTTCCTCCAGGGTGGTCGAGACCACCGTCAGGGGCAGGTCCCTCATCCGGGCGACCCAGGGGTCGCCCGCGTCGGGGTCCGGCCCCAGCATCCGGGCGAATTCCCGGTAGGTGGTCGCTCCGAGGACCATCCGCTGCTCCGCGTCGTACAGGGCGAGGCGATGGCCGAGGAGCTCCGGGCCCTGCTTGCCCCAGTAGCCTCCCCAGTCGCCGTCCCCGCCGTAGGAGCCGAAGCCGTCGAGGCTGGAGAAGACGTCGAAGGTGTAGGTGGCGGTCATGGCGTCCTCCTCGGACGAGGGTGGTCGGGTGTACACGGACTGGGACCCGGCGGCGCGGCGGAACTCATCGCCTCCGGGCTCCCCGGACCGGCCGGCCCCGTGCGTCCCGGACCCGGCCCCACGCGTCCCGGCTCCGCGCGCCGCTCAGAACACCGAGCAGCCGGTGACGTCGGTGAAGGCCTCCAGCGCGAGGGCCGCCGTCACCGAGTTGCCCTTGGCGTCCAGTCCGGGACCCCAGGCCGCCACCGTGCACCGTCCCGGGACGACCGCGAGGATGCCGCCCCCCACCCCGCTCTTGCAGGGGATCCCGACGCGGTAGGCGAACTCCCCCGCGGCGTCGTACGTGCCGCAGGTCAGCATCACCGCCAGGATCCGGCGGGTGTCCGAGACGCTGAGCAGCTCCGAGCCGTCCGCCCGCCTGCCGCGCCGGGCCAGGAACAGGCCGGCCCTGGCCAGCTCCTCGCAGCTGACGGTGATGGAGCACTGCCGGAAGTAGTGGTCCAGCACCTCCGGCACCGGGTTCCGGATGTTGCCGAAGCTCGCCATGAGGTAGGCCAGCGCGCGGTTGCGGTCGCCGCTCCTGGACTCGGACTCCGCGACCAGGTTGTCCGTGTGCAGGTCGGGGTCGCCGGTCTCCTCGCACAGCAGCTTCCGCAGCTCCCCGACCGCGTCCCCGGTGTCGGACAGGAGCTGGTCGGTGACGATGAGCGCCCCCGGGTTGATCATGGGGTTGCGCGGAACGCCGTTCTCGAACTCCAGCTGATGGAGGGAGTTGAAGGCGTTGCCCGACGGCTCCCGGTGCACCCGCTTCCACACGTCGGACCCCGCGTGGCCCCGCATCACCAGGGCCAGGGTGAACACCTTGGTGATGCTCTGCATGGAGAAGCGGGTGCGCGCCTGGTCGCCGGTGCTGTACATGCCGCCGTCCACGGTGGCGATCGAGAACCCGAACTCGTCCGGGTCCACGTCGGCCAGCTCGGGGATGTAGTCGGCGACCCGCCCCTCACCGATGTGGCTCCGGACCTGTTCCATGACGGCGTCGAGCACGCCGGGGTAGTAGTCGCTGTCGTCCATCCGATCCTCCCTTCCCGCGGAGCGGTCCTTCCGAGGAGCCCTCGTTACGGCCCTGCCCGACGGGGGGACGGCGTAACCCGCGCCCCGGGGAGGCGGGGCGCGGACCGCCGCGGCGGGGGCTCAGCCGCCGCCGTCGAGGAGCTGCGCGTCGTGGACCAGGAGCGCGACCTGCACCCGGTTGTTCAGCCCCAGCTTGGTCAGGATGCTCGACACGTGCGTCTTGACCGTCGGCACGCTGAGGAAGAGGCGCGAGGCGATGTCGGCGTTGGACCGGCCCTCGCCGACCGCCACCGCCACCTCCAGCTCACGGCCGTTCAGCGCAGCCAGCCGTTCGCGCGCCCGGCCCGCCCGTGCCCCGTGGTCGCCCGCGCCCACCCGGTCGACCAGGCGGCGCGTCACGGCGGGGGAGAGCACCGACATGCCCCGCGAGACCTGCCGCACCGACTCCACGATCTCCGCCGGAGGGGTGTCCTTGAGCAGGAACCCGGCCGCGCCCGCCCGCAGCGCGCGCAGCACGTGCTCGTCGGCGTCGAACGTGGTCAGCACCAGCACCTCGGGCGGGTCCTCCAGGGAGCGCAGCCGCTCCGTCGCCGTCAGGCCGTCCACCGTCGGCATGCGGATGTCCATCAGGACCACGTCGGGGGAGTACCGCTCGACCAGGCCGAGGACCGACCCGCCGTCCTCGGCCTCGGCCAGCACCCGGATGTCGGGCGCGCCGCCCATCATCATCACCAGGCCGACCCGGACCAGCGCGTCGTCGTCGACGATCACCACCCCGATCTCCCTGGCTCCCCGCTCTGTTCGACTCATACGGGCCACGGTAGCCAGGCGGACAGGCGCCAGCCACCACCGGCGGCCGGCCCGTGCTCCAGGCGCCCCGACGCGAGGGAGACCCGCTCCGCCAGGCCGACCAGGCCCTGGCCCGAACCCCCGCCGGCGGTCGGGGGAGGCGGCTCGGGGGAGGGGCCGTTGAGCACCTCCACCACGAGGCCCTCGCCGGGGGCGCCCCTCACCCGTACCCGGGTGTCGGCGCCGGGGGAGTGCTTGCGCACGTTCGTCAGGCCCTCCTGGACGATCCTGTAGGCGGTGCGGCCGGTCCGCTCCGGGACCGTCCCGGTGTACTCCTCCGCGAACTCCACGCGGGCGCCGACCTCGTCGGCCTCCTCCACGAGCTGCTGGAGGTCGGCCATGGTCGGCTGGGGGAGCTCCCCGACGGGCGCGCGCAGGACGCCGATCACCTCCCGCAGGTCCTGGAGGGCCTGGTGGGCGCTCTCCCGGATCACCTTCGCCGAGCGCGCGACCTCCTCGGACGGGGCGTCGGGCCGGTACTCCAGGGCTCCTGCGTGCACGCTGAGCAGCGACAGCCGGTGCCCGAGCACGTCGTGGATCTCCCGGGCCATCGCCTCCCTGACCTGGTGCTGGGCGTGCTCGGCCCGCAGTTGGGCCTCGGTCTCCGCGTGCACGGCCCGGTCGCGCAGCGACTCCACGAGCTCGCGCCGGTGGTGGACGGTCAGCCCCCAGCCGATGACGGCGCCTTGGATGGCCACGCTCAGCAGCACGGTGACCAGCATCGGCAGGTGCGGGTCCGGCCACAGGACCGCGTGCAGGTAGGCGGTGGCCGCGCCCACCCCGAACACGGCCAGGCTCGTGCGCGGCGACCTGTGCACGGCCAGGGAGAACAGGGCGATGAGCATCGCGCCCATGGCCAGGGGGAAGACCACGGAGACCAGCACCAGTGCGACGGCGAGCTGGACCGGCCAGCGGCGGCGCCACCAGAGGGACAGGCAGGCCAGGAAGGCGGCCAGGCGCCCCGCGCCCTCGAACCAGGTGGACGGCGGCCCCGGGGGCACCAGCTCCGGGCCGAACTCGACGCCGGGGGGAGAGGCCCCGGGCAGTTCGAGGGAGGTCGTCACCGCGTAGGCGAGGGCGAGCAGGAACATGGACAGGTCCACGATCCAGTCACGCGCACTGCACCGCTGCGCACCGGTCACCGTGGAAGCGTTCATCGCTGCGAAGTCTACGTTCGGAGCCCGGCCCCGGGCAGGCGCCCGGCGGCACGCCCTACCGATGGCGGCCAGGTCCATACTTTGGTCGTCGGGGCAGGTGGCGGGGCCGCGGCCGGCCGGTCGGCGCGGACCCGGCGCGCGGGCGCCCACGGACCGGAGCCGCACCCCGGGCGGGGGCGGCCGGGCCCGCCCGCAGGCCCCGGCCGGCCCGTGTCCGCGCCCGAGATCGCGGTCCTGTTGGCGGTTCGTGTCCGGTCGGCCGCGCGCCGTCGGTACGGTGGTTCCAATGAGCACACTGGTCACCGGAGCCACCGGAATGGTGGGCCGTCGCGTCCTCACCGAGCTGACGCGGCGCGGGCTGCCCGCGACGGGGGCGTCCCGTTCCTCTCAGACGCGCCTGGACTGGACCGACACCTCCAACTGGGACGACGTCCTCAAGGGCGTGAGCAGCATCTTCGTGGTGACGCCGGTCGGCAGCGCCCTGGGGAACCGGGTCGCCAGGTTCCTGGAGAAGGCGGCCGACGCCGGGGTCGGGAGGGCGGTGGTCATGTCCGCCATGGGCACCGAGCACGCGCCCTCCGACTCGGACCAGCGCGCCGCCGAGCTGCGGGCCAAGGACCTGTTCCACACGTGGACGGTCCTGCGGCCCAACTGGCTGTTCCAGGACTTCACGGAGGGCACGTTCGCGAGCCTGGCGCGGTCACGCAACGGCCGCCTCGAACTCCCCGTCAAGCGCCGGACCGAGGTCAGCTTCGTGGACGCCCGCGACGTCGCGGACACCGCCGTCGCCGCCCTGCTGGGCGACCACGGGGGCCGGGAGTACACGCTGACGGGCCCGCAGGCCCTCACCTTCCGCGAGGTGGTCAAGCGGACGAAGGGCACCGAGAGCCCCGTGTGGCGGTTCAAGACCGTGGACGAGGCGGGCTTCTACTTCCGCGCCACCAACCGGGGCTGGGGCGAGAGGTACATCGACACGCTCAACGAGCGCTTCGCCGCCGCCGTCTCGGGCCGGGCCGCCGAGGTCACCGAGGGGGTGCGCGCGGCCCTGAACCGCGACCCCATCCCGCTGGCACGCTTCATGCGGGAGTCCGTCCTCTGACCTGACGGCCCCGCCCGCACCCCTGTCCCGCTCCTCTGTCGACAGTCGAGTATCGCGATACGTCGATAGGATCCCGGTGTGTCCGTGACAAGAGAAGCAAGAGAGTTCGCGGCAGCCGCTCGGCGCCATCACGATGATGCGGAGCTTCTCCGAACCCACGGTCGGCTGCCCAATGCCGACTATCACTACGGTTTCGTCGTGGAGTGCGTCCTCAAGAGTCTGCTGCTCATGTATCTCGGAGCAACGATGGCCAACAACAAGCCAGCCATCCGCAAGGACAAGTTGGGTCATATGCCAGGCATGTGGGATCGGACCAAGATCGAGGCCAGAGGCCGGTCAGCAACTCGACTCGCCTCCGCTCTTGGTGGAACCAACCCGTTCCGGGATTATCGTGTGGACCATCGCTATCTTGGGGAACCGCAGTTGGAGGAGGGGACGTTGGCAGAGCGGAGGCGGGCAGCCCAGCGCATCCTCGAACTCCACCAGTGGGCCTTCATCGCCGGAGGACTTCGGTGAACCTCCGTGAAGTCCACTTCGACGACGCCGGTCCCCGAGCCAGGGAGGTAGCCAGGTCCGTCGCTGAAGCTGGCTTTTCAGTTGTAGTAGTTCGCGACTTCGTAGGACGGTTCACGCTGCTCTTGGACAACGGCAATAGGCCCGTGGGAGCAGAAATCCTGGAACGTTGGCGGACACAGCTTCGGGAGCGCTTGGGTGGCTACGCGTCCGACGAACCCCTCCTGCTGGGCAGTGACCTCTTCCACCCCAAGTCCCTGCTGGCGTCTTCACGCAGAGTCGTCGCTCAGGAGTCCCCTGACAGTGGTAGCGCGAAAGTCTACCGCTTGGACAACACAGTCGTGGGTGAGGAATGGTCCAGGGTCACCGCGTCCCCGTCCGAGCCGGGGACAGAGGCGGCCCGTACATCGCGTACGACCCTGTACGGCTTCAAAGGCGGTGTGGGGCGGTCCACCGCGACCTATCTGCTCGGCAGGCACCTCGCGGGGCAGGGGCGCTGTGTGCTCATCGTTGACCTAGACCTCGAATCCCCCGGGGCAGGGCCGCTGCTGTTGGACGAGGACCACATCCCGGCCTTCGGTGTGGTGGACCATCTCGTGGAGGCTGCGGTCGGTAACGCCGACGACCTGGATCTCGTGGCCCGGGCCTCGCACCTGTCCGTGGAGGGCAACGGGGAACTCTGGGTGGCTCCTGCACGAGGAGGCGGATTCAGGGGTCCTCAAGCCGTCCCTTACTCCTATGTGGACAAACTCAACCGGGTCTACGCCGATGTTCCCAGAGCGGGGGAGGATCCCCTGAGCTTCGCCGACCGCCTCGAAGAGGCAGTTGCAGCCTGTGAGAGGCGGGTGGCGAAACTCAGCAGGCGGCCGGACGTCGTCCTGCTCGACAGCAGGGCGGGCATCCACGACATCGCGGCAGTGGCGATCTCACGGTTGTGTGACTACGCCCTGCTCTTCGGCTCGGACAACGGACAGACCTGGCGGGGTTACGAGGACCTGTTCCAGGAATGGCAGGAGTCTGGGCAGGCGCAGAAGATCAGGGAGAAACTCAGGGTCGTCGCCTCCATGGTCCCGGCCAACAGGCGCGGTGAGTACCTGGAATCCTTCAGGGACCACGCGATGCAGGCCTTTTCCCTGCTCTACGACGACGTGCCCGCTAGACGCGAGGGCGAAGCGTTCACCCCGGACTTGGAGGCGTTCAATCCGGACCTGGAGGACGAGTCCGCACCCCATGCTCCTATCCCCATCCTTTTTACCGCCGACCTGGTCGGGCTTGACAGCGCACGGACACCCGGCTGGTGTGAGCAGCCCTTCGTCCACGCGGCCTACGAGGAGTTCCTGCACGTCGCGGGCCGACTCGTCATGAACGAGGACACGCCATGAGCCGAGGAATGAGCCCTATCGATTTGCGCGCTCTGTTGGACGAGTCGCTGCCCGGCGCCACGGATGCCGATACGGAGGGGCCGAGCCCCCACACCCTCTTCACGCCGACCAGCCACCGCCTCGCGCTTGACCCCGAGGTAACTGTGGTCCGGGGCGGGCGCGGTGTCGGCAAGACGTTCTGGTTCCACTCCCTGCTCAAACGCAAGCTCCGTCTGATCGCGGCCGAGGAGTACCAGATCGGCCGTCTGACCAGGGTGTCCGCCACTGCCGGATTCGGGGCGGATTCGAGACCAGAGCTCTATCCGGGCTCGGCCTCGATGCACAAGCTCCTGGAATCGGGTACCCATCCGGCCGACCTATGGAACAGCGTGCTCCTGGTCGCCCTAGGTGTGCCTGAGCTTCTCGCGATCACGAAATGGGAGGAGCGCGTGCGTTGGACACGAGACAACCCGGACGCCCGTGACTTCGCTGTCGCCCGGGCGGATCGGGAAGCCGGGGCCGACGGGGTGACCCGCCTGGTGCTCTTCGACGCTTTGGAGCACCTGCACAGAGAGCGTGCCCAGGCGGATCGACTCGTGAGCGGCCTGTTGAGGCTGGCACTCGAAATGCGTCTGAGCACCAGGAACCTGCGCTTCAAGGTATTCATCCGCCCGGACATGTTCGAGAGCGGCGGCAAGCAGTTTCCCGACGCCTCGAAGCTCAGCGCCAACGCGGCCGATCTGACGTGGTCGACGACCAATCTCTACGGCCTGTTCTTCCACTACCTCGGGAACCGCGGTTCGGTGGAGCGGTCAGCCGAGTTTCGGGCCCAGCGTGAAGGATGGCGCAACGAGACGGCCGACCGTCACCTGCCGCCGACCGGGCTTCTCGTGGACCCCGGGATCCAGAAGGAGGAGTTCACCAGGATCGCCGGACCCTACATGGGGGCGAACTTCCGTAAGGGACACACCTACACCTGGCTTCCGAACCACTTGATGGACGGTACAGAGCAGGTGAGCCCGCGCAGTTTCCTCAGCGCGCTTCGCACCGCGGTGAACGTGACCCTGAGCGACCACACGAACCACGATCACGCCGTGCACTTCGAGGGCATCCGGCGGGGAGTGCAGCACGCTTCGGGGACTCGGGTCCTGGAGATCGGTGAGGACCTCCCCTGGGTCAAAACCGCGATCGAACAGCTGAAAGGCGAGCAGGTCCCCATCGAACAGTCCGAGGTGATCAGGCGCTGGGAGACCTCGGAGCTGTCGCAGAAGTTGGAGCGGGAGGCCCGGCGTGGCAACGTCGAGGAAGTCCGCACCGGCCCGCGCAACCCTGACGCCTATCCGGAGCTGATCGGCGAACTAATCGAACTCGGTGTCATGCGCAGGCGCAAGGACGGGCGGCTCGACCTGCCCGACGTGTACCGGATCGCCTTCTCCATCGGCCGCAAGGGCGGGGTGCCCAAGGTCAAGGCGCCCTGACCGGTTTTCGGTACCGGACGCGGACGCCCGCCCTGGGTAGGGCGGGCGTCCGTGCGTGCGGCTAATACTTCTTGAGGAGCTGGCGGGCCATCACCATGCGCTGGATCTGGTTGGTGCCCTCGTAGATCTGGGTGATCTTGGCGTCGCGCATCATGCGCTCCAGCGGGAAGTCCTTGACGTAGCCCGCGCCGCCGAGCAGCTGCACCGCGTCGGTGGTGATCTCCATGGCGGCGTCGGAGGCGTAGCACTTGGCGGCGGCGCCGTAGAAGGCCAGGTCGTCGTCGCCGCGCTCGGACTTGGCGGCGGCCACGTAGACCATCTGCCGGGCGGTCTCCAGCTTCATCGCCATGTCGGCGAGCATGAACTGGATGCCCTGGAAGTCCGCGATCGCCTTGCCGAACTGCTTGCGCTCCTTGACGTAGGCCACGGCGTGGTCCAGGGCGCCCTGGGCGATGCCGACGGCCTGCGCGCCGATGGTGACGCGGGTGTGGTCCAGGGTGCGCAGGGCGATCTTGAGGCCCTCGCCCGGGGCGCCGACGATGCGGTCGCCGGGGATGCGCACACTGTCGAAGAACAGCTCGCGGGTGGGGGAGCCCTTGATGCCGAGCTTGCGCTCGGGCTCGCCCAGGGTGAAGCCCTCGTCGTCGGCGTGGAGGACGAACGCCGAGATGTTGCGGCCGCGGGCGCCCTCGGGGTCGGTCACGGCGAGGACCGTGTAGTACTCGCTGACGCCGGCGTTGGTGATCCAGGACTTCTGGCCGTTGAGGATCCAGTCGTCGCCGTCGGCCACGGCCTGGCTGCGCATGCTCGCGGTGTCGGAGCCGGCCTCGCGCTCGGACAGCCCGTAGGAGAACATCGCCTCGCCACCGGCCACCTTGGGCAGGTACCGCTGCTTGACGTCCTCGGAGGCGCCCAGGATCAGCGGCATGGTGCCGAGCTTGTTGACGGCGGGGATGAGGGAGGAGGAGGCGCACACGCGGGCGACCTCCTCGATGACGATGCAGGTGGCCAGGGCGTCGGCGCCGACGCCGTCGTACTGCTCGGCGATGTGCGGTGCGTGGAAGTCGGTGGCCACCAGGGCCTCCAGGGCGTCCTGCGGGAAGGCGCTCCTCTCGTCGACCTCGGCCGCGTGGGGAGCGATCTTGTCCTCGGAGACGGAGCGCACGGCCGCGCGCAGCTCCTCGTGCTCCTCGGTGGTCTTGAACAGGTCGAAGTCACTCATCCGATTCCCTTTCCCGGCACCGCGTGCCTTTCTGTGGCATCCAGTGCCAGAATAGGGGGTGGAAAGGGCGAAGTACACAGTCGGATAGCTTCTTGGCAGCTTCCGTACGTCGAAGGGGTGCGCCATGGCGCGGGAACGGTCGGGTGGGCGCGTGGCCACCCGCGAGGTGGTGCTGGCCTCCGTGCGGTTGTTCACCGAGAACGGGTTCGACGCCACCACGATGGACGGGATCGCCGCCGCCACCGGGGTGAGCCGCCGCAGCCTGTTCCGGCGCTTCGGGTCGAAGGAGGACATCCTCTTCGCCGAGCACGACGAGCTGTTCTCGACCGTGGTCCGCTACCTGGAGGCCTCCCCCGACGACCCGCTGAGCTCGGTGTTCGCCGCAGCGCGCCTGGTGCTCCAGGGGTACCTGGGGGACCCGGAGATCACCGTGCCGCGCTACCGGCTGGTGCGCGCGCACCCGCGCCTGCGGGACCGCGAGGTCGCGATGACCGCCCGCTACCAGGCGGCGTTCAGCCGCTTCCTGGCCGACAGGGAGGGCGGGGACGGCGGCGGGGAGCGGTCCCTGGCCGCCGGGGTGGCCGCCGCCTCGCTCATCTCGGCGCACAACCACGTCCTCCGCTCGTGGCTGCGCAGCCCGGAGCAGGACCGGCGCGAGGTGTGGGCGAGCTTCGACGCCGCCATGGAGTTCGTCCGCCGGGCCGCCGAACCGATGCTGCGCGCCGAGGAGGGGGCCGCGCGGGAGCGCGTGCTGGTCGCCGTCTACCCCGGCGGCATCGGCCGGGACGAGCTGATCCGCCGTGTCACCGCCGCCGTGGAGGGGGCCGGGGGCGCCTGAGGCCCCGCGTCCCGGGCCGCCGGCCTCCCGGCGGCCCGGCCGCCCCTGGACCGCGGCGCGCGCCCGGGGCACACTGACGGGGTGGCGCGGTACTTCAGGATCCACGCGGACTACATCGGCCGCCTCGGGGCGGGGGCCGGCCTCTTCGTCGCGGTCGACCACCTGCGCCGGGCCGGGAGGCTGTCGGAGGCCGAGGAGGACCTCTATTTCGACGTCGACGACTGGTTCCGGGAAGCTCTGCCGACCCCTCCGTTCTACGCCGACGGGAACACGGTCGGCGCGGTGACCTGGTTCAAGACGGAGGGGTGCGCGCACTTCACCGGCCGTCTCGACGCCCTCCGGGACCTGCTCCGCGCCCACGGCGTGGAGCACCGCAGGAGCGAGTCCGACGACCCCGGCCGGATCGTCTACGAGGACGCCCACCAGGTCGGGGCCGTCCCTCGCACGCGGCGGGCGCCCACGCCCCTCCCCCTCGGGACGGTCCTCGGACCCACCACCGCCGGATCGAAGCGCCACCTCGGCAGGCGCGCCGCACGTGGGCCCGGGGACTGAGCCCGGTCGGGCACGGCGGAGGGGCCGGACACCGGTGCCGCGCGGGCCCGGGGACCGAACCGCGCCGGTGGCGGGGGCGCGGCGGCCGGGTTCCTGTCGCCCGCACGCCCCGGCGAGCGTAGGCTGGACAGGGCCCACGGGCCGGTCGGACGACAGCACACGAGGCGGGGCGGACAGCGGGAATGAGTGTGGACACGGCGGGCGTGACCAAGCAGGAGTCAGAGGTCGCCCACGAGGCGGGGCGCCGGAGGACCTTCGCGGTCATCTCCCACCCCGACGCCGGAAAGTCGACCCTCACCGAGGCCCTGGCCCTGCACGCGGCGGCCATCTCCTCCGCCGGCGCCGTCCACGGCAAGGGCGACCGCAAGGGCGTCACCTCCGACTGGATGGACATGGAGCAGGACCGGGGGATCTCCATCACCTCGGCGGCGCTGCGCATCGACTACGACGGCCGCGTCCTGAACCTGCTCGACACCCCGGGCCACGCCGACTTCTCCGAGGACACCTACCGCGTCCTGTCCGCCGTGGACTGCGCGATCATGCTGCTGGACTCGGCCAAGGGCCTGGAGCCGCAGACCCTCAAGCTCTTCGACGTGTGCCGGGCGCGCAAGATGCCCGTGATCACGTTCGTCAACAAGTGGGACCGCCCCGGCCGCGAGCCGCTGGAGCTGCTGGACGAGATCGAGCAGCGCATCGGGCTGCGCCCCACCCCGATGAACTGGCCGGTGGGCATCGCGGGGGACTTCCGCGGCCTCGTCGACCGGACCAGCGGCGTCTACACGAAGATGACCCGCACGCCCGGCGGCGCCACCAAGGCCGTCGAGGAGGTCCTGGAGCCCGAGCGGGCGGCCGAGGTCGAGCTGGACGCCTGGGTGCAGGCGCAGGAGGAGATCGAGCTCCTGGAGGCGCTCGGCGCCGACTTCGACCCCGAGTCGTTCATGGCGGGGGAGTCCTCCCCAGTGCTGTTCGGCGCGGCCCTGTCCAACTTCGGCGTCGGCCAGCTGCTGGACACGGTGGTCGAGCTGGCCCCGGCCCCCTCGGCCAAGCTCGACGCCAAGGACCGGCCGCGCAGGGTGGAGCAGCCCTTCTCCGGCCAGGTCTTCAAGATGCAGGCCAACATGGACAAGAACCACCGGGACCGCATGGCGTTCCTGCGGGTGAGCTCGGGCCGGTTCGACCGCGGCATGGTCCTCACCCACGCCTCCACCGGCCGCCCCTTCGCGACCAAGTACACGCAGGCGGTGTTCGGCTCGGACCGCTCCACCATCGACACCGCCTATCCCGGTGACGTGATCGCCCTGGTCAACGCCCAGGCGCTGGCGGTCGGCGACACCCTCTACGACGGGCCCAAGGTCGACTTCCCGCCGATCCCGAGCTTCGCCCCCGAGCACTTCGTGGTGGCGCGCGCGGTCGACGCGGGCAAGTACAAGCAGTTCCAGCGGGGTATCGCCCAGCTCGACGCCGAGGGCGTGGTGCAGGTCCTGACCTCCGACGTGCGCGGCGAGCAGGCGCCCGTGCTGGCGGCGGTCGGCCCGCTCCAGTTCGACGTGGTCAAGCACCGCATGGACCAGGAGTTCCGCAGCCCCGTGGAGGCGTCGCCGCTGGACTACTCGGTGGCGCGCCGCACCGACGAGGAGTCGGCCCCCGTCCTGCACGCCCTGTCGGGGGCGGAGGTGCTCAGGCGCCGCTCCGACGGAGAACTCCTGGTGCTGGTGCACAACAAGTGGCGGCTGAGGGTCATCGAGCGGGACCACCCCTCGCTGCTCATGGAGCCCCTGCTGGCGGGCGGCGTCGACGAGGGCGAGTGACGTCCTCCGCCGGCGTCCGGGACCGGCGCCGGCGCCCGGGAGCGGGACCGTCCTCGTCACGCGTGCCGCGCGTCCCTCCCCCCGTGTGTGCCGGGAGGGGCGCACGGGACCGCTCCGGGTGAGGGCGCGAGCCCCGGGCGGCGCCGTGCGGGGAGAGCGCTCCGCCACTTCCGGGGCCCGTGTGAACTCTCGTGCCGCACGCACACCACACGCCCATCGGGACTCCGCCCCGCCGCGTCCGGAGGTGCCCGTGGGACCGCTGTTGTGCAGGCAGAGGTCAAGATCACCAAGCAGGGGGTACCCCGTGTCAACCCCCTTGATCAGGGCGAAGGTACCCTGAGAGAAGGCCGCTAGGGCGCGTTCGAACACCTGGCCGCACTGAGCTTCGTACGGGTATGTCCACTTCTGTGAAGAGGGCGCCGAGGGGCCGGTCCGGGCGGGTGGCGGGGTGCTCAGGGGACCACCACAGGAGACGGTGACGACGCCGGGAGAACCCCCGGTGCCGTCTGCGACGTCTCAGGGCGATCACGGAGTAATCGACAATCGGCAAAGTTTGTAAATCTTCACCGTGCGGTAATTCTTCTCACGTCTGGGTATGTGTTGCATGTCACCTGTTCGTGAATCGGTGAAACTTATATGATTTTGCTTAACCGTCGTTTAACAAAACAGAACAATAACGAGTGAATCAAGAACGTGGCGGCAGACCGCCCCGCGTCTGACGCACCTCACGTATCCCCCGCTGGGAAAGGTTGACCTCGGGCATGAGCGAAGACGACAAAGACCGCACGGTGGAGCTCCACTACGAGGGCGGCGTGCTGAAGCTGCCGGTGTTCACCGGTACCGAGGGTGAACGCACCATCGAGCTGAAGACCCTGCTGGGGTCGACCGGAATGACGACCCTGGACCCCGGGTTCGGCAACACCGCTTCGTGTAGCTCGAAGATCACCTATATCGACGGGGCCGCCGGCATCCTGCGCTACCGCGGATACCCGATCGAGGACCTCGCCGTGGGCGCGACCTTCCTGGAGGTCGCCTACCTGGTGATCTACGGCGAGCTCCCCGAGCCCGGCCAGCTGAAGGAGTTCTCCGACGGCCTGCGCGACAACGCCGACATCCCGGCCGAGATGGGCGCGTTCATCGACGCGATGCCCCGCAACGGCCACCCGATGGCGCTCATGGCCAGTGCCGTCAACACCCTCGCCGCGTACTACGACGACAGCGTGGACCCGGGCGACGACGCCCAGGTGGAGCTCGCCACGATCCGGCTGCTGGCCAAGCTGCCGACGATCGCGGCCCGCATCTACCGCAACTCCATCGGCGAGACGCCGATCTCCCCGGACGACTCGCTCGACTACGTCGACAACTTCATCCGGATGACCTTCGGGGACAAGGCCCCCACCGGCGAGCTCGGCGACCTGTTCAACAAGGCCGTCGGCATGCTGCTCGTCCTGCACGCGGACCACGAGCTGAACTGCTCCACCGCCACCGTGCGCGTGGTCGGCTCCTCGCAGGCCGACATCTACGCCAGCGTCGCCTCCGGCATCAACGCCCTGTCCGGCCCGTCCCACGGCGGCGCCAACCAGGCCGTGCTGGAGATGCTGGAGGAGATCCGCGACTCGGGCATCTCCATCGAGGACTTCCTGGAGAAGGTCAAGGCGCGCGAGATGCGCCTCATGGGCTTCGGGCACCGGGTCTACAAGAACTTCGACCCGCGCAGCAAGGAGATCAAGGTTCTGGCGAGCCAGATCCTCGACCGGGACGAGAACCCGGACGAGCTGTTCTCCCTGGCCCTCAAGCTGGAGGCCGCGGCGCTCGCCGACTCCTACTTCACGGAGCGCAAGCTCTACCCGAACGTCGACTTCTACACCGGCGTCATCTACCGCACCATGGGCTTCCCCACCAACATGTTCACCGTGTTGTTCGCGATCGGCCGTCTGCCCGGCTGGGTCGCCCACTACCGCGAGCAGCTGCACGACCCGGCCTTCCGGATCGCGCGCCCGCGCCAGCACTACGTCGGCTCCGCCGAGCGACGCCTCCCGGGCCAGGGCTAGCCCCCGCCCGAGGCGCACGACGGTGCCCGCCCACGCCGCAGGCGAGGGCGGGCACCGTCGTCTCCGTTCACCCGCGTACCGGTCGCGCCGGGGCGGCGGCACTGTCCCTACCGGTACATAGTCCGCCCTTTCCCCGCATTTTGCGTACAGTCTGTCATCCATGTGCGACCTTGAGGGAAGTTGCAGGGTGTGGCCCGCACGGGCCGTGCTGGTGAAGGGGAGGCGACGATGGTCCGGTACGCGTTGACCGGTGACCTGCTCGGTGAGCTGAGCCGGAACTGGTGGGTTGTGGTCCTCCGCGGCGCGGCCGCGGTGCTCTTCGGACTGATCGCCCTCGTGTGGCCCGGGGTCACCCTGGTCGCCCTGGCGATCGTGTTCGGTGTCTACGCGCTGGTCGACGGCGCGGCCCTGGGCTACGCGGCGTACCGCGCCGCGCCCGGCAGCCGGGGCTCCCTCGCCGCCCAGGCGGTCGTCAGCGTCCTGCTGGGCCTGATCGCCCTGATCTGGCCGGTCGCCTTCGGCATGGCGGTCGTGCTCGTGATCGGTGCGTGGGCCGTCATCACCGGTGTGGCCGAGATCGTCACCGCCATCCGCCTGCGCGCGCACATCAGCTCGGAGTGGCTGCTGATCTTCGTCGGCGCGCTCTCCGTCGTGTTCGGCCTCCTCCTGTGGTTCTGGCCGCTGGAGGGCGCGCAGGCCATCGTGTTCGTGGTCGGCGTCTACGCCATCATCTTCGGCGTCGTGATGGCGGTCGCCGGGTTCCGGCTCCGCGGGGCGCACGCCGCCGTCCGGGACGGCGACGGCGACGGCGCCCCCCTCGCCCGGGACGAGCCCCGCCCCGCCGAGGAGGGGTCCGGGCTGACCGCGTTCGACGACGGCTACGCGGGCGGCTACGCCGACGGCTACCGCGGGGACGAGAGGACCGGGCCGGACGACGCCGGCCCGGAGGGGGCGGACGGCGAGGGCGCCTCCAGGCGCTCCGGCGGAGGACGCCACCGCGCGCCCCGGGAGCGGCCGGAGGACCCGGAGTGAGGCGCCTCAGCCCTCGCTGACCGCGAGCGCCCCGAGGTGGTCGACCTGGCTTCCGGGGACGACCACCTCGGCCTTCCTCCTCTGCCAGGCCAGGAAGTGCGCGGTCCCGCGATGCGCGAGCAGGGCCTCCCGGTCGGCGAACACCTCGTACACTCGGAAGACGTCCGGGTCGGCGCCGTCCTGCACCACGTCGAAGCGCAGGCAGCCGGGCTCCTCGCGCACCGCCGCCGACGCGTTGCGGGAGATCCCGGCGAGGAAGTCCTCCCGGCGGCCGGGGAGCACCCGGAGGGAGATGACGAGTGCGACCGGCGCGGGGCCGGGGACCGAGGCGGGCACGGGACCTCCAAGGGGTGCGGGAGCGGGGCCGGGGACCCGATCCTACGGCCGGAGGGCCCCGGGAAAACGGCTTGTCGCCGGGAGAGCGCCACGGATAGCATCACGCCATGCACATGCTTCAGATGTACGGCTAGAGGCCCGCGTCGAGCGACGCCGCCGCGCACCGCCCCGGTCCCGGGGCCCGGTGCCCCACAGCCCTACCCGACATCTGCATACGGAGACACTGCGATGACCCGTCGCGCCCACATCGCCATGGTCGGCGTTCCCGCCGTCAGCCACGTCCTGCCCAGCCTGGAGATCATCCGGGAGCTGGTGGCCCGCGGCCACCGCGTCACCTACGCCAACGACCCCCTGATGGCCGACCTGATCACCGGCGCCGGCGCCGAACTCGTCCCCTGCGCCACGACCCTGCCCGTCGCCGACGCCGACTGGCCGGAGGACCCGATCCGGGCGATGGACGTCTTCCTGGAGGACGGGATGGCCCAGCTCCCCGTCGTCCGGGCCGCCTACGAGGACGACCGCCCCGACCTCTTCCTGTACGACATCGCCGGGTACCCCGCCCGCGTGCTCGGTGAGAACTGGGGCATCCCCAGCGTGCAGCTCTCACCCACCTACGTGGCGTGGGCCGACCACGGGGCCACCGTCATGGAGATGCTGCGCGCCCTGCCCGGGGCGGCCGAGCACTTCGCCAGGTTCGACGCCTGGCTGGCGGAGAACGGCGTCACCGGGCTGGACCACGCCTCGTTCGCCGGGCGCCCGGACCGCGCGCTGGCGCTGATCCCGCGCGAGATGCAGCCGTACGCGGACACCGTCGCCGACACGGTCACCTTCGTCGGCCCCTGCCTGGGCGCGCGGACGGACCAGGGCGGGTGGACGCGCCCGGCGGGCGCGGAGAAGGTGCTGCTGGTGTCCCTGGGGTCGGCGTTCACCAACCTGCCCGGGTTCTACCGCGAGTGCCTGAAGGCCTTCGGCGACCTGCCGGGCTGGCACGTCGTCCTCCAGATCGGCAAGTTCGTCGACCCCGCGGAGCTGGGGGAGATCCCGGCCAACGTGGAGACGCACCCCTGGGTGCCGCAGCTGGACATCCTGCGCCGGGCCGACGCGTTCGTCACCCACGCGGGTATGGGGGGCTCCAACGAGGGCCTGTACTGCGGGGTGCCGATGATCGCGGTCCCGCAGGCCACCGACCAGTTCGACAACGCCGACCGGCTGGTGGAACTCGGCGTCGCCCGGAGGATCGACACGGCGGACGCCGACGCGGCCGCGCTCCGCTCGGCCCTGCTGGAACTGGCCTCCGACCCGGAGGTCGCCCGGAGGCTGGCCGGCATCAGCGCCCGGCTCCAGGAGAGCGGCACCGCGTACGCGGCCGACCTGGTCGAGGCGGAGCTCCCGGCCCGCTAGGCCGTGTTCCGCGGGTCGTCCCGGGCCCGCGTCCGCCGGGCTGCCCCTCGCCGCGCCGAGGGCGCCCGGACGGCCGAACCCGGGCCCCGCCCCACGGCCTCCTCCGGGTCCCCCGCCGTCCCGGACCGCGACCGGCGGCGCCGCGTCCCCACGGGCACAGCGCCGCCGGGGACCCGTCCCACACGCCGTCCCCGTCCTGCCCCGCACACCGTTCGCGCCGCGGTCCGCCGCACGCGAACGGTGGTCCGGCCCCCGGGCCTCCCGGAGGGCCGGAGACCGCTCCTCCGGAGGCGCCGGAGACGGAGGGGCACGAGCCCCGCATCCGGCCCTTCCGGGGCCGCCCGACAACCCAGGGAGAACCATGGACCACCTCGTCGTCGTCACCGGAGGCCCCGGCTCCGGGAAGACCGCGCTGATCGAGCACCTGGCCGCGCTCGGCCACGCGCGCACGGTAGAGGCCGGACGGGCGATCATCCGCGACCAGCGGGAGATCGACGGTCCCGGCCTGGCCTGGCGCGACGACGATCTGTTCGCCGAGCTGATGCTGTCCTGGGAGATGCGCTCGCACCGCGAGGCCTCCGCGTGGGAGGGCACGGTCTTCTGCGACCGGGGCGTCCCCGACCTGGTCGGCTACTTCCTGCTGCGCGGGCTCCCGGTGCCCGCGCACGTCGACCGGGCGGCCCGGCGGTTCCGCTACCACCGCCGGGTGTTCGTCGCCCCTCCGTGGCCGGAGATCTTCACCGGCGACGCCGAGCGCCACCAGTCCCCGGAGGAGGCCGAGCGCACCCATCGGGCGATGGTCGAGGCCTACCCCGCGCACGGCTACGAGCTGGTGGAGCTGCCGCGCGTCCCGGTCGCGGAGCGGGCGCGGTTCGTGCTGGACGTCCTGGGCACGGCACCCCGCCTCCCGGGGGCGCGGGCCGAGCGCCGCTGAGGCCCCGGGCCCGGCGACGACGGGCCGGACCGGCCGCGTCCCCGCGCCCGCTTCCGCCCGCGCACGCGGGCGCCGGGGCGGCCCGCCCCGGCGGCTGTGGCGCCGCTGGCGGCGACAGCGGTGGCACCGGCATGGGAGGGTGTCTGTCACGTCACGGTGGTCTGGTTCACAAAGGGTGAGGAAGTGGCCGTTCATGGCCGTAAAGCGGGCACTCTCTTGTGGTTCGCGGACCTCCCCGCCAGACTCGTGTCAGGTAAAGGAACATCGACCGTTCCCGCTCGGGCACACGCGGGCCGGGGCGCACTGACGGGAGTGGTACGGAAGGTGGCGAGTGCGTCGGGGGCCGGTATACCGCCCATGAGCTGGGAGGGCATCGACCACGAGCTCAACCGCGTGCGCGGGGAGGCCGACCGGATCACCCTCAACCTCGCGGACCTGGACGCCCACGTCGGACACCAGCTCCTCAAGGGCGCGGCCCTCGAGGGCCGGACCCGGGAGCGCTGGGAGCACGCCGACGCGCATGTCCACACCCTGTGGACGGTCTACGACGCCTTCCGCCTCGTGGTGGACGAGGCCGCCCGGTTGCGCGAGGGCGGCGGGGGACCCGGGGCGCAGGCCGCGCTGACCGCCCTGCTCAACGGGCCCTCGGTGGTGCTCCCCGCACGGCACACGCCCCTCGGCGAGCGGGGACTGCTCCACGCCGACGAGGAGACGGTGACCCTCGCCGACGCCGTCGCCCGCATGTCCGCCGCCTACGAGGAGGCCACCGGGGTCATCTCGGAGGTCGGGACCGCCTGGGACGTGCTCCACCCGAGGCTCGGCGAACTCGACGCGATGTGGCAGGAGATCGGCACCCTCTCCGACATGGTCGAACTCGACGAGGACGAGTACGAGGCCCTCCGGGCCGACCTCGCCGCCGTGGGCGCCACGGTCCGCACCGACCCCCTCTCACTGGTCGGGGACGGGCGCGTCGACACCTCCGCCCTCGACCACCTGCGCCAGGCCCTGGAGCGCGTGCGCGGCGAACTCCGCGACGCCCTGCGCATGCGCGACTCCTACACCGAGAGCGTCGAGCGGCTCGGCTCCGCCATCGACGGCGTCGAGGAGGCCGTCGCACGCGCCCGCGGGCTCCGCGCCCGGGTCGTCGCCAAGGTCTCCTCGCCCGTCGCGGTCGAGGTCCCGGACCCGGTGCCGGAACTGCGGGCGGGCATCGGCGAGATGGACTCCCTGCGCGCCCGGGGGCGCTGGCGCGAACTCGGCACGCGGCTGGGAGAACTCCAGCGCGCCGTCCACGAGGCCGCCGACGACGCGCGCGACCGCGAGGAGGACCTCGCCGGGCTCATGGAGCGCCGCGCCGAGCTGCGCGGGCGCCTGGACGCCTTCCGCGCCCGCGCGGCGCGGCTGGGGCTCGCCGAGGACGAGCGCCTGGCCGAACTCCACGCCCGGGCCCACGCGGAACTGTGGACGGCCCCCTGCGACCTGCGCGCCGCCACGGTCTTCCTGTCGTCCTACCTCCGGGCGCTCCACGAACTCGGCGGAACCGAAACGCCCGGGGACAGAACCACACCGGGCACGGGCGCGTCAGACGGCGAGAGCGATGGTGGTGTGAGCAGATGACCAAGTGCACGGCCCCCGGCTGCCACGGCCGGATCGAGGACGGCTTCTGTGGTGTGTGCGGCCTGGCCCCGGTGGAGGAGCGACCCACCGGGACGACCGCGCCTCCGGCATCCGGCGCACCCTCCCCGGGAGGCGCTCCGCGGCCGTCGGACGCCCCCGGGGCGTTCGGCGCGCCCCGCGCCGGGACCGGGCCCGGTCCCGCGTTCGGCGGTCCGCCCCCGCCGGGCTCCGGTCCGCAGCGGTCCTTCGCGCCCCCCGGCGGGACCGGGCCGAGGGCCGCGTCCGGCGCCGGGGACCAGGGGCCGGGGAAGGGCCGGCGGCAGGGCTCCGGCCCCCGGCCGTCGCCCGTGGGGACCCCGCCTGGCGAGGCCCCCGACCCGTGGTCCTCCTCGACCCCCTCCTCCGGCGGCGGCCCCGCCGGCTCCCGCCCGCTCTCCGGCAACGTCAAGCTCTCCGGGCGGTCCGGTCCCGGCAGCATCTCCGGCACGGTCGGCCCGGGGTCCGACGGCCCGGGCACCGGGCGCTCCGGCCGCCGGGGCTCCTCCCGGGGCATGCTCGGCATGGGCATGGTCATGGTGCCCCCGGTGCCCTACCGGGACCCCTCCGAGGCCGTCATGCGGAACCCGGTCGTCTCGGAGAAGAACCGCTTCTGCGGCAACTGCGGCGAGAAGGTCGGCCGCAGCAGGGGCGAGCAGCCGGGCCGCACCGAGGGCTTCTGCCGCAAGTGCGGCACCCAGTTCTCGTTCACCCCCAAGCTCTCCCCCGGGGACAGGGTCGGCGGCCAGTACGAGGTGCTCGGCTGCCTCGCCCACGGCGGCCTCGGCTGGATCTACCTGGCCCGCGACCGCAACGTCAACGACCGGTGGGTCGTCCTCAAGGGCCTGCTCAACTCCGGTGACGCCGAGGCGCACAAGGCGGCCGCCGCGGAACGGGCGTTCCTGTCCGAGGTCGAGCACCCCAACATCGTCAAGATCATCAACTTCTCGCAGCACCCCGACCCGCGTACCGGGATCCCCGGCGGGCACATCGTCATGGAGTACGTCGGGGGCAAGTCCCTGCGCGAACTGCTCATAGAGCGCCGCGAGGACGACCCCGACGCCGTGCTCCCCGTCGACCAGGTCATCGCCTACGGCCTGGAGGCCCTGCGGGCCCTCGGCTACCTGCACTCCAGGGGCCTGCTGTACTGCGACTTCAAGCCCGACAACGTCATCCAGAGCGAGGAGCAGATCAAGCTCATCGACCTCGGCGGCGTCCGGCGCATGGACGACACCGTCAGCCCCGTGTACACGACCCCCGGCTACCGCGTGACCGAGGACGAGCTGCGCGGCCCCGGCCCCACCGTCAGCGCCGACCTGTACTCGGTGGGCCGCGCGCTGGCCGTGCTCAGCTTCCGCTTCAGCTTCATGCGCGAGTACCCGCACAGCATCCCCCCGCGCGAGACCGTGCCGCTGCTCCAGCGCTTCGAGTCGTACGACCGGCTCCTGCGCCGCTCCGTCCACAGCGAGCTCGAACTCCGCTTCCACGACGCGGGCGACATGGCCGACCAGCTCACCGGCGTCCTGCGCGAGGTCCTGTCCGAGCTGGAGGGGACCCCGCACCCGGCGCCCTCCACCCTGTTCGGCGGCGAGAACTTCAGCACCCGCAGCGGCGTCGGAGCGCACGACGCCGACCGCATGCTCGCGCCGCCCGCCCCCACCGACGCGGCCGCCCTGCTGCCCACGCCCCTCGTCGACCGGGGCGACCCGGCGTCCCAGCACCTGCGGGGGTTCCGGGCCCTTCCCCCGGAGGAGCTCGTCCCCGCCCTGCGCGCGATGCCCGCGCCCACCCCCGAGACCCTGCTGATGCTGGCCCGCGCGCTCATCACGCTCGGCCGGCAGGGTGAGGCGGTGGACGCCCTCCAGAAGTTCAGCGAGGCCGTCCCCGGGGACTGGCGCACCATGTGGTACCTGGCGGTCGCCGAACTGAGCACCGCCCGGTTCCGCGATGCCCGCGACCACTTCGACGAGCTGTACGACCACCTCCCGGGGGAGGCCGCGCCCAAGCTCGGACTGGCGCTCGCCTGCGAGCGGACCGGTGAGCTCGACACCGCGGCCCACCAGTACCGGACGGTCTGGAACACCGACCACTC
Source organism: Nocardiopsis sp. NPDC006198 (assembly GCF_040613895.1). Lineage (NCBI taxonomy): Bacteria > Bacillati > Actinomycetota > Actinomycetes > Streptosporangiales > Nocardiopsidaceae > Nocardiopsis > Nocardiopsis sp. NPDC006198. The sequence goes on along the minus strand of NZ_JBEXSY010000047.1, from coordinate 27,479 downwards.
CTTCGTCAGCGCCGCGTTCGGCCTGGCCCGCGTCCGCCTCGCCCAGGGCGACCGGGACGCCGCCGTCGCCGTCCTGGACAGGGTCCCGGAGATGTCCAGCCTCCACGTCCACGCCCAGACCGCGCTGATCGCCGTGCTCTCCGCCCGGCACCCCGGGACGGGCGCCGCCGACTTCGTCGAGGCCGGACGGCGCCTGGAGCGCATCGGCCTGGACAGCGAATCAGCCGACCGGCTGGCCGCGCGCGTCCTGGAGTCCGCCCTGGTGTGGCTCGACGGAGGGGGCGCCGCACCCGGCGGCGGAAGGCTGCTCGACGGCCCGTTCACCGAGAAGGGGGTGCGGACCAACCTGGAGCGGCGCTACCGTGCGCTCGCCCAGCGGTCCACCGCCCCCTCGGGGCGGTACGAGCTGATCGACAAGGCCAACTCCCTGCGTCCCGTGACGCTGCTGTGAGGATCGAGGGAACGGCGATGACAACGGTGCGGACCTGCCCTGCCTGCTCGGACAGGGCGGCGGCGGGAGACGTCTTCTGCGAGGGGTGCGGCCGCCCCCTCCCGGAGCGGGAGGGGGGCGCCCCCGCGGAGCGCCCCGACAACGTGCCCACGGCCCCCCAGCAGAGCATGTCCGGCGCCACACGGGGGCCGGTCGGCGGCGGTGGCGCGGGGGGCGGCCCCCGCCCCGGACTCGTCCCGGCCGACGGTGGGCCGACGGCTCCGCAGGTGAGCCTCAACGGCGCCACCCGCGCCCCCGGGGCCGGGACCGCGCCCCCGGCCGCGCCCGCCGCCGACGCGCCCCCCGCCGGGGGAGGCCGTCCGAGGGGCGGCGGACCCGAGGCGGACCCGGGACGGCACGGGGCCGACTCGTTCACCACCCAGCCGATACGCCGGGACTCCCTGAGACCCCTGACCGCCGCGCCGCCCGCCTCTGCCGCGGCGCCGGCCCCGGCCGCACCGCCCACCCCTGCCGCACCGCCCGCCCCGGCGCCCGACTGGCCGCCGCCCGCCGTGGGCAGCAGCCCCGTCCAGCCCACCAACCCCGAGATGTGCGCGTGGTGCCCGGGCCGGGTCGGCGACGGCTACTGCGAGAAGTGCGGGTTCCTCCAGCCCACCGGGCGCGACCACGTCGAGGTGCGCACGGACGCGGCCGCGGGCGTCAGCGACCGCGGGCTCCGCCACCGGCGCAACGAGGACGCCATGGCCATCCGCGTCGTCGCCGCGGACGACCCCCGCGCGCCGGGCACGGTCTGCGCCGTGGTCTGCGACGGCGTGTCCAGCTCGCCCCGGTCCGACGAGGCCTCCCGGGTCACCGCGGAGACGGGGGCGACGGTCCTCGCGGAGCAGATCCGCCGGGGCGCCGACCCCCGCGAGGCCACCGCCGCGGCGATGACCAGGGCGGCCGAGGCCGTAGCGGGGATCGCCGAGTCGCTCGACTCCGCGCCCGCGTGCACGTTCGTGTCCGCGGTCGTGGACCCCGCCGCCGGGACGGTCACCGTCGGCTGGGTCGGGGACAGCCGCGCCTACTGGCTCTCCGGAGGGCCCAGGTCCAGCGCGTCGGCGCTGCTCACCCGGGACGACTCCTGGAGCGAGGCCATGGTGCAGATGGGGGCGCTCTCCCGCGAGGAGGCCATGAGGTCGGCCAACGCGCACGCCCTCATCGCGTGGATGGGCGCCGACTCCGGCGAGATCGACGCGCACATCACCACCGTCACCCCGACCGGGCCCGGCACCGTCCTCCTGTGCAGCGACGGCCTGTGGAACTACTACCCCGAGGCGCAGTCGCTGACCGACGCGGTGCCGGGAGCGGGGGCCAGGCCCCACGAGGCCGCCCGTACCTACATCAGCCTCGCTCTGAGGGCCGGCGGCAAGGACAACATCACCGCGGTCCTCATCCCCGTACCCACCGAGCAAGGGGGTCCCCGTGCCGAACAGGACTGACCGGTCCGCCGAACCGGAGTTCCGGATCGACGTCGACCAGAACAGGTTCCTGCCCATCGGCGGGCGCGAGGTGCACGCCGTCGTCAGCGTCACCTCCCGCAGCCCCGTCCTGGTGGGGTCCTCGGTGCGCGCCTCCGAGGTGATCATCGTCGACACCTCCGGTTCGATGTACGGGGAGAAGCTCCACGAGGCCAAGCGCGCCGCCCGCGCGGCCGTGGAGACGCTGCGCGAGGGGGTCAGGTTCGCCCTGATCAGCGGCGGCAGCAAGGCACGCATGGCCTTCCCCGAGGGCGAGCGGCGGTTCGTCGAGGTGGACGCCGTCACCAGGGCCGAGGCCCTGGACGCCATCGGCGGGCTGCGCGCCGACGGCGGCACCCGTATGGGCGCCTGGCTGTCCCTCGCCGCGGAGCTGTTCGCCACCGTGGACGACGGCATCAAGCACGCCATCCTGCTCACCGACGGTCAGAACAACGAGGTCGCCGAGGAGTTCGAGCGGGTCCTGCGGCAGGTCACCGGCCGGTTCGTGTGCGACTGCCGGGGCGTGGGCACCGACTGGAGGGTCGACGACCTGCGCCGTATCGACTCCGCGCTGCTCGGCGGCGGCCCCGGCCTCGTCGCCGACCCCGCCGACCTGGCCGCCGACTTCCGCGCCATGGCCCAGGCGTCCATGGGCAAGGCCGTCGCGGACGTCGTCCTGCGGCTGTGGACCCCGCAGAACTCCGTGGTGCGCTACGTCAAGCAGGTGTCGCCCACGGTGCAGGAGCTCACCCACCGGGCGGTGGCGCGCGCGCCCCAGGCGGGCGACTACCCCACGGGGTCGTGGGGCACGGAGAACCGCGACTACCACGTGTGCGTGGAGGTGCCCGCGGGCGACCCCGGACGGCAGCTGCGCGCCGGGTGGGTGCGTGTGGTCCTCCCCGGGACCGGGGGCGCGGAGGACCAGGTCCTCGCCTCCGGCAACATCCTCGCGGAGTGGACGGCGGACGAGGCCACGGCCACCCGGATCAACCCGCGGGTGGCGCACTACACCGGCCAGGTCGAACTGGCCCAGGCCATTCAGGACGGGCTCGCGGCCCGTCGCGACGGGGACGAGAACACCGCCACCACGCGGTTGGGCCGTGCCGTCGCCCTCGCGGAGGAGACGGGTGACGCGGAGACCGCGAGACTCCTCGGAAAGGTGGTCGAGGTCCTCGACCCGGCCACCGGCGCCGTCCGTCTCAAGCCCGGCGTCGACAAGGTCGACGAGATGACCCTGGACACCAACTCGACCCGGACCGTGCGGACCCGGCCCGGGGCCGGGACCGGAACCCACGGCGCCCCCGGCCCCGGGTAGGAGGGACCCATGCCGAGTTGCCCCTCCGGGCACCACTCGACGGCGACTGACTTCTGCGACACCTGCGGGCTGCGCCTCCAGGCGCACTCCCCCTCGCCGCCGCCCCAGCCGTACCGGCCCCCGCCGCCGGAGGCCCCCGCGGGCCGTCCGGCGCCGCCGCGCGCCCCCGCGCCGCGGCGGCCGCCCGTCGCGCCCAGGGGCGGCCCCTGCCCCGAGTGCTCGACCTCACGCACCGGGCGCTTCTGCGAGGAGTGCGGTTACGACTTCGCCTCGCAGTCCGGCAGCCACACACGCGGGGGCTCCGAACAGGACGGCGCCCCGGCCGCCCCGCGCTGGCGGGTCATCGTCGTGGCCGACCCCGCCTACTACCAGTACATGGTCGACCGGGGCATGCTCGACCCCGCCCAGATCGCCTTCCCCTCGGTGAACAAGCAGCGCCGGGTGAGCCTGAAGGGCGACCGGGTCCACATCGGCCGTCGCAGCGCGTCCAGGGGCTTCACGCCCGAGATCGACCTGGGCGGGCCGAAGGGCGACCCGGCGATCTCCCACATCCACGCGATCCTGGTCGCCCAGCCCGACGGGACCTGGTCGATCGTCGACCCCGGGTCCACGAACGGGACCATGATCAACGGGACCGCCAACATGATCCCCCGCAAGGTGGAGGTGCCCCTGTATGACAGTGACCGGATCTACGTCGGAGCATGGACCGTCATCATCGTCCAGAAGGGGTGAACCCCGTTGATGCCCCCCGACTCCGACCAGGAGCTGGGCCGTGACCGCCCCGGCTCTCCGCCGGCCCCCTCCGGGGCGTCCCCCGCGCGCGGCGCCCGGGACGCCGGAGCGGTGGTCGGCCCGCCCGCCCTCCCCGGGGGCGCCGACGCGCGGACCGGCGGTTACGCGCGTGACCGCGTGGCCGGCGCACGCCGCTGGCTCCGCACCACCCCGGCCCGGGTGTGGCTGCTGACGGTGGTGTGCCTGGTGTCCGTCGCGGGGCTGTTCGGCTCGGCGACCCTCACCCTCAACCAGGCGCGCGAGGGCCTGGACGTGGTCGGCCACGGGGCCGGACCGCAGGCCATGACGACCACCGACCTGTACCTCGCCCTCGCCGACATGGACGCCCAGCTGGCCGACATCCTGCTCATGGGCACCGACCACGACCTGGGCTCGGGCCGCGACGAGGCGGTGGAGCGCTACGAGGAGAGCCGGAGCAGGGCCAACGAGGCGCTGCTCCAGGCCGCCTCCCTCATCGAGGACAACGCCGAGGAGGGCGGCGCCGAGGCCGCCACCGGCGAAGACGGCGCCGGGGAAGGCAGGGCCGAGGAGCGCAGCGTCCAGGAGCTGGACCTCCAGGCCGTTCTCGACGGCATGGGCGAGTACGAGCAGCTGGCCACCGACGCCCGGCTCCGCAACGACGAGGCCCAGGCCCCTCCGGGCGAGGTGGACGCGACGGCGCTGGTGTCGTACCGACAGGCCACCCGTCTGATGCACACGGAGCTCCTGCCCAAGGCGTTCAACGTGAGCCTGGACTCGTCGGCGATCATCCGCGCCCACCACGAGGAGGGCCAGTCGGCCGTCGCGCTCGGCCTGGTGTGGGTGGGCTCCGCCGGCGCGGTGACGCTCGTCTCGCTGGTCGGCCTCCAGCTCTACCTGCGGGTGCGCTTCCGCCGCCGGGTCAACGTCCCCGTGCTCGCCGCGACCGCCGGGACGCTCCTGCTCACCGCCGGCGTGGTCCTCGCGCTCGTCACCAGCGGCGAACACCAGCGCGACGCGAAGGAGGAGGGCCTGGACGCGGCGATGGCGCTGTCCCGTGCCGGGGCGATCTCCACCGACATGCAGGCCGACCAGAGCCGTTACCTGGTCGATCCGACCCACGCCGACAACTACCAGCAGGTGTACCTGGAGCGGGCGCAGCAGGTGCTGTTCCGCCCGGCCGACAACCTGGAGGACTACTACGCGGCGATCGACGAGGTGGCCGCCGCGTCGTCGGAGCAGTCCGAGGGCGGCAGGGCCGACGGGGACGCCCCCGTCGCGCTCGGCTACCTGGGGGAGAACGCCGGCGACTCGCTGCTGCCGGGGCAGGAGGGCGCGCTCGCCGACGTGCTGGTGTCCTACAACGCCCTCCAGGACAGGGACCGTGAACTGCGCGCGGCGGTCGAGGCGGGCGACCTCGACTCCGCCGTCGCCGTCCGGATGGAGATCGCCCACGCGGAGGACGGCGTCTTCCGCGCCTACGAGCAGGCTCTCGACGAGCTGACCGGACAGCACAAGGAGGCGTTCACGGCGGGCATCGCCCGCGGCGACTCCGCCCTGGCCCCGTGGTCGTGGCTGCTGCCCGTCGGAGCGCTCGCCCTGCTCGCACTCGTCGTGCTCGGGGTGCGCCCCCGGCTGGCCGAGTACCGCTGACCCCCTAGAGACGAGGAACAGGCCGATGATGTTTCGACACCGCCGCACCGTCGCCGCGGCCGCCCTGGCCGCCGCGGCGGTGTCGGGGATGTCCGCCTGCTCGGCGGTGCTGGGCGAGGAGGAGTCGCTCGTGGACGCCACCTCCCTGACCGTGGGGGTCAAGGCGGACCAGCCCGGCCTCGGGCTGGAGGACGGGGAGGGCGGCTTCGAGGGCTTCGACGTCGACGTGGCGCTGTACATCGCCGGGGAGCTGGGGATCCCCGAGGGGAGCGTGGAGTTCGTGGGCGTCACGTCCGACCAGCGGGAGGACGTGCTGGACGTCGAGGACCCGCTGCTGGTGTCGGGCCGCCGCGTGGACATGGTCGTGGCGACCTACTCCATCACCCCGGTCCGCAAGACCGAGGTCACGTTCGCCGGCCCCTACTACGTGGCCAAGCAGGACGTGCTCGTGCGCTCCGACGCCGCGGAGATCGGCGGCGTCCGCGACCTGGAGGGGCTCGACGTCTGCCAGGGCGAGGGGTCCAACTCCACCACCCGCATCACCGAGGGCCTCGGCATCGACGTGGTCCCGACGGAGGAGCCGACCTACACGGACTGCATCGACCTGCTGAGGGAGGGCGATGTGGACGCGGTGTCCACGGACAACCTGATCCTCGCCGGGTTCCAGACCCAGAGCCCCGGTGAGTTCCGGCTCGTCGGCAACCCCTTCACCGACGAGAAGTACGGTGTGGGCCTGCGATACGGGGACGTGGCGGCGTGCGAGGCCGTGAACAGGGCCATCAGCAAGATGTACCAGGACGGGGTGGCCGACGACATGTTGAGCAGGTGGTTCGACGGGACGGGTCTGGAGACGCTGGACAGCGTCCCCCAGTTCGAGGGCTGTGCCTGACGGCCTGACAGGGCCCGCGGTCCCGTGCACGGGGAGCCCCGCCCCCGGACACGCCCCGTCGGACGGCCGTGCCGGAGGGGCCCGGGAGGGGTGCCTGCGGAGCCGGGCCGCGGCCCCCGGCCCGGCTCCGCAGGCGTGCTCGTGAGCATCCGGACGAAGTGGCCCGGATCGGATTTATGGCAGATACTGACCCCTGTGCCGGGCAAGGGGGACAGAAGGGGAGTTGTCCGTTGACCATCGTCGAGTTCCTGAACGCGCGTCTGGACGAGGACGAACGCGCGTCGAAGGCCGTGCCCGTGGGAGCGCGCGGCCGGGACCGGGCCCTGGCGGAGGTCGCGGCCAAGCGCAACATCGTCCGCGGGTACGCCGACGCGCACCACGCGAGCATGCGCAGCCTCACCCCCGGCCCCCAGGCGGACACCGGCGGCGGCGACCCCTGGTCCGAGCTGCTGGCCTGGCGGCTGGCGGTCAAGTACCTCGCCGCGGTCTACCGGACCCACCCCGAGTACGACCGGTCCTGGGAGGGCTGACCCCCTGATCGTCCGGCCGCCGGGCCGTGGAGCGCCGGGCCGTTCCGGCTCCGCGTCCCCCGATCCCGGTGTCCCCGTGCCCGTGGCGGGTCCGTGCGCCGGAACCGCCCCCCGGGGGGCGGGGACACGGCGGAGGGGCGGAGCGGGTCAGGCCGTGGGAGCCGCGGGCAGGGCGAGGAGCCGGTCGACCGTCTCGGCCAGGTCGCGGCCGGAGGCGTCCGGCGGGGCGAACAGCGAGGGGAAACGACCCTCCAGGTGTCCGGACCAGCCCGTCACCAGCCCCGCCCGGCGGGCGCCGGCCACGTCCCAGCCGTGGCCGCTGACCAGGCCCACCCGCTCCGGGGGGAGGCCCAGGGCCCGCGCGGCGGCCAGGTAGGCGCCGGGTGCGGGCTTCCAGTCGCTCGTCGGACGCGCGGCGACGACGTGGTCCACCAGGTCCAGCAGGTCCGCCCGCTCCAGCAGGGCGCGGTGCAGCCCGGCGTCGCCGTTGCCCAGGGTGGCCACCCCGAGACCGGCGCCGCGCGCGGCGGCGAGGGCCGCGGAGGCCTCGGGTCGGGGGTCCAGCCAGGCCATCCCCTCGATGATCGCGTCCTCCGCCGCCGGCGCGATCTGGTGGCCGGTGATGTCCCGGAGGGCGCCCCGGACGACGTCCTCGAAGGAGCGGCCGTCCCCGGACCCCGGCCCGCCGTCCGTCAGGGCCAGGGCGAACGAGTCGCGCAGCAGGTGGTCCGACCAGCGGGTCATGAGCACCCGGGGGATCCCGGCCTCCCGGAAGCGCCATTCCAGGGGGCCGAGGGGGAAGAGGGTGTCGAGGACGTCGACGACGAGGGCGGCGGGACGGAGCAACCGCCCGTCAGGGCTTGCGGCCATGGGTCTCAGCTCCAGGGGAAGAGGGGGCACCCATCCCGGTCCTACCCAGGGAGCGCGGCCTTCAGCACCTCCGTCCGGGGACCGGGTTCTCACGGGACCCGGGTGCGCCGTCCGCGCCGGGCTGCCCGGGGACCCGGGGCCGGGGTCCCGGCCGTTTCGGCGTCCCGCCGACCGCTCCGGCGTTCCGGAGGGCCGACCGCTCCGGAGTCCCGCCGGGCGGCCGGGCGCTCAGAGGGCGTCGAGCCGGGGGATCTGCTCCACGGCCCACGGGCTCAGCAGCCACGGCGTGCGCCCGGCGACCGCCACCAGGTCCGCCCACTCCACCCACGCGTACTCGGCGACCTCCTCCGGGTTGGGGGAGGGCTCCCCCTCGGCCCGGGCCCAGAACACCGGGCAGAACTCGTTCTCGACGATCCCCTCGGCGGACACGGCCCGGTAGCGGAAGTCCGGCAGCGCGGACCGCACCCCGCCCACGGCCAGCCCCAGCTCCTGTCCCGCGCGGCGGCGCACGGCCTCCTCGAACCCCTCCTCCGGCGCGGGATGGCCGCAGCAGCTGTTGGTCCACACACCGGGCCAGGTGGTCTTGCCGAGGGCCCGCCGCGTGAGCAGCACCCTGTCGTTCGCGTCCAGGACGTAGCACGAGAACGCCAGGTGCAGCGGGGTGTCCCCGGTGTGCACGGTGGCCTTGTCGGCCACCCCTACCCGCTGGTACTCCTCGTCGAGCAGCACCACGAGCTCGCGATCGGTGCGAGCCGCGTCCGAGGCGGCTCTCGGCTGGATCACGGATCTCCCCTTACCCATGGGCCTCATATGTCCCATGCGTCGTCTGTGTCCACTCCATGGTCACCTGTCCCCTCGACTGGATTGTGCCCCGCGTGGTGTGCGAGTGCGCATAAGGTTCCTGATGGCCCCGAGTCGGGCGCCACCGGGTCCGCGAGCGCGGGCCCCAGGACGGCAGCGGAGCGGTGACGGAGACGATGACGGAGACGAGGACGGGACCGGCGAACGGCGTCGGACGGGCGGACGGGCCCGGAAACGGCTCCGCCGACGGGGCGGTGCGGGTGCCCGGGGGCGCGGACGCCTCGGGGACCGAGCCGGGGATCTCCCCCGAGCGGATGGCCGTGTGCCTGGACGTCCTCGCCCGCGTCGGCGAGCTGCCCAGCGACCACCCGGACTCGGCTCTCCTGCAACGGGCCACCGCCAAGCTGTTCAAGGCCGTCAAGGAGCGCCGCCGCAAGGAGCGGCAGACCGCCCAGAAGGCCCACGACGAGGCCGTGTTCGCGGCCACCGCCACCGCCGCGCCGGACCGGATCGACGACGAGACCAACGGCCGCGCCCTCACCAGCGGCGCCGGGGGCGCCCTCGCGGGGGTGCTGCGCAAGGCCCGGCCCTGCTACATCTGCAAGCAGAAGTACCGTGAGGTCGACGCCTTCTACCACCAGCTGTGCCCGACGTGCGCCGCGTTCAACAAGGAGCGGCGTGCGGCCCGCACCGACCTGTCCGGCCGGCGCGCGCTGCTCACCGGCGGGCGCGCGAAGATCGGCATGTACATCGCCCTCCGGCTGCTGAGGGACGGCGCGCACACCACCATCACGACGCGGTTCCCCAACGACGCGGTGCGCCGCTTCGCGGCCATGCCGGACAGCGGCGAGTGGCTGCACCGGCTCCGGGTGGTGGGCATCGACCTGCGCGACCCCGCCCAGGTGGTGCGCCTGGCCGACTCGGTCGCGGAGCAGGGGCCGCTGGACGTCCTCATCAACAACGCCGCCCAGACGGTGCGGCGCTCGCCGGGCTCGTACGGGCCGCTGATCGAGGCGGAGGCGCAGCCGCTCACGGGCGCGGGCCTGCCCGAGCCGCTGGTGCTGGGCGGCGTCCGGCCGCGCGCGCTGGAGGCGGCGGAGGGAGCGGACGACGGGGGAGCCGCGGTGGCGCCGCACGCGCTCACGCCGCAGATGCTCACGTCGCTCGCGCTGACCACGGGGTCGGCCTCGCTGGAGCGGGTGCGCGCCGGTACGGCGATCGACGCGGGCGGCCTGGTCCCGGACCTCGCGGCGGAGAACAGCTGGACGCGGAAGGTCGGCGCGATCGACCCCGTGGAGATGCTCGAAGTGCAGCTGTGCAACGTGAGCGCGCCGTTCATGCTGGTGGACCGGTTGCGGCCGGCCCTGGCGGCGACCTCCGCCCGGCGCTCCTACATCGTCAACGTGTCCGCGATGGAGGGGGTGTTCGGCCGCGGCTACAAGGGCCCGGGCCACCCCCACACGAACATGGCCAAGGCCGCGCTCAACATGCTCACCCGGACCAGCGCCGAGGAGATGCTGGCGTCCGACGGCATCCTCATGACCAGCGTGGACACCGGCTGGATCACCGACGAGCGGCCGCACCCGGACAAGGAGCGGATGGCCGAGGCGGGGTTCCACGCGCCGCTCGACCTGGAGGACGGGGCCGCGCGCGTGTACGACCCCATCGTCCGGGGCGAGCTGGGCGAGGACCTGCACGGGTGCTTCCTCAAGGACTACGCGCCCGGGAACTGGTAGGCCGGGAACTGGCAGGCCGGGCGGCCGCACGGCGGACGCGGGCGCCCGTCCGGCCCCCGCCCCGGGCGGGGCGGGGCCGGGCCGGCCGTCCACAGGTGCGCGGTCGCCCCTACCGGTGGGCGTCCGCCTGCGGTTCGCTTGATACAGGGGGCCCAGAGGGTCCGCCCGCACCGTGCTGCCCCGGTACCGGTACCGGTACCGGGGCAGGTGCCGGGGCCGGACCGGCCGCGCGGGCCCGACCTCGGTACGCCTAGGGCTCCAGGACGAGGCGGACCGGGGAGCCGATCCGCTTCTCCAGGCGCTCCACCGCCTCCGGCGCCTCCTCCAGGCCGAAGGTCCCGCTGATCGATCCGGCGAAGTCCAGGCGGCCCGCCCCCACCAGCTCCACCAGTTCGACGACGTGTTCCGGCTCGGAGCCGTAGTGGCCGAGGACCTGCTGCCTGAGGTAGCTGAACCGGGTGCCGTCCCTGATCTCCAGCGGCTTGTCGGTCAGGCCGACCAGGACCAGGCGGCCGTGCTCGCCGAGCAGCCGGAGCGCCTGTTCGCGCACGACCGGGACGCCCGCGAAGTCGAAGGCGGCGTCGAGGCCCCGCCCGCCGGTCAGCTCGCGGACCTTCGCCGTGAAGTCGGGTGCGGCCGAGTCCAGGGCGGCGTCGGCCCCGAACGCCAGGGCGCGCTCCCGGGCCCGGGGGTCGGGGTCGGCGGCGATGACCGGGGCGGCGCCCACCAGCCGCAGCAGTTTCACGGCGTGCGCGCCCAGCCCGCCCGCGCCCCACACGCCGACCGCCTCCGCCGGGCCGACGCCGGCCGTGGCGGTGACCGCCGCCCACGGGGTGGACACCGCGTCGGGGATGATCGCCGCCTGGTCGAACGGGAGGGAGTCGGGGATCGGCACGAGGGTCTCCTCGTCGGCGAGCGCGTACTCGGCCCAGCCGCCGTCGTAGTCGACCCCCCGCGTGAGGGTCTTCCCGGCGCGGTCGCGCTGGCCCGCCTGGAGCGCCACCCGGTCGCCGACCCCGGCGGTCAGGACGTCGGGGCCCAGTTCCTCGACCTCGCCGGACACCTCGTGCCCCAGGGTGACCTCGTCGCCCTCCAGGTACTGCGGCCGGAGGATGCCCTCGACCAGGTGGACGTCGGACAGGCACACGCCCGCCGCCCTCACCCGGACCAGGACCTGCCCCCGGCCGGGGACGGGCCGCGGAACGTCCTTGACCTCCAGGGTCCGGGTCCTCACGTTGAGCCGGGCGGCTCGCATCGTGGCCATGGGCAAACCTCGCAGTCGGTGCGGTCGGGTGCTTCCCCCGATCATCATCGGGGCCCGCCGCACCGGGGCGAAGGCGACACCGGGGCCCGGGTCAGAATTGGGTCAAAGCACCGATGGGGTCACGGATGGGGCGTGACCGTGCGTCGTCGCCGGGACGCGGAGGGCGCGTGGCCGCCCGCCACGCGCCGCCCGCCGCCGCGCCGCCCGGGGCCGGTGGGCCCCGCCCGGCGGAGGGCGGGCGGTGGTCCGGTCGCCGCCGCGCCGCCCGCGGTCCGGGCCCGCCGTGTACCGCGACGCCCGGCACGGGCGGCCCCGTCCCGCTGGGCCGGGTCCCGGGACGGCGCAAGCGGTCACGGCGCGCCCGTCAGGTGACGTGCCCGCTGCGGTACGCCCAGGCGGCGACCTCCACCCGGTTCCGTGCCCCGAGCTTGCCCTGGACGCTCGCCAGGTGCGTCTTCACGGTGCTCACCGTGACGAACAGCTCCGCGGCGACCTCGGTGTTGGTCAGCCCCCGCGCCACCGAGCGCACGATGTCCAGCTCCCGGGGGGTCAGCCCGCCGTCGTCGGGGGAGGAGCGGGGGGCCGTCGCGGAGAAGTGGCGCAGCAGGCGCACCGTGATCTGCGGGGAGACCAGGGCGTCGCCCCGGGCGGCGGCGCGCACCGCCTCGATCAGCAGGGCCGGGCCCGCGTCCTTCAGCAGGAACCCGACCGCCCCTCCGCCCAGCGCCGCGTGCACGTACTCGTCCAGGTCGAACGTGGTCACCACGACCACCCGGAGAGGGTCCTCCACCCCCGGACCCGCCAGCCGCCGGGTCGCCTCCAGACCGTCCACGCCCGGCATCCGGATGTCCATGAGCGTCACGTCCGGGCGCAGCTCCCGCGCCGTCCGGACCGCCTCCAGGCCGTCCCCGGCCTCGCCCACGACCGTGATGTCGTCCTCGGCGTCCAGCATGTACCGGAACCCCGTCCGCACCATGCTCTGGTCGTCCGCGAGCAGCACACGGATCGTCATGAGTCCCCCTCCAGAGGCAGCCACGCCCGTACTTCCCATCCGTGCCCTCCGCCGCGCGGCCCCGCGGACAGCTCCCCGCCGAGGATCCGGGCGCGTTCGGCCATCCCGACCAGGCCGAATCCGCCGCCGACGCCGCTCCCCGCCTCGCGGCCGTCGTCGAGCACCTCCACCGCCACCCCGTCCGGTCCGGCGCGGACCACCGCGTCCACCAGGGCCGCCCCGCGGGCGTACCGCAGCGCGTTGGTGACGGACTCCTGGACGATCCGCAGGACCGCCGTGCCGACGGTCGGAGGAAGGCCGTCCACGTCCCCCTCGCACCGTACCGACACGCGGGGGAGGCCGTCGGAGGCGGCGGCCTCCAGGCGGGCGAGCCCGTCGGAGAGGTCGGGGGAGAGGGGGACGTCGTCCGGTTCGCGCAGGCGGGTCACCATACCCCGCATGGACTCCAGGGCGCGCGCCCCCGCGGCCTCGATCTCGGGCAGCCCGTCCCGCACCGCCCCGGGGTCGCGTTCGGCGATGTACCGCAGCGCCTGCGCCTGCACGACGATGCCGGTCACCTCGTGCGCGACCACGTCGTGCAGGTCGCGGGCGACGGCCAGGCGCTCCTGGGCGCGCGCCCGCTCCGCGTGGGACCGCCGCTGGAACGCCCTCCACCGCAGGTACAGGCCGGGGACCAGGCCGGCCGTCACCATCATCAGCGCCGGTGAGACGACCCCGTAGCTGTTGGGCTCGCGCAGCTGGTCGGTGAGGCCCGCTCCGAACGCGCACAGCGCGACCGCGACGACCTGCCAGGGACGGCAGCGCAGCGCCGCCAGCGACAGCAGGACCAGGAGGGACAGCACCTCCGAGAGCACGAAGGCGTACCCGAACATGCCCTTCGGCAGGGGGAACAGCACGGCCGAGGCGGCGGTCACCGCCAGCGCGGCGGCGGCCCCGGAGGCGGTGGTCGTCCCGCGGCCCGCGCGGGGGTGCAGGGCGACCACGGCGAGCACGGCCGCGACCGCGCCCGCGACCGCCGGCACGTAGTCCATGGGTGAGCGCGGCGGCCCCGGCCAGTCCGGAAGGGTCTGCTGCCGCACTGTGCCGACCAGGTCGTACCCCCAGGCCAGGGCCAGCACCCCCGCCACGGCCCACGGAACGAGCCGGACGGCCGTGCCCTCCAGTCCCGACAGGCGGCCGTGGAGCGGGGAGGGGATGTCGTTCGACGCCATGCGCCCAGGCTAGACGCCGCAGCTCCGGGAGCCCTCGGCCGAAAGGAGGAGGGGGCCGGGGACGCCGTTCGGCTGTTCGGTCGATGTGCGCGGGAGGGGCCCGGAGCGAGTCTGGAGGTCCGCACACGAGGGGAGCAGACGTGACCGACGTACAGCCGGGCGCCGCCGCGGGGCCGGGGCCGTATCCGCAGCAGGACCGGGGACCGGGGGACGCGCCGCCGCCGGTGCGTGCCCCCGTGCCCGGGTACGCGGAGGGGGACGCGCCCGCGTCGGCCGCCGCACCGGGCCAGGGGACCGTGGAGCGGAAGGGGCCGGACGGACCGGCGGGGGACGCACCGCCGCCGGGGGCTCCCCGGCGCGTGGCCTTCCTCGACGTCGCCCGCGCGCTCGCGATGATCGGCGTGGTGCTGATGAACGCGCCCTTCGTCGTGTTCTCGGCGGAGATGGCGGGGGAGCGCGACCGCTCGACCCTGACCTCCCTCGTGGACACCGGGCTGAGCCTGCTGCTGAGCGGCAAGGCACGGGCGGTGCTGATGGTCCTGATCGGGGTCGGGGCGGTGCTGGCCTGGCGCTCCGCGGTCCGGCGCGGCGGGCGTCCGGCGGCCGTGATGGCGCGCCGCTACACCGTGCTGGGCCTGCTGTTCGGGGTGCCGCACCTGCTGGTGTTCGACGGCGACATCCTCACCCACTACGCCCTGACGGCGCTCGTCCTCGTCCCCCTGATGCCGCTGCTGACCGGCGGCTCCCGAGGGCGCCCCCTCGCGGCGGCCCTCGTGCTGTTCGCGGCGGCGCCGTTCGCCGAACTCCTCCTCCACTCCCTGCTGCCCTCGCACAGCTGGACGACGCTGGTCGTCCAGGTGCCGCAGACGCTGGGGTTCTTCTGCGTGGGCGCGTGGCTGGCCCGGCGCCCCGAACTCGCGCCGGGAGCCGAGGGCCTCCCGTCGCGCCTGCCGGTGGTCATGCTGTGGACCGGGCTGGCCCTCGAGGTGCTCGGGTACGGCGCCATGTTCGCCGCCGACGTGTTCTTCCCGATGGAGATGGGCGCCGACGGCGTCCCGGTGCTCGGGGACGACGGCATGCCGGTCGTCCGGCCGGGGTCATCGCTGCTGGTGTCCCTCGCGTCCACGCTGATGGGCGGGGGCGGCGCGCTGTTCTACCTGGGCCTGGTGTGGTGGCTCGTGCGCCGGGGCCGGACGTCGGCCCGCGTGCTGGGCGCCCTCGCCCCGCTCGGCCGGATGACCCTCACGGTGTACCTGGCCAGCACGGCGGTGTTCCTGGCGGCGATGGGGCCGCTGGAGGGTGAGATCCCGCTGCTGGCGCAGTACGGCGTGGCGTTGGCGTTCTTCGTCGCGGCGGCGGCCTTCGCGCGGGTGTGGAGCGGCTGGCTGCGGCTCGGCCCCCTGGAGTGGCTGTGGCGGAGCCTGACGTACCTGCGGCCGATGCCGATGCGCCGCTCCGGTCCCGTGCCGGGGCCGGTGCCGGGGCAGCACGGTGCGGGCGGACCCTCTGGGCCCCCTGTATCAAGCGAACCGCAGGAGGACGCCCACCGGTAGGGGCGACCGCGCACCTGTGGACGGCCGGCCCGGCCCCCGCCCCGCCCGGGGCGGGGGCCGGTCGGCGTCCGGGGCCGCCGGGGTCAGCCGCCCGCCACGGACGGGAGTACCCGCACGTTCGCGCCGTCGGGGACCGGCGCCGCCAGCCCTCCCGCGCCGCGGCACTCGTCGCCGTCCACGAACACGTTGACGTACCGGCGCAGCTCCCCGCGCTCGTCGCGGATGCGCCGGTCCAGGCCCGGGTGCAGGGCGGTGAGCGCGTCCAGGACCCCGCCCAGCGGGGTGCCGTCCGCGACCTCGACCGGGACGTGGGCGGCGCCGTCGGCGTCGGCCCGGAGCAGCCCCGGCAGGTGCACCGTCACACGCATGTCAGACCTCCGCCGCGCGGACGCACAGGACGTCGGGCAGGTGCGCCGCCACCTGCTCCCAGCTGTCCCCGTCGTCGGTGGAGGCGTAGACGTCGCCGGAGCGGGTGCCGAAGTAGAAGCCCGGCACGTCGGCGCCGTCGGTGCAGGCGCCGTCGCGCAGCACGATCCCGAAGTAGGGGTCCTGCGGCAGCCCCCGGACCGCCGGGCGCCAGCTCCCGCCCCCGTCGTCGGTCCGGTACACCGACAGCCGGTCGCCCGGCGTCAGGTGCACCTCCTGGCTGACCACCGGGAAGTTGAACGCGCTGAGCGGACGGTGCGGGTGGGCGACCACGGCGAACCCGAAGTCCGTGGGCAGCCCCTTCTCCACCGCTGTCCACCCCTCGCCGGCGGGGTCGGCGCTGCGGTACACGCCGTGGTGGTTCTGGGCGTACATCGACCCGTCCGGGGCGACGGCCACCTTGTGCACGCACTGGCCGAACTCGGGCTCCTCCTCGGGCAGGAAGACCGCCGAGATGCCCCGGTTGGCCGGGTTCCAGCTCGCGCCCCCGTCGCGTGTCTGGTAGACACCTCCGGTGGACATGGCCACCGTGATCGCGTCGGGTGAGCGGTCGCCCGCGCCGAGCACACCGGGCAGGACCGTGTGGATGGCCGCGCCGCCCGCGCCCGGGAACCACTCGGCCCGGTGCGGGTGGTCCCACAGCGCCCGCACCAGCTCGAAGCTCAGGCCGCCGTCGGTGGAACGGAAGAGCGCGTGCGGCTCGACCCCCGCGTACACGGTGCCGGGGTCGTCGCCGAAGGCGAACTGCCAGGCGCGGACGAAGGACGCGTCGGTGTCCTCCGGGAAGGCGATGGGCGCGGACGCGGGCTCGTGCCAGGTGCGGCCGAGGTCGTCGCTGTACCAGACGCTGGGGCCGAAGTGCGAGCTCTCCGCCCCCGCAAGGAGGCGGCCGGTGTGCGGGTCGACGCCGACCGCGTACACCGCGCTCATGCTGGCGTAGTCCGCGGCGTCGATCCGGTGGGGGCCCTCCACCTCCCAGCGCCGACGATCCTCGCTCCGGGCCGTGAAGAGGCCCTTGCGTGTGCCGATGAGCAGCAGATATGCCATGACCAACTCCAGGAACCGATCGATGGCTCCACTGTGGCACAAGGGTGTGACAATCCGTGAGGAGGCGTGGCCGTGGCGGGTTCCGGACAGGGGAGGGAGCCAATGGTTAGGAACCTGAACGATTTACCGCCGGTGTTTAATGAGTTCCAACCGGAAATGGTTCGCCCCTCGGCGGCATAACCGCCCTGAGAGGGGAACCACTTTCCTGGCGGTGTTCCGTCCCCAGTGGAAGGCGGGTGTCAGACCGAGACTCCTCTGCAATAAAATTCCGGGCCAACCGGTGCACCCGTGCGGAACCGGCCTGTGCCCGCACGGTTGCGTTCCTCGTGAACAACAGGCCAGACGACTTCCCGCTCCCCGGTTCTCACTGTGCGTTTCAGGACTACCGTCCCAATGGTCCCGCGTACCAGGGAGAACCAGGTTCCCACTCGATAGGGTCGCCTCATGCAACACCCCCCGGACACGCTCCACGCCCGCAAACGGCGTAAGGCCCGAGCCATGATCGTGTCAGCCGCCTTCCAACTCTTCGCCGAACACGGATTCGACAACGTCACGGTCGCCTCGATCGCGGAGCGCGCGGAGGTGGGTCGCACCACCTTCTTCCGGTACTTCGGCGACAAGCAGCAGGTGCTGTTCGCCGACGACGACGCCGAGGTCGACCGCATGTGCGCCTACGTGCGGGAGAAGGCCACGCAGCCGATCGGCGACGACCTGCACACCGCGGTGGGCCTGCTCCGGGAGGCCAACGCGGCCACCCGGCCGCACGCCGCGCTGTCCCCCGCCCACTCCGCGGTCCTGGTGCGGCTGCTCGCGGAGAGCACCGAACTGCGCTCCCGCTACCTCCTCACCCAGCACCAGCGGGCCTCCCGGCTGGCCGGGGCCCTGGTGGAGGCGGGCACGCCCGAGAACGTCGCCGTGCTCGCCGCCCACACCGCCATGGCCTGCGAACTGACCGCCATGCGCCTCTCCGAGACCCCGGAGGCGTTCGGTCCCCGTCTGGACGAGGCCCACCTGCTGCTGCGCGACATCGGAAGGCAGGCGGCCTCCTGAAACGGGGGCTGCCCCTCCGCAGAGCGGGCCCCGGGCCGGCGGTCGCCCGCCGTGCCCGCGCACGGGACGGGTGAGCCGTCCGCCGAGCACCACCGTGACGGCCGGGCCCACCGTCCCGACCGGCGCGTAGGGGGCGCGTAGCGCGTCCTCCTGCCCCGGGACGCCACGAGCGCCGCCACGAGCAGTCCGCCCGCCGCCATGCCCACGGCCCCGGCCCTCCCGGCCGACCGTGCGCATGGCGGCGTCGTTCTTCCCGGTCGCGCCGGGCCCGGTCACCCCGGGCCCCGTGTCCCGGCGCGGCTGTGCGCCGCGGCCGGACGGTTCGCCGCCGGGGCCCGGGCCGGGTCCACGGCCGCGGGCCGGGCACTCCCACCGCGCGGGGGCCGCGGTTGCCCCACCGGGTACGGCACCGGGAGGATCGTCCTCGACCTGCGGGTGCACCGAACCCTGGAAGGGACCAACGAGACCATGAACCCGATCACCGCCCGCGGCCTGACGGGGGCCGCCTGATGTCCGCCGCCGGAGCCGCCGGGGACACGGTCCTGTCGCGGGTGGAGGGCCGCCTCGGCCGCCTCACGCTCAACCGCCCCCGCGCCATCAACGCCCTCGACCACGCCATGGTGAACACCCTCCGGAGCGCCCTCGCAGCCTGGGAGGACGACGACGCGGTTGCTGCCGTCCTGATCGACGGCGCCGGGGAGCGCGGCCTGTGCGCGGGCGGCGACGTCCGCGCCATCCGCGCCAGCGCCCTCGACGGGGACCTGCGCGCCGCGGCCTTCTGGCGCGACGAGTACCTGCTCAACGCGCACATCGCCCGCTACGCCAAGCCCTACGCCGCGTTCATGGACGGTGTGGTGATGGGCGGCGGCGTGGGGGTGTCCGCGCACGGGTCCGTACGGATCGTCACCGAGCGCACGGTCCTCGGGATGCCCGAGACCACGATCGGCTTCGTGCCCGACGTGGGCGGCACGTACCTGCTGTCCCGGACGCCGGGGGAGACCGGCACCCACCTGGCGCTCACCGCCGGGTCGGTCGGCGCGGGCGACGCCCTGTACCTGGGCCTGGCCGACCACTTCGTGCCCTCCGACCGGCTGCCGGACCTGGCCGCCGCGCTCGCGGACGCGGCCTCCGCCGGGGACGTCGCCGAAGTGGTGGGCCGGTTCGCCGAGGCCGCGCCCGACTCCGAACTGCGCGGCCGGAGGCACTGGATCGACTCCTGCTACGCAGCCGACACCGCGGAGGAGGTCGTGGAGCGGTTGCGCGCCCACGGCGACCCGGAGGCGGCGCGGGCCGCCGCGACCGTCCTCGCCAAGTCGCCCACCGCCGTGAAGGTCACTCTGGCGGCGCTGCGCCGCGCCCGGGAGCTGCCGGGGCTGGAAGCGGTCCTGGAACAGGAGTACCGGGTCTCCTGCGCGGCCCTGGCCTCGCCCGACGTGGCGGAGGGCATCCGCGCGCAGGTGGTCGACAAGGACCGCTCGCCCAAGTGGGTGCCGGACACCCTGGAGGCGGTCTCCGACGAGGACGTCGCCCGCCACTTCGTCCCCGCGCCGGACGGCCCGCTCGGCTTGGCCTAGCCCGGCTCGGGGGCGAACCCGGAGCGTCCCGCTCTCCCGGCCGGGAGAGCGGGACGGCCGCGTCCTGCGGGGTCAGAGGCGTCGGCCCTCGCACCGGCAGGACGGCCAGGGCTGGGAGCAGTCCTTGCAGAACTCCTTCGGCGGGTCCGAGGTGTCCGTCCGGCCGAAGGGTTCCAGCAGCGTTCTGCCGAGCTGCTGGGACAGGACCGGGTGCGGCCAGGGGCACCAGGACACGGTGACGGCGGTGTCCTGTCCGAGGGGGACCACGCACACGCAGGCGGGCCAGGGCTGTAGACAGTTCGGGCAGATCTTGTCCATGGCGCTTTCCAGGGCTGGTGGATCCGGAGACGTGGAGCGGTTCGCCCGGGCGGGCGTCACCGGTTCCCGTGGAGTGTGCCGATCAGGTCGGCGATGTGCCCGGCCTCGGCCGTCGCGCCGGTTTCGAGGGCGAGGGCGTGGACCTTCTCCAGGGCGCGGACGACCTCGCCGCCGGCCGGTTCGGTGTTGAGCACGTCGGTGATCTGGCCCCTGGGGTAGCGGCGGTGGCCGCCCAGGGTGCGGAGGGAGGTGAGGCGGCCGTCCTTCTCCCAGCGTGTGACGGTCTTGGGGTCCACGCGGAACAGGCGGGCGACCTCGCCGGGTGTGAGGAGTTCCTCGGCGGTGTCCATGAGGGGCTGTACGGGGGTCATCGGTCGTTTCTCCAGCTCGAAGCGTATGCGTAGGCGGATACGTAGGCGGATGTGGCAGTGGAGGCGAGGGTGGTCGCGGAAGCGGGACGAGCGGGTGCGGACCGGGGCCGCCGGGCCCTCGCCCGGTGGCCCCGTGCCCTGCGTCCGGCCGACACGGGTTTCCGGGGCGCTACCCGTCCTCGCGGTCCCGGGTGCTCTCCTCGCGGCTGCTGTCGCCGTTGCCCCAGCGCACACCGTCCATGGCGGCGGGGACCGGGTGCCCGGAGGCTCGGAGGGCGTTCTCCCAGCTCAGTTCCATGGCGATCAGCTCGCCCTGGCGGTCGTAGGCGGCCTGCTCCTCGGGGGTGAGCGGGGCGTCGTCGGCGCAGATGCGGACGGGGTCCCGTCGGGGCGGTCGTCGCCGGTTCACGGGGTGCCTCCCGTGTCGGTGACGTCGAGGACCCGGTACGCGGAGTGTGTGGAAGACGCGGAAGGCGTTGAGGACGCGGAGCGGGCGCGGGGCCGGTCGGGCGGCCGGGAGTGCTTCTGAAGGCTCTCCTCCAGCTGGGCCGGGGTGGGTTCGACCTCGGTGCGCCAGTGGACGTCGTCGCGGTGGGCGGTGGCGATCCACATGCGGCCGGTCCAGATGATGCGGTGGGTGCGGCCCCAGGTTTCCCGGAGGCGGGCGAGGACTGTGCCCGGGGGTTCCCAGGTGCGGGCCTGGTGGTCCATGTGGTCGCCTTCGTGGCCTGCCTCGATGACGCAGCAGCGCGGGACGCCGTTCCGGTCGAGGGAGGTCTCGGCGCAGTGCGGGGGCATCATGCCGCCCTCACCTCCAGCCGGTGGAGGCCGTTCAGGACTGCGTTCAGGACGTCGTGCGGCGTCGGGGCGCAGGGCACGAAGCGGGCGGGGGCGTAGGCCCGGACCCGGGCCGCCCGCCGTGGTCGTCGGTGGCGCATGGCCTCCGAGGCGATGTAGCGGGCGGCCACCAGGGCCGAGGGGTTCAGGTAGCGCACAGGGCGCCTCCCAAGGGTCGGATGCCGCTGGATGGGCGGCGGTGATGAGTACACCCCTATCCTGTATTTAAAAGTTTCGATTCGCAAGCCTCGAATCGAGATACGGCAAAACGCATGATCCATGTAAGGAGTTGCGAAATGTCTGGTTCCGGCTCAGCGGCGATACGATCGGCGGCATCCCCTGAGGAGGTCGAAATGAGCAGCCCACCCGTAGCGAGACGCCAGCTATCAGCGCAAATGCGGGCGAAGCGTCTGAGCGCGGGGATGACCATCGAGCAGGTCGCTGATGAGCTGGAGTGGTCGAGCACGAAGATCTCGAACCTCGAAACCGGCCGATCGAAGCGGCCAGCCGTGTCGGACATCCGGTTGTTGCTCGACGTCTACAAGGTCAGCGACAAGCGCGAGCGCGAGACGTTGCTGGAGTTGACTCGCCAGTCTCGGAAACGCGGCTGGTGGAGTCAGTACGACGACGTGCTCACCAGTGACTACACCAGCCTTGAGGCAGGTGTTGTGGGTTTGCGGGTCTTCGAGCTTCAGTACATCCCAGGTTTGCTACAGACACCGGAGTATGCGGCTGCGATCACCCACGCCACTCTCATTCGGGAGCCAGCCGAAGTGGAGCGGGTAGTTGAAGCGCGTATGCGCCGCCAGGCGGTCCTCCTTGACCGGCCGAACCCGGTCGATCTGTGGGCCATCATCGATCAGCACGCCCTTGACCTCCTGAAGCTCTCCGATCGAAATCTTTTCCGCTCCCAGGTATCCCACCTGGCCGACCTTGCTGAAGCCACGAACTCGATCACGATCCAGATCTTGTCCGGCGCGGGGTTGCATCCGGGGATGGGTGGGCCGTTCACCATCTTGAAGTACGAGGAGCCTGATCTCGATGCCGTGTTTGTCGAGGCGGACGAGGATGGCCTGTATCTGGACAAGCGGCCCCAGGTGGCTCGCTACCGCAGAATCTTCGACCTGCTCGTGTCGAAGTCCATGGACCCGGACAGCGTCTCTGCTCATCTACGGTCCCTGATCAGCTAGGAACACCGACCGATGTACTCATCCACTGAAGGTCTCGACTTCCGCAAGTCGAGTTACAGCAACCCGAACAACTGCGTGGAATTCGCTGACGCAGGGGAGGGGACCGCCGCCGTGCGTGACTCCCAGAACCCTGAGGATGGGCACTTCCTCCTGCCCGGCCGTGAGTGGAGCGCGCTCCTCGGCGCCGTCCGCCGCGAGTAGGTTCCAAACGCCAGAGAGGCCCCGGGGTATCCCTCCCCGGGGCCTCTCTGGGTACCTAAGTACTCATCCGCTGACACTCTACTCCGCCGCACAGATGCCGGGTAGGGGAGAGAAGGCCCCGGTGTGCGTCGACCGAGACGGTCGGTCCGTGACGATCTGCGATCAACCTTTCGCCCAACGCGACAGAGGGGCTAAAGTCCGCCGTGGAGCCCCCGACCCGAGGATGCGCCATGGACGCACGGACGCTGCACGACATCGCCGCCATGCCCGATCCGCTTGAAAGAGCCCGCGCCGCGTCGGCAGCCATGACCAGCTTGCAGGGCCAAAGCGTGGAGCTGTCCCGGATACGGCGCGCGGCGATCACCGAAGCCCACCGGTCCGGCCTCCGTCAGGAAGACATCGCACGGCACCTCGGGGTGACGCCGGGTCGTGTCAGTCAGATGAAGAAGGCCGCCGACGAGGATTCCAGGCACAAAGCACCGACCGGGCCCCTCGACCCGCGTCCGCGCGTGCTGGTCGAACGTGCACTGCCGACTCCGCCTGCCACTCGCGGGTCCAAGTCCCTGTATCTGACCGAAGCTCAGCAGCAGGGTCTCAAGCCGGAAAGAAAGATGCTGTTCGTCGGGCAGGAGCCCGCGAACGAACACGTGGCCCTCGGCCTGCGCGTCGAACCCGGTGACAACGTGATCGCAAGGCGCAAGATGTTCTGGGCCAACGAGATTCCCGTGCGGATCTCGACCTCGTACTTCCGTGTGGACGTCGGCGAGAACACGCGCCTCGACGGCGAGGGCTTTGTCCTGACAGGGCTTGGGCCCCGGTGGTCGTCGCCCGGGGCCTTCGCCGTCTCCGGGCCTACCCGGGAACCACGTCGCCCTCCCTCCCGGCGGCGTCCCGCTCCCCTCCAGGAGCCTTCCGGCGCCGGGCCAGCAGCACGGCCACACCGGCTGTGGCGGTCAGCGACAGGGCCGCGACACCCCAGGAGGCGATGTCCCAGGCCGCGGTGAGGTGTCCGGCCAGCACCCCGGCTCCGGGGCCCGTCAGATCACCGGCGGCCACCCGGGCGGCGACCTCGACCGATCCGGCGCGGGCGGCGACGATGCTGGTCAGCACGGCCCCGAAGACGGCGATGACCAGGGCCTCGGCACCGCCGCGCAGCGTGTTGAGGAAGCCCGCCGCCATACCCGCCTTCGCGGAGGGGACCAGGTTCATCGCCTGGCCGTCGGTGATGCCGAACGACAGGCCCATGCCGGTGCCTATCAGCACCAGGGGCACTGCCAGCGCCAGTGGGCCGATCTGCGGATGGAGGACGGTGAGCAGGCCGTTGCCCCCGGCGACGAACAGCAGGGCGAGAATGATCAGCCCTCGGGCCGGAACACCCCTGGTGACGAGCCACCCGCCCAGGAGCGGGGTCACCAGGACCGGCGCCGTGAGCATGAGCATCATCAGGCCGGCGGTCTGGGCGCTCACCCCCTGGACCCCTTGGAGGTAGGTGGGCAGGAAGACCAGTACGCCGAGGAATCCGACCGACGTGGTCAGCGTGGCCAGGCACCAGGCCATGAACGGGCCGTTGCGCACCAGGGCCAGGTCGAGCACCGGCTGGGCCGCCCGGCGTTCGACGACGAGGAAGAGCACGAGCAGCACCGCCCCGGCCGCCAGGGCGCCGAGCGCCCTCGGGCTCGTCCAGCCCGCCTCCGGCGCCTCGATGACCGCGAACATCACCAGGGCCAGGCCGGCGATGAAGGTCGTCGCCCCGGCCCAGTCGATGCGCGGCCGGTCGGAGGCGCGCGATTCGGCGATGAACACCGAGCCGACCAGGATGAGCAGGCCGACCGCGGCGTAGACGAGGAACGCCGCCCGCCAGCCCACGGCCCCGACCAGCAGCCCCGACAGGGTCGGACCGACGGCGATGCCGACCCCGGCCATGGCGCCCATGGCGGCGAAGGCACGGGTCCGCGCGGCCCCCTCGAAGAAGGTCGCCAGCAGCGCTCCGCCGCTGGCCATGATCGCGGCGCCGCCGACACCGGCGACCAGGCGGGCGGCGTCGAGGACGAGGACGTCACCGACCAGGGCGCCGATCGCGTTGCCCGCCGCGAAGACGACAGCCCCGAGGGCGAACAGCAGCCGCCTCCCGAACAGGTCGGCGAGTGAACCGCAGACCAGGGTGAACGCGGCGAAGGTGAGGTTGTACCCGGCCACCACCCAGTGGAGTGCCGCGCCGGAGGCTTCCAGGTCCGAGCCGATGCTCGGAACGGCCACCGCCGTCCCGGAGATCGACATGGCCACGACCAGCACACCCGTCATGACGGCGGCCAACAGCACTCCGGGTCGGGTCGCCCCCTGGGGCGGATCACTCGTCGTACGCACGTCTTTCTCCCCTGTGTCGGTGGACGTGGTCGACATTCTTGAACTTCAACTTAAGTTGAGGTCAAGGGGTGCCGGTCGGAGCCCTGGCCGTGCCGGAGAGAGGCGCGGGTGGGGAGCGGGTGGGGAGCCGGTTTTCTGCGGCAGCGGGGGTGCGTGATGACGGGGCCCGCCCACTTTCCCCGATGATCGTGTACTTATAGCGCGGTTGGGCGTCGAGAACGTCTATAAGTACAAGCTCACCGGGGGTGGGGGCTCTTGCGTCGCACCGGCCGCGGTTTCCGTCGGTGCGACCGGCACGCCCCTCGGACGGCTCAGGCGGTCTTCCGCGAGCGGCCGTAGGTGAGCCTCCGGAGCAGGACCTCGGCCGGGCCGCGCAGGGAGTGGCGCCGCATCAGGTCGGCGCCGACGACGCTGACGAGCCAGACCGCCACCGCACACCCGACGGCGAAGAGGGTCGGCTCCTCGAACCGGGCGCCGAGCGCCAACGTGTACGGCGACGCCAGGACCACCCACACGACCGACTGGAACAGGTAGCCGCTCAGCGAGCGCTGGCCGAGCGCGGCCAGCGCGCCGACGACGGCGCTGTTCCCACGGGGCCTCCCCGCCCTCGACAGCGTCAGGGAGAGCAGCCCGAACAGCGAGACGTAGCCGATGCCGCCGAACACCCCGGACACCTGGTGCAGCAGCTGGACCCATGTCGCGGCGAACGCGTCGGCGTGCAGCACACCCGCGTTGGCCAGGCCCATCGGCAGCCCGCCCGCGACACCGACGGCGAAACCGCCGACGACGCCCGTCCACAGCATCCGGCGGTGGTCCCCGGGGACCTCCAGCACGCGGTTCCGGGCCGCCCACGCGCCGAACCAGACCGGCAGCAGGTACCCGGCCACGATGAGCCCTGTGTGCACCGGCCACTCGCCCAGCCGTGCGAGGACGGAGGCCGCGTAGGTCGCGGCCTCCAGGGAGGACGCCTCCTCCGGGGCCGGCACCGGCGCCGGTTCCCCGGAGCCGTCGGCGACGGCCCAGGCGACCAGGCCGCCGAGGCCCGCGACGTACACCAGCAGCACGCCCCCGATCCACCGGAGGGTGCGGTACACGCGGTCGCTGCGGCGCAGCAGCACGAGTGTGAACAGCAGGCCCAGCACGCCGTACGCCCCGAGGATCTCACCCGAGAAGAGCAGGGTGCCGTGCACCAGACCGAAGACGACCAGCCAGCCGTTGCGGCGCAGCAGAATCGCGCGCGTAGCCCGGGGGGAGCCGGTGGCGGCGTCCTGTCGTCGCGCGACCTGGACCAGGCCGTAGCCGAACATGATCGCGAACATCGGGATCGCGCGTGCGTCCACCAGCGTGGACATGGCGATCTCGAAGGCGCGCTCGGCGACCCCCGTCGCCTGACCGGCGCCGTTCGCGGAGGCGAAGAAGAGGCCCGTCGCGTGGGCCAGCGCGATGAGCAGGAGCATGGCGCCGCGTGCGAGGTCGGGGGCGAGCGCGCGTTCGGAGTCCTTCGTCGGCCCCCGGCTCGGGGGTGGGGCGGGGGAGGGGGCCGGCGTGGCGCGGATGTCGGACATCGGGGGGCCTCCAGGGGATTTTAACTGAGTACTTAATACACTGTACGCCGTACAGAGTACATCGTTCTATCCTCGGGGCAAGACCGGGACGCCGATCGCCCTGCGGGCGGCGGACCGGGGGAGAGAACGGAGACGCCATGGCGGAGGGACCGGCACTGCCCCCTGTGGTGGCGCGGATGTGGGGACGCGACCCGGTGTCCCGCCACGGGCCGCGCCCGAGCCTGAGCCTGGAGGGCATCACGGCCGCGGCGATCGGGATCGCCGACGCCGAGGGGCTGGCCGGGGTGCGGATGAGCAGCGTCGCCCGCAGCATGGGCGTGGCGACGATGTCGCTGTACCGCTACGTGGGCAGCAAGGACGAGCTGCTGGTCGCCATGGCCGACGCGGCGGCGCCCGACCCCCCGGAACCGGAGGGGGCGGGCTGGCGGGACCACCTCACGGCCTGGACCCGCGCCCACCGGGACTTCCTGCTCGACCGGCCGTGGCTGCTGCACATCACGCGCTTCGCCCCGCCCATGGGACCGAGGTCCCTGCTCTGGCTCGACCGGGGACTGGCCGCGCTGGACGGCACGGGGCTGGGCGCAGGGGAGAGGATGAACGTCGTCAGCACCCTCACGGGCTACGCCGTCAGCCACGCGGGCCTCGCGCTGGGCGCGGGCGGGTCGGAGCCGCCGGGCGACGAGGAGGTCGCCGGACTGGCGGAGTACGGCGCGATCCTCGCCGAGGTCCTCGACTCGGAGACCTACCCCGCGCTGGCGGCGGCTGTCGGGGAGGACGCCTTCGGCGACGGTGACGAGTGGATCGACGACGGCGACTTCGGCTTCGGGCTCGGCCTGCTCCTCGACGGCGTAGAGGCGCTCATCGCCGCTCGCCGCACGGCGCGTCCCTAGCGGTCCGCACGCCCCGGAACCGCGTCGAGGGGCGGGGGAGACCGGTCGGGGGTACGTCCACCCGCGACATGGTCTTGATCGGCGCCCGCACGGCCCAGCCGCGCTGTGCCCA
>NZ_JBEXSY010000046.1:0-56640 GCF_040613895.1 Nocardiopsis sp. NPDC006198 | reverse complement strand
GCGGGCGCAGGCCCGGGCCCAGGCCCCCTCACGAAAGTGACGACGACATGAAACCCGCCACCTATCCGGGCGCCGGTCGCCGCCCACGGGGCGGCCCGCGGTCAGGCCGGCTCGGACAGGCGCGCCGCCAGGCCGCGCACGCAGTCGTCCAGGGTCCGGTCGAGTACGGCCCGGTCGCCGGTGGCCGACCACAGGTCGCCCAGACCGGTGGCCAGCACCATGATCGTGGTCGCGATCTCCCGGGCGGGGCGGGCGAGCGCCACGCCGGAGGCGGCCGACCACTCCGCTATCCGCTCGGCGGCGGCGCCCACGTACCTCTCGTGCTCCCAGCCCGGCAGGTCGGCCAGCGCCGGGTCGCGGCGGGCCAGGGCGATGAGCTCGCCGAGCATCGCGTGGTGCCCCGGGTCGGTGCGCACGCTCTCCAGCTGCGCCTCCAGGACGTTGCGCAGCACGCCTTCCAGGTCGGTCGACCGGGAGGAGCGGCGCCGGGCGCTTTCGACCGAGCGGTCCGCCTCGCTCTGCAGCAGGGCGCGGACCAGCGCCGTCTTCGTGCCGAAGCAGTAGTGGACCGAGCCGTGCGGCACGCCGGCGCGTTCGGCGATGGCGCGGGTGGTGGCGGCCGCCACCCCCTGCTCGCGCATCACCTCCGCCGCCGCGGTGAGCAGCTGGGCGCGTCGTTGTTCGATGGGCAGGTGCTCGCGCACCGCCGCCGTGTCTCGCCTGGTCGCCATGGGGTGCAAGATTACACGGGCAACTTTTGGCCACTTGGCCAAAAATGGGGGTAGTCTGTGGGCACCACCGACGACGGGAGAGCGATCATGCACATCAGACAGGCCGGCGCGGACGACGTCGCGGCCTCCGCCGCGATCCTGGCCGAGGCGTTCGAGGACGACCCGCTCCTGCACGACTTCGTGCCCGCCGGCCCGGACCGGCGCTCACGCCTGGCCCTGCTCTTCGGCGCCCTGATGCGCAAGGGGGCGCTGCGCCACGGCGCGGTGGACGTGGCCGAGGTCCCGGGCGAGGGCATCGTCGGGGTCGCGGTGTGGGAGGGGCCGGGCCGGGCTCCCGGGGCGGGGTGGGCCACCCTGCGGGAGGCCTGCACCCTCGTGCGGGCCATGGGCGTACGGGGGCTGGTGTCCTCGCGTCCCGTACTGAGGGCCTTCGCACGGCACCGGCCCGAGCGCGCGCACTGGTACCTGGACCAGATCGGGGTCTCCGCCGCAGGACGCGGCCGGGGCGTGGGCGGCGCCCTCCTGGCCCACGGGCTGGAGCGGGCCGACCGCGAGGGCCTGCCCGCGTACCTGGTCTCGTCCACCGAGCACAACCGCCGCCTGTACCGCCGCCACGGTTTCGGGGACGGGGAGATCGTCGCGGGCGCGCGCGGCGCGGTCCCGATGGCGATGCTGCGCGAACCGGGAAGCGTCGCACCGGCCTGACCGGTCCGGGGACGCCGTCGGGCCCCGCCGGCGAAGGCGGGGGCTCCCCCGCCCCCTGGGGGCGCAGGAGGCCCGTGCCCCCGCCGGGGCCGGACCTCGCCCCCCGGGGGCCCGTGTTCGGAGCATGGCGCGGCCGGACGTGACCCGCTTCACATACCCGGCGGCCACGGGGGTGTCACGCCCGGCCCGCCCGCCCCCGTCCTTGCAGTGTCACCCTCGACACCGCAAGGAGAACACCATGCAGGCCCGACTCGACCTCTTCGGCAACGCCCTCGCGGCGAAACTCATGAAGCACATCGCCTCGGCGGGCAGGGCCATCGGGGAATCGACTCTCCCCCGCACCACCCAGGAGCTGGTGCAGCTCCGCGTCAGCCAGATCAACGGCTGCGCCTTCTGCACCGACATGCACACCAAGGAGGCGGCACGGGCCGGGGAGACGGCCGTGCGCATCAACCTGGTCGCCGTCTGGCGGGAGGCCACGGTCTTCACCGACGCCGAGCGCGCCGCCCTGGAACTGGCCGAGCAGGGCACCCGCATCGCCGACGCCGCCGGCGGGGTGGACGACGGGGCGTGGGAGAAGGCCGCCGAGCACTACGACGAGGACCAGCTGGTCGCCCTGGTCTCCCTCATCTCCTTCATGAACACCGTCAACCGGCTGAACGTCATGGTCCAGACCCCCGCGGGCGACTACCGGCCCGGACAGTTCGGCTGACCCCGCCCGCCCCGGCCCCGCGGAGGACGCCGCTCCCCGCCCCACGGCGGGGCGGGCCCTCCGCGGACCGCACGGCGTTGCGCCCGATTCCCACCTCAATGAGATTCAAACCACCGATTTCAGAATCAGTGTCCAAAAAGTTACCAAGTGTCCTACCCTGATTCCCGGCGTGGCGTCGCCCCGACGCCACCGCGGTTCAGGGGGAGGACCCGTGGCTCGAGGCAGACGTGCGGGAATGGCGCCGCGCTGGCGCAACCGGTGGCTGGCCGCGGGCGCCGCCGCGGGGCTCATGCTGTCCGCGTACGTGCTCGTCGGAGCCACCGACCCCGGGGCGGGCCCCGGAGCCGCGCGCTGCCAGGCCGCCCACGACAAACGGGAGATGCGCGGCGCGTGGCTCACCACCGTCGGCAACATCGACTGGCCCTCCGAACCCGGGCTGAGCGCCGACGAGCAGCGGGCCGAGATGGACGAGCGCCTCGACGAGGCGGACGAACTCGGACTGAACACCGTCTTCCTGCACGTGCGCCCCACCGCCGACGCGGTCTACGAGTCCGAGCTGGAGCCCTGGTCCCGCTACCTCACCGGCGAGCAGGGCGGCGACCCCGGCTACGACCCTCTGGAGTACGCCGTCGAGCAGGCGCACGAGCGCGGGCTGGAGCTGCACGCCTGGTTCAACCCCTACCGGGTCGGCCTGAACTCCGACATCGAGGAGATGGCCGAGGACCACCCGGTCGAGGAGAACCCGGACTGGCTGGTCGAGTACGGCGGCGAGGGCTTCCTCGACCCGGGCAACCCGGAGGTCCGGGAGTGGGTCACCGGCGTCATCATGGACGTCGTCGAGCGCTACGACATCGACGGGGTCCACTTCGACGACTTCTTCTACCCCTACCCCAAGGACGGGGAGGAGTTCGACGACGACGCCAGCTGGCAGGAGCACGGCGACGGCTTCGACGACCGCGAGGACTGGCGGCGCGACAACGTCAACCGGCTCGTGGAGGGCGTGCACGACCGGATCCAGGACACCGAGCCGTGGGTCCGCTTCGGGATCTCCCCGTTCGGCATCTGGCGCAACGACGGCAGCGACCCCACCGGGTCGGCGACCTCCGGCCTGGAGTCCTACGCCGCCCAGCACGCCGACACCCGCACCTGGATCAGGGAGGGGATGGTCGACTACGTCGTCCCCCAGCTGTACTGGGAGCGCGGGTTCGGTGCCGCCGACTACGAGGAGCTCGTCCCCTGGTGGGCCTCGGAGGTCGAGGGCACCGGCGTGGACCTCTACATCGGCCAGGCCGCCTACCGGGTCGGCGAGAGCGGCTGGCGCGAGGACGACTCCCTCAGTACCCAGCTCGACTACTCCGAGGACTTCCCCGAGGTCGGGGGCGACGTCTACTTCTCCTTCACCTCCCTCACCGGCGCCGCCGAAGAGGCCTACGAGCACCTGGCCGAGGAGCACTACGCCGACCCGGCGCTCCCGCCCGTGGCCGACCCCTCCCGCGAGGGGCAGCCCCTGACCGGCGCCGTGACCGGGCTGACCGCCACCGCCGACGGCGACGGCACCGGGCTGGAGTGGGACGAGGTCAACGGCGCCCGGTCCTACGCCGTCTACCGGCTCGACCCGGACGAGGCGGCCCTGATCGCGTCGGGGGACGCGGAGGACCGCTGCGAGGCCCTGTCCGCCGACAACCTCGTCGAGGTGACCGGCCGCACCTCCCTGGAGGGGCTCCCCTCCGGCGAGGACGCCCCGGAGGGAACCGCGTACGCGGTCACCGCCCTGGACGACTACCGGGTCGAGGGACCGGTCGGGGCCCTCGCCGACCCGCGCGGCTGACCCCTGCGGGGGCCGCCGGTCCACGCGCTCCCCGGACCGGCCCCGCCCGGAGCGCGTGGCCCCCGCACCGCGGTGGGCGTGCGCCCCCGAAGCGGTCGCGGCGGCCCTGGACCAGGGCCGCGGGCAGGCGCTCCGCGCGCCGCGTGTCGTCGTACGCCGTCGCCGCCGGGAACCCCGGCGTGGCGCAGAGCGAGGCCGACGACCTCGTCAACCGTGCCGTGCGGCGGAGTGATCCCCGGCCCCGGATTTCGGCGACTCGTCACCACACGTCCGGCAGAAAACTGCTGGTGTGCGATGCCGAACCCGACCCCGCCGAGCACCATTCCGAGTGCTCTCGGACCGTGTCTCCCCCGAGCCGCTGGCCCGATGCCGGCTGAGGCCCACACGGAACAGCTTTCGTGATGTGAGTGCCCGCGCGGGCACATCCCCGAGGAGCCCCTTGTGGAGACCTTCGCCCTGAACGACGGCCGCGAGATGCCCAAACTCGGCATCGGCCTCAACCAGGTCCCTTCCGCCGACGTCGGGCCAGCGCTGTCCTACGCGTTCGAGGTCGGCTACCGCTCGGTCGACACCGCCAACACGTACTTGAACGAGCGTGCTGTCGGCCAGGCCGTCCGCCACAGCGGCTTGCCGCGAGAGGACATCTTCCTGACCACCAAGCTGTGGTCCACCGACTCCGGGTACACGAAGACCTCGACCGCGATCGACCGCACTCTGAAGCGGCTCGACACCGACTACCTGGACCTCCTGCTGCTGCACCAGCAGTACGGCGACTACAACGGTGCGTGGAGAGCGCTGCAGGAGGCCGTCGCCGCGGGCAGGGTGCGCTCGATAG
The DNA here is from genome assembly GCF_040613895.1 of Nocardiopsis sp. NPDC006198. Taxonomy (NCBI): domain Bacteria; kingdom Bacillati; phylum Actinomycetota; class Actinomycetes; order Streptosporangiales; family Nocardiopsidaceae; genus Nocardiopsis; species Nocardiopsis sp. NPDC006198. The sequence goes on along the minus strand of NZ_JBEXSY010000046.1, from coordinate 51,829 downwards.
GCATCAGCAACTTCAATCTCACAAGGCTGACCGATCTCACCGGCAGGGCGACGATCATGCCCGCCGTGGCGCAGCTGGAACGTCACCCCTACTTCCAGCAGCAGGAGCTGAAGGCGTTCCTCGAGCGGTTCGGCATCGTCGTTGAGTCCTGGTTCCCCCTCGGGCGCGGGGACAAGGGGCTGCTGGCGGAACCCCTCTTCGCGGAGCTCGGACGCAAGTACGGGAAGTCACCCGTGCAGGTGATCCTGCGGTGGCACGTCCAGGACGACGGCATCGTCATCCCCGGCTCCACGAACCCGGCCCATATCCGGTCCAATTTCGAGCTGTTCGACTTCGAGCTGACACCCGAGGAGATGGACCGGATCACCGCGATGGACCGGAACAAACGATTCCACAACCTGCCCGAATTCCTCGAGAGGATCATTTTTCAGTCCATGCGCATGGACTACGACAAGAAGCAGCGCTGATCCACGGGCCGCCGGGTCCGCCCCCGGGCCGTACCCGGGGAGGCCCCGGTCCCAGGCGCGGGCCGACCTGGGCCGCGCGTTGGACGCGAGCCGGCCTGTTCTCCTCCTGCCGCACGCCTCCCGCTGGTAGCGTCCGTGCTCCCACAGCCGAGAGGGGGTCTCCGATGGAGCCGCTACCCGAACGCCCGCTCACCCTGGAAGAGATCCAGGGGTACGTGGCGAGGATGGAGGTGGAGCGCGGGTTCTCCGACAGCACGCTGATCGAGCAGGCTCTGAAACTGGCGGAGGAGACGGGCGAGGTGTGCAAGGCCGTGCGCAAGCACTCCGTCCTCGGCGTCGACCCCCACAGCACGGTGGGCCCTCTGGGCGAGGAACTGGCCGACGTGCTGATCTACGTCGCGGCTCTCGCGAACAGGGCGGGCATCGACCTGAGTCACGCGTTGCGCGACAAGGAAACGGTGAACGAGAACCGCACCTGGCGGTGAGGTCAAGCGGTGTGCCCACGCCGCACCCCGGACACGCCGCCTGTGACGGCGTGGATCTGGCGGATGGTGCCGATGAGCAGCACGTGCCGGACCGAACGGGCCGAAGGGCCGCAGTCGCGCCAGGCGCAGAACCCCGACTCCGACACCCCCAGCACCCGGAGGACGACCTGGACCGGATGGCCTTCGGTGGCCATCACCGCGATCGCCTCGAACCGTCTTTTGGGGCACCACCTTTCCCAAGCGTGCACGGAGTCCAGGCAATTCCCTACCTTCTGGCGCAAATGGTGCTTTGCATTGACAAGGTCGTCCATGTCTCTCACCTCGACGGGATGGACTGTTCCGAAACGCCGAGGTTCACTGTCGATACCGGTAGACGCTGGCTTTGTCCTCCAGCGCGCATAGGGCATGGCGCGTGCGTTCCCACACATCCTCGCGTAGAGGCCTGGCCGCCTGCTCAAGCGTGTACCAGCCAACGGCCTGCAGCTCGGGATCCCTCGGCCGCAACTCGCGCGCCACCCGTGGGGTGACCGCCCCTCCGTCGAAGACGAACATGATCAGATCGTCCCACGGCCCGTGCGGGGCGACCCACTCCACACTCAATAGCTCCCCTATTTCGACAATGAGCCCCACCTCATCATTCACCTCTCTCCGAGCTGCGTTGTGAGGTGACTCGTTGGCTTCAGCCATACCGCCGGGCAGGTCCCAGAAGGGCTTGTAGACGGGATCGACCAAGAGCATGCGGCCCTGTTCATCTTGGAGCAGGACCTTCGCGGCCACCCGTTTGCGGGCCTGGATCCGGTTCCCCTCGGCCAGTTGCTCACGCCACGCGCCGGGGTCACGTACATACAGAGGTTCCTCTGCCGCCCCATCACCGCTCATGGCTCACCCCCTCCACGGCTTCTGATGTTGCGGTCCGGCCGACCACTGATGTGACTTCCTCAGCCTGCCCCTAACCAATCAGGTACGCCATTATCACATCGGTTAATGAATGACCATCGGCAGCACCGATAAATAATATCGGCACACCGATACCTCAGGCCCTTTTGTTCCTTGACGATGAACGGGTGCGGCAGCCCCTGGCGGACCAGGCGAGAGTTCCAACGGTCCGTGACCACCTCTGCTGCACGTCGTACACGGAGCCGCCGGAAGCGAGCTGGCCAGGAGGCCGACCTCCCCTCGACACCGGCACTGCACACGAACCCCATCCTTGAAATCGGAACTCCTGAGGACTGCCGATGGATACTCCCCCCGACCATGTCGTTCTCGTCGCCTCTGGCGGCCTGGACAGCACGACTCTGGCCCACCTCCTCCATGCCCGCGGCTCCCGGCTCACGTTCATGGCCGTCGACTACGGTCAGCGCCACCGCGTCGAACTGGCCTTCGCCGCATGCGCCGCTTCCCGGCTCGGTGCGGAATTTGAGCAGGTCGACCTGTCCGGCCTGACCCCGGTGCTGGCAGGTTCGGCATTGACGGACCCGTCCGTGGAGGTACCGGACGGCCACTACACCGACGAGCGGATGGCCAGCACAGTCGTGCCCAACCGCAACGCCCTGATGCTGGACCTGGCGATCGCCCTCGCCGTGTCCAGGGGCGCATCCGCTGTCGCGTTCGGTGCGCACGCCGGCGACCATCCCGTCTACCCTGACTGCCGCCCGGCGTTCGTCGAAGCGTTCCAGCAGTCGGCGCGTGTGGCCAACGAGGGGTTCCTCGCCCCCGGGTTCCAGGTACTGGCTCCGTTCCTGGCCATGACGAAGGCGCAGATCGTCTCCCTCGGCGCCGAGCTCGGGGTGCCGTTCGAGGAGACGTGGTCGTGCTACCGCGGCCAGGTGGCGCACTGTGGCCGGTGCGGGACGTGCGTGGAGCGGCGGGAGGCGTTCTCCCTGGCCGGAATCCAGGACCCGACGACCTACGCCAGCACCGACGACTCCTTGTCGGGACGGTGAGCCTGTGTACCGCATCGCGAAGGAGTTCGGCTTCAGCGCCTCCCACCAGCTCCCCCACCTGGGTCCTGAGCACAAGTGCGCGCGCCTGCACGGACACAACTACACCGTCACCGTGATCCTGTCCTCGCCCGCCCTGGACGAACGGGGGTTCATCGTCGACTTCGCCGAACTGGCCCCGGTCAAGGCGTTCCTGGAGGCCTGCTGGGACCACCGGCACCTGAACGACTGCGTTCCCGTCCCACCCACCAGCGAGCACCTGGCGAGATTCCTGTTCAACTGGTGCCGGGACAACCTCCCTCTCCCGGATGTGCAGGCGTTGGACGCGGTGCGGGTGTCGGAGTCCCACTCCACCTGGGCCGAGTACCGCCCCGGTCCACCCGGCTCGCCCTCTACGGGCGGAGCGACGGGAGGGACATCGTGAGTAGGCACAAGGAGGCGGAGAAGGCTCCCGATCAGCGAGACCTGCTCATCAGCGAGATCTTCGGGCCGACCTTCCAAGGAGAAGGGGCGTCCCTGGGGCAGCGGGCCGCGTTCGTCCGGCTGGCCGGATGCAACCTCGACTGTGGCTTCAGCCAGGGCTTCGAGGCCACCACGATGCGGTGCGACACCCCCTACTCCTGGAACTGGGAGGCGTTCGACAAGCGCAACCACAGCCACCGCACGCCCCAGATGGAGGTGGTAGAGAAGATTCGTGCGTTCGGGGCCGACCTGGTCGTCTTCACCGGCGGTGAGCCGCTGCTCCAACAGCAGGCGTTGATCTGGGTGATGGACATGTGCCGCGCGAGTGGCATGCGGGTGGAGGTGGAGACCAACGGCACGCGCATCCCCAGGGAAGCCCTGGTGGGTGTGGTCCAACGGTTCACGGTCAGTCCGAAGCTGGCGGGCAGCGCGGTTCCCTACACCCAGCGAATCCGCCCACAGGCCCTGCGCCGGTACATGTCCAGCGGCAAGGCCGTCTTCAAGTTCGTGGCCGCCGACCGGGGCGACTTGGAGGAGGTGGCGGCTTTGGAGCGTGACCTGGGGCTGGCGCCGATCTGGATCATGCCCGAGGGCACGACGGCCGAGGCCGTGCTCGAACGCGGCCGGGAACTGGCCGATCCGGTGCTGGAGCGGGGATGGAACCTCACCACGCGCCTGCACACGCTGCTGTGGGGTGATGAGCGTGGACGCTGAGTCCAACGGCGGGCCTGGACGGGGCCGTCGTTCCTCTCACCGCGGGTCGCGCGTGCAGTGGTGCAGACCCGAAAGCGGCGGTGTGGGGATCGTTCCTGCCGCCCAGACGAGCCCCACCGTAGCCCACGCCCGGCCCGCGCGCCACTCCCTCATGCCGTTGTTGGGCGAACGCCAGCTCGCCCAGGCCCTGCGCCGCGCTGCCCGCCATTCCTCCTCCCCAGGGGCGGACGGGATGACGTGGGGGCAGTTCCGCAAGATCGCCGGGCAGCGCATCCCCGAGCTGGCCCGTGCCCTGCGCGAGGGCACGTGGGAGCCGCAGCCGGTACGTCCCCTCACCGTCACCACCTACACCGGCAAGCTCATGCCCGCAGCCATCCCGACCGTGCAGGACCGCGTCGTGCACGGCGCACTGCGAGCGGCGGCGGAGCCGGTGTTGGAGGCATGGGCGTTCCACGACTGGGTGTCCGGCTACCGGCCCAAGCGCAGCCGCATCACCGCCGTGCGCCACGCCGCACGCCATAGAGGGGCCGGCCTGGGGTGGGTGGCTGATGTGGATGTGCAGCGGGTGAGCGAGGGCGGCGACGTGGAGGAGGTGATCGGGTGGTTGGCCTCCTACATCAAGGACGGCGCCTTCCTGGCCCGGTTCGCCACCGCACTCCGGGAACTGCCCTCACCGCTCGTCCCGGGGACCGGGTTGTGGCCGCTGCTGCTGAACCTGCGGCTGCACCAGGTCGATGTCCCCCTGTCCGACCTGCCCGTGGTGCGCTTCGCGGACAACTACTGCGTCTTCGCCTCCGACGAGGCCGAGGCCGAGCGGTCGATGGCGCGCATCGTCCAGGCGCTGGCCTCGGCCGGGTTGTCCCACCACCCGGACAAGAGTCGCGTCCGGGCGGTGGTCAACCCCGAAGACCTGTTCCTGATCGGAGGCTGAGCGTGACACCTGCGTTCTCGGAGCCGACCTGGATCTTGGTGCCCGGCGGTACCTGCCTGTTCGGTGACAACGCCAAGCCCCTACCGGTGCCGACCCTGCTGTGGTCCACCACTCCGGTGCCGCACGGCTGGGTCGAACAGGACCGGCCGGATCGTGCGGCCCTCCCGCAAACCGGCATCACCCACGCCGAAGCCGCCACCGTGGCACGCCGGTTCGGGGGACGCCTGCCCACCTCGGTGGAGTGGGAGTGGATGGCCACAGGGGCCCGGCGTCGCCTCTACCCCTGGGGCGAGGAGCCCTGGAGACTCGGTCTGGCGAACCTGGCCCCGACCGGGATGGGAGGGCCCAGCCCGGTCGGTGCGCACCTCGCGGGTGCAACCCCTGAGGGGGTGCTGGATGTGGCGGGCAACGTGTGGGAGTGGACCAGCCGAACCACCATGGGCGACGGGGCGGTGATCCGCGGTGGCTCCTACGTCTCCCAGCCCCTCTACGCCCGCTGCACCTTCCTCAACGCCGCCCCGCGCGAATTGCGCTCGCCCGGCATCGGCGTGCGGGTGGTGCGAGAGCCATGACGGGCCGCCTGTTGATCCTGGGGTGCACCCGCGACAAGCTGACGACCACGCGCCCCGTCCCCGCGATCGAGCTGTACACCGGGGACAGCGTGCCCCGGGTCCGCAACCGCCTGACCCCGAAGCGCCTGTCCCGCACCCTCTTCCTCTCGGGGCTGCACGGCCTCATCCCCGCCGATGCCCTCCTGCTCCCCTACGACCGGCGCCTGCGCCCTGAGGACACCGACCTCATCAGCGAGGCCTCCTGCTCCCGCCTGCTGGCGTTCTCCCACCTGCAAGGGGGCCCCGAACAGGTGCTTCTGGTCGCTGAGGCCGACTACCAGGCTCTGCTGGAACCGATCCTCGCCACGTGGGAGCGCACACGCATCACCCGCATCTTCGACCCCTGCGCCTGGGCCGACATCGCCCGGGTCCTGGACTCCTGGAGTTGGACATGACCAACCCGCCCTCCCTGAAACAGGTCCTCGCCACGCGAGGCAACGACCACCGCACCCACACTGCGGCGTTCGAACGCCGCACCGGCCTGGGCTGGCACGCCCCCACCCCGCCCGACGCCCCGGCGGCCCCGGTCTCGGTCGTCATCCCCGCCCACAACGTCGCCCACAGCCTGCAACAGGTCCTGGATGCCCTCCAGTGCCAGCGCACGGCCGGTCAGGTGGAGGTGATCGTGGTCGACGACGCCAGCACCGACGACACTCCCCGCATCATCACCGGCCATCCGAGGGTGGACCTCGCGCGACACCTGCCCCGACGGGTCGGTGCCGCCTCGGCCCGCAACCTCGGTGTCGCGCTGTCCTCGGCGCAGACGGTGGTGTTCGTGGACGCCGACATGGTGCTGCCCGACCACGTGCTGGCCGACATGAGCGCACGCGCCACCGCCGAGGCGGTCCTGGTGGGCTTTCGCCACAACCATCCCGCCCACCTGCCGCCCCCGGCTCCAGGGGATCGGCCCGACCTGAACGCCGACCACCGGGTGAGCTGGCGGCCCCCGGCCGGCGTCCCCCTCATGTACTCGGGGACCGTGGTGGAAGAGCGGCGCGTCTTCCACCCGCTGGACGAGACCGAGGACCTGCGGGCCCTGGGCCACGGTGCTCTCTTCCACGACTGGGACCTGCCCCGCATGGTCGTCACGGCGCTGGTGGGCGTGCCCCGCCAGGCCGTTCTGGAGGTGGGCGGCTTCGATCCGCAGTTCGGACAGGTGGGGTGGGGGTGCGAGGACACGCACCTGGGCGCCAAGCTCATCGCCCACGGGCTGCTCGTGGTGCCTCTGCGCCAGGCGGTCGGGTTCCACCTGGATCCTCCGGACGCCGAGGACCAGTGGAAGGGCAAGCTCGCCTCCCTGCCCGCGACGGTGGCCCACTACCGCCGCCACCTGGACCGGCCCGTGCCCGACCGGGGCGCGGCGATGTTCGACGAGCAGGTGCGCCCGCTGACGGACGTGTGCGAGGTGCTGCGATGAAGCGCGTCTTCGCCGCCGCCTACCGAGGCGGGCACTGCCTGGTGCACGACCCTGCGACCGGCCTCACCCACACCAGCCCCTCCCCTGTCCCGGTGGGACGGGTGGAGTTGGACGAGGGCACCGTGTCCTCATGGCCGACCGTCCACCCCGGCGAGACCGGTGCCCGCGCCCCGATCAGCGTGTGCTGGTCCCCGCTGGTGCGCTGCAACCTGAGCTGCCCGCACTGCCTGGACGACAAGACACTGGCCGAGCAGTCGTCGGCCGACCGGCTGCGCATCGCGCGGCTCCTTGCCGGATCCCAGGTCATGGGCGTGGACATCTCCGGCGGCGAACCGCTCCTGCTACGGGACCTGAGTTCACTGTGCGAGGTGCTGACCGGGGCCGGCCTGGTCGTCAGCCTCACCACCAACGGGTGGCACCTGGAGCGCAGTGCCCGTGAGCTGCGGGGGCGGGTGGACGCCGTCGCCGTCAGCCTGGACGGCCCCACCGCCCACGTGCACGACTCCTGGCGCGGGAAGGGGAGTTTCGAGCGCGCCCTCGCGGGTGTGCGCACCTGTACCCGACTGGGTCTGCGTGTCCAGCTCCAGACCGTGCTCATGGCCGACACCACCAACCACGCCCAGCAGGTGGTGGACCTGGCCGCCGACCTGGGGGCAGGTGGGGTGACGTTCTTGCAGATGCTGCCCATCGGCGACGGCGCGGCGCTCGCCCCCTCCCAGATGCTCGACGACACCGACGCTCAGAGGGTCGTGGACGGCCTCGCCACCCCCAAGGGGGCGCAGGTCCGGTTGCGGCGGCGCGATGCCGCGGGCGGGTTCAGTGTGATCCGCGCCGATGGGCGGCTGTGGCGCAACGCCCCCTCCGCCGAAGGAATCGGCGCGTTGAGGGTGCTGCGCGAGGTGGAGGATCTGACACTCGACGGCAGGGACGGTTCGGCATGACGCGCCCTTCCCCCACTCCTACCGGACGCCGCTACTTCGGGCACCGCAGGATCCACCATGTCACCGAGAGGCGGTTCGCCCAGGCCATCACCAATCTCGCTGAGCAGGTGCGCCTGGCCCACCCGCGGGTAGGACTCGTCGTCGGCATCGCCCGAGGCGGCACCCGAGCCGCCACGGCCCTCGCCGGGCTCCTGGGCATACCGTCCGCCCTCGTCTTCGCCCGCCACAACACGAGCGAGGACACCCACCTGCCCGCCTCCGGTGACGTCACGGTCGACCTCACCGACCTGCCCGCGCACCTGTCCGGCATGGCGGAAGGCACGGACGTCCTGGTGGTCGACGACATCTGCGGCAGCGGCGCCACCCTCCAGGTCCTACGCCGTGCCCTGTCCCCTCACCTGGGCGCGGACACCGCTCCGGTCGAGGCGGTGTTGTGCCGCAACCTCGGCAGCGCCCATGCCCCCGACCTGGTGGTGTGGGAGGTCGATGACTGGGTGCTCTTCCCCTGGGAGCACCGGCCCACATCCGCCCTACCACTGGTCGAGCTTCCCGCACCTTCGCAAGGGAGGACCTGATGCGACGCTCCTTCGCGTTCGTCCTGCTCTCCTATGCCCCCGACGTCGCCGCAGGCATGGAGCGGGCCACGGCCGGGCTCGCCCACGGCCTCACCCAGACGGGCCATGACGCCGTCATCATCACCGCCGCCCAGGTGCCCGACCGCCTCCCCGGGGTCGAACGCCTGCGCTCCCTGCCCCTTCCCTCCTCCGGAGAGGATGACAAGCTTCGGCGGGCCATCGTCGAGAACCAGGACGCCGTCCACCGTGAACTGGGTGCGGTGTTCACCGCCCACCGGGTGGACACGGTCGTCTATGTCGACGCCCTGTGGGGCATGGGGCGGGCCATGGCCGACCACCCGGCGCGTCGGGTCCTGGCGGTGCACGTGGTCGGGCACGACGAAGACCTTAGGCCGGCCCTCGCGGCGGCCGATGCCGTCATCGCCCCCTCCTCCACCGTGATCCGCCAGGCCACCGAACGCGGGTACCGGGCCGGGGACTGGAAGGTGGTGCCCAACAGCCTGCACCGTGAGCCCTCGTCCGCGCCGTCGCCCGCCCGGATCGAGGAACGGCGCACCCGGGGTCCTATCCGCGTGCTCGCGCGTCTGGGCGTGGAGAAGGGGGTCGACCGCCTGTTGGCTTGCCCCGCTCCCCGCGGGCACAGGGTCGACATCGCCCTGGTGCCCGCCCCCTTCGCCTCCTCCGCTGGGTTCCAGCAGCGGCTCCTGGACACGTGCCGGCGCCTGGCCGATCGCCAACCGCAGGTCCGCGTCGTCGGTGGCGTGCCGTGGGAGCGGGTCCCGGTGTGGTTGGGTCAGGCCGGGGTCGTGGTCGTGCCCTCCCTCCAGGAGACCTTCGGCCTGGTCGCCCTGGAGGCCATGAGCGTCGGGGTTCCCGTGGTGGCCCACGACGTGGGCCACTTGCCCGACCTCATCGGCACCGAAGAGGCAGCCGGAGGCGTCCTCGTGCCCCTCGGCCGTGGTGCGGAGGGTTTGTGGGAAGCCGCCCGCGACCTGCTCGCGAATCCGGTAACGTACCGTGCCAGAGCACAGGCTGCGTACTACCGCGCGCGGGACTTCCGGCCGTCCACCGTCGCTGAGTCATGCCTGAAAGCGGTACCCCGATGACGAACACGCCCCTGCTCCTGGTCGACGGCCACAACCTGTTGTGGCGCGCGGCCTTCGGCTTCCCCGCCGAGATCCGCTCCCGCGACAAGACGCGCGACCTGACCGCCGTCTTCGGTTTCTTCGCCCTGCTGCGTGTGGCCGTCCGCGACGAATTCCCCGACCTGCCCGAGGTCCTGGTGGTGTTCGACGGCGAGCACGGCAGCGACGACCGCAAGCAGGACGACGCCGACTACAAGGCCAACCGCCCCGCCGACGATGCGGCCCTCAAGCCGATCCTGGCCCTGCCGCACGTCAAACAGGGCCTGGACCTGCACGGCATTACGTGGGTCGAGATCGAGAACGCCGAGGCCGACGACGTCATCGCCAGCCTGGTGCACCTGGAACCGCAACGACCGACCCGCATCTTCTCCACCGACCGCGACTACTACCAGTTGCTCACCGACCAGGTACAGGTGCTCAACACCTGCATGCACCCCGGCAAACGCCACATCGGCCCCGCCCAGGTGAGCGAACGGTACGGCATCACCCCGGCGCAGTGGGCGTCCTTGCGTGCCCTGAGCGGGGACAAGAGCGACAACATCCCCGGCGTCACCGGCATCGGGGACAAGACCGCCGCCAAGCTCCTCGCCAACGGCGCCCAGGTCCAGGACCTGCCCGCTACGGAGCGGCTCACTGGCCGGGCCGGGGAACGTGTCCGCGCCCAGTGGGAGCAGGTCCTCACCTGGCACCGGATGATCACCATGGACACCTCCGTCCCCCTCCCGGCCAAACCCTCCAACGCTCCGTCTCCTCCGCTGCCCGCGCCCGCCGCAGTCGTGGAGGAGCTGGAGCTGTGGTGAGGCCGCCCGGGTCGGTGATGACGGTCATGGCCCACCCCGACGACGCCGAACTGTGGGCCGGAGGGTACCTGGCCCTGTGCGCCCGCACCGGTTCCCAGGTCACCGTTACCCTGCCCCGCCATGACCCCGAACGCGACGCCGAGGCCGAGGCCGGGGCCGCCGTGCTCGGCGCGCGGGTGCGGTGGCTCGACCACGCCGACAGTGCCGACCTGGCCGCCCTTCTGGAGCAGGAGCGGCCCGAGGTGGTCATCACGCACCCGGTGCGCGATGCCCACCCTGACCACCGCCGTGTGGCCGAGGCCCTGCTCGAAGCGCTCCCCGAGGTGGTGATCTCCACAGGGCACCCCCGGCGCGTCTACACCGCCGACTCCTACAACGGGCTCACCCTGGACGGTGCGATCGCCCCGTCGACCATGGTCGACGTCAGCGACACCTTCGAGACCAAGCTCCAGGCCTTGGCACAGCACCGGTCCCAGCCGATCACCGAGCACTTCGGCCCCATGGCCCGCACCCTCGCGCGCCTGTGGGGCGGGCGGATCGGTGTGACGCACGCGGAGAACTACACCCCGCTGCCCGTCCTGGGACGCCTCCCCCACGCCACCCACCTGTAATCGTTCCCCCGCGAACCACACAGGAGTTCCGCATGCCCGGACCCGGCTCTGCCGTGTACCAGTACAGCACCCTGACCTCCTCTGCCCAGGCCATTACTGCCCAGTCCCTGCTCACCTCCGGCACGCTCGACTCGATCGGCGGCCACCACCTCCAACAGCTCGAAGACCGCGTGGCCGACCTGACCGGCCGCTCCGGGGCGATGTCCTGCGCCAGCGCCTCCGCCGCCCTCGAACTCACCCTGCGCGCCCTGGACCTGGGGCCGGGCGATGAGGTGATCATTCCCGAGGTGGCGTGGGTGTCGTTGGGGGCCGCCATCGACCACGTCGGCGCACGGGTGCGGGTCGCGCCGGTGGGCAGGGACCTCACCCCCCGGTGGGAGGACCTGGCCGCGCTCATCGGCCCGTCCACCCGGGCCGTGATCCTCGCGCACCTGCGTGGACGCCCCGCACCGGACACCGAACGCATCACCGGAGAGCTCCAGCGCCGCAGCATCCTCCTGATCGAGGACTGCGCCCAGGCCTGGGGGGTCACCGTCGCCGGGCGCCCCGCCGGTGCTCGCGGTACCGTCGCGGTCTTCTCCCTCAACCACCACAAGCTCGTCTCCACCGGCGAGGGCGGCCTCGTGGTCACCGACGACACCGTCCTGCTGGAGCGGCTGCGGGCCCTGGCCGGGGACACCCGCATCGCCCTGCCCGGCCGGTGGCGGACCAGCCTGCGCCTCAGTGAACTCCACGCGGCCCTGGCCCTGCCCCAGCTCGACTTCCTCCCCGAGCTGACCGGGCACCTGCGCCGGCTCCAACACCGGCTCGGCGTCGCCGCCTCGGCCTCAGCGCTCACCACCCACATCCTCCCCGAGCCGGGAGAGTGTGGGGAGGCGAACGGGTCCCTGCTGGGGATGTGGGTGCACGACGCCGACACGGCGCGGGAGTTGTCCGACCGGTTCTTCTCCCTGGGCGTCCCCTCCTGGCATCCGCGCGAGGGCGACCTGCACCTGGCCTCCTCCTGGCCCACCCGCGCCGAAGGATCGCGCGTCGACCTCGGCTCCTACCTCGACATGGGTGTCCCCTACCTGCCCCAGGAGCACCACGACGCGTTCCTGGCCGCGTTCACCGCCACCCTGTCCGAAGTGGCCCACACCCGAGGCGGTGCGCATGCCTGATCAGCTCCCCGTCCGGTGCGTGATCGTGGGGTGCGGGATGGTCGCCCAGGAGTACATGGCCACCCTCACCGCCCACCCCGACCAGGTGCGGGTGACGGCGTGTGCGGACCTGGACCCCGAACGGGCCCGCGTCTTCGCCGACCGCCACGACCTGACACCCGTCACGGTCGAACAGGCCGTGGAGGGGATGGCGGGCGACCTCGTCGTCATCCTCACCCCACCCCACACCCACCTTGCGCTGGCAGAACGGGCGGTGACCGCGGGGGTCGCGGTGTACCTGGAAAAACCCCTCGGGGACGACGCGGCGGCCGCGCGCCGCCTTCTGGACCGCGCCCAGGCACAGGGCGTGCCCATCGGGTGCGCACCGGATACGACCCTGGCCCCGCCGGCACGCCTGGCGGCGCAGTTGATCGAGGAGGGGAGACTCGGGAGCGTCACCAGCGCCGGCGCCACGCTGGTCGGGCCGGGCCCGGAGAGCTGGCACCCGACACCCCAGACCCTCTACGCGGAAGGCGTCGGGCCGTTGCGGGACATGGGGCCCTATTACCTGAGCATGCTGGTCCACCTGCTCGGCCCCGTCTCCACCGTGCACGGCTCCGCGCAGCACCACCGCACACCCCGGCGCACCCTTGGCGGCGAGAGCTTCCCGGCACAGTCCCCGACCCACGTCAACTCCCTGCTCAGCTTCGCCTCCGGTGCCTCGGCCACGCTCACGGTCGGCTGGGACGGGTCCGTCTCCGCTACACCGCACTTGGAGATCCGCGGAACCGACGCGACGCTGGCGCTCCCCGACCCCAACTTCCACCACGGCGCCCTGAGGCTGCGCCGCTCCTGGCGCGAACCCTGGGAGGAACTCCACCCGCCCGCAGCCGACCCACCGCCCGGCCGCGGCATCGGTGTCCTGGCCACCGCCAGCCACCTCACCACACCCCATCCCCAGTGGGAGAGCGCCGAGCTGGCGCTCCACGTCCTCCACCTCATCGAAGCCATCGAGCACGCGGCCACCCGCGAGCCCTACCCGGTTCCCGCCCACCCCCGATGACAGAAGAGGCACCATGGTCCATCGCTCTGCACCCCACCTGCGGGACAGCGCCCACGCCTACCCGCAGGAAACAGCCTGGTGCCGCCTGTCCCAGTACCTGGGCGAGGCCTTCCAACCCCGCCTGCTGGACTTCGACGAACTCCGCCGGCACCTCGACCGGGAGTGGTGCGACCTCGGCCCGAACTTCTACACCCACAGCCAGGGCTACCTCTACGACCTGACCCACTTCCACTACATGCAGGCCAAACGTACCTTCCTCCATGCCCTGCGGGCCTTCGCCGACCACCACCGGCTCACCACGATCGCGGACGTGGGCTGCGGCATCGGCCTGGATGCACAGGCACTCCTGAACACGGGTTACGACGTCCACGCCTACGACTTGGACAATCCCTCCCTGGCCTACGCGCGGTGGCGCTTCGACCTGGACATGGGAGCAGGCGAACGCGTCCACGACCTGGCAGAGTTCCCCGGGCGCGCCTACGACCTGGTGTACGCGGCCGACGTGATCGGCCACAGCTCCGCCCCGGACACCACTATCGTCGCGTTGTTCCACGCCGGCCGGTACGTCTGCGTCACGCTGCCGCCCCACGACGATCGCCACCGCTACGGGCTCGCCGACCTGCACCCTCAACTGGACCACGAACACGTGCTGCCCCTGATGCAGCGCCACGGTGAGCTGGTCCGGCTGGAGAGCACCCCGGGAAGCACCATTTCCTTCTGGCGAAGCCTTCCCCTCACCTCAGGCCACACCACATCGGAACCCTGACCAGCGGCGACACGGGCGAGCGCGCGCAGGACAAGGAGGAGCCCTGAGGCCCCAGCCTCCGGGGTCTGATCAGGCACTGCCTGGTGATCGCACTCACGCGGCGGGCGTCCACGGCCATGGACGCTTCCCGCGGCGGCCTCGCAAACAGTCGATCCGGATCTGGGCTTCGGTGCGCATCCGCTCCTGGACGGAGTGTTGGACGAAATACAAGGTCATCCGCAACTCGCGGAGGTCGCGCATGAGAGTGAAGCCGGGCCAGTCGGTGACGTCGTGCCCGCCGTAGACGCGGACGAAGCGGTCGTACGCTCCCCTGCTGAGCCAGGGCACCGAGCTGGTCTTGATGGCGGTGGAGACGAGGTCCCATTCGGGCAGGCCGACAGAGCAGCGCTCCAGGTCGAGCAGAACGGCGCCGTGGGCATGTCGGGCGACGTTGCCGATCCAGGCGTCGCCGTGGACCACGGTGTGGGGGCGACCGGCGGGAAGTCGGGACCAGGCTTCGCGCAGGGAGTCCAGACGATTCCTCAGCCAAGCCACATCGTCGTCGGCCAGGCCCACGGCGTCATCGATGCGCTGGGGCAGGCGGACGAACGGGTCGAGGTGCCCCAGGTCGAGGTGGGTGGGGAGTGGGAGTGCGTGGAGGTCGCGTAGGAGATGCGCGACGTCCTCGACGGTTCCGGGGGTGTGTTCGGGCAGTACTTCCCAGAAGGTGACCGCGCGGCCTTCGACCACGACGGGTTGCTCCACGTTCAAGGGTGTGGTGACGGGGAACCCGTGATCGGTGAGCCAGCGCGCGACTACGACCTCTCGGCGGGCCGCCTTCTCCTGTCCGGGGCGGGCTATGCGGGCAACCAGGTCGGGGAAGCCGATGATCGCGTTCTCACCGAGTCGGATGGGGGAAGCGGTGGCGAGGGATCGGTTCAGGCCCGCGTGGGTCAGGGCCTGGTCGAGGATGTGGTCGTAGGCGGTTGCGTGTGGGGGTGTCATGGGTGGGCCTCGATGCGGTCCGTGATGTGGCGGCTCAGGTCGGCGGAGTGCTGAAATGTGGTCGTGGCGAGTTCTCTCAGGTCGTCCTCGGCACGGCGGGACTGGACCTGGCCTATGTCGTCCAAAGCGCGCAGCGTGGTCCTGTGTCCTTGCTCGGGGTCGGTGCGCATCTGGAGAGAGGCGAGTTTGATGCCGGAGATGGCGCGGGAACGGCGGTAGGCGTCGGTGTGGCCCTCGACCGCAGTCTGGAGCCGTTCTTGCGCCGCGGACATCGGATGAAGCCGGGCAACGGCCAGGTCCCACAGGGCGTGTCCGGTGTCTCCTGCGTGTTGGGCGGCGTCGTAATAGCCCATCCACACCGGGGGTGACACCCGGCTTTCGGTGACGAACGCTTCATCGGCGCCGCCGATCGCGGCCAGGGTCTGTTGCTTGTCCCCGAGCTTGGCGAAGGCTCGGGCTCTAGCAGTGAGGAGCATCGCGACTTCGGATGGGGAGAGCCGGTCGGAGCGCACCAGGGCAAGCTCGGCGTAGGTGAGGCCGGCATCGGGGTCACCGCACCAGATCTCCTGGCGAGAGCGGTGGGAGAGGATCTTGGCGCGCAGGTGCCAGTCGTCAGCGTGTTCGGCTGCCTGGGTGGCGAAGGCGAACATCTTGCGGGCATCGTCGTGGGCGTAGGCGTCGAAGGCCATGAATCCGCAGACCATGGCGAGTCGGGCGACGGCTGAGAAGGTCTCTGAGCGCAGGCGGGTGGGAATGTGGCGATCCAGCAGGCCGATCGCCCAGCCGAGGTGGGCGTTGACGGCGGCGCGTGCGCTGCTGCCCCCGTAGGTGTGGTCCCATCCGGAGAAGACGGTGGAGGCTTGGTTGATCTGGTCGAGGTCTCTGGGGTGGACGGTGGCGAAGTCTGTTCGCAGGTCGGGGAGCCCGAGGACGGGGGCGGTCACTGCGCCGGTGCCGGCCACTTCGAGGAAACGTCGTCGCTTCACATCCTCCAGCTTCCCCGCTGAAGCTGTGTCAGGGACATCTCCAACTGGTTCGATCTGGGTGACCGTGGTCTCATCCGGAAAGCAATGTGCCGTTGGGTGGGGTCGAAGTGTCCCGACCCCTTCGAGTGCGGTGTTGATCTTGTCGAGGTTCTTCAGGACGGTCTTACCGGAGATGACGTCGGAGAGCGTCGACTGAGCCAGACCGGTGAGCTTGACCAGCGCCGTCAGGGACAGGTCGGTGTTCCACCGCACCAAGCGAATCACCGCAGTGGCATCCCTCTCAGCCCATGCCTGCTGCATCTCGGGGAGTTCCCACACCTCAGGCGGGATACACCGGCATCCGGATCTGAGGGTTCCTGCCACCGGGCGGCCACACGCCCGGCACACCACAGCCTCTGCCGCTGACGTTGATGAACGACCACTGGGGGACGTCGCCATGGTGGACCTAGACCTTCCGGGCGAGAGGCGGGGGCGCATGGAACAACGGTAACCACACACTAGATACTGCGCCGTGTTTGTCCGAAAAAGGACCAACGCCAGCCGCCAAGCCATTCCGCTAATACCATATCGTCCGCAGATTAGCCATCGGTGGTGCCGATATTCTTTATCGGCTCACCGATACCTCTGGGACGTGTGGAATTCCACGATGGGGCGCATGAACACAGCCCGCCCCCAGACACCGAACCGACCAAGCACTGATGACCCCCACAGTGCCTGCACGAAGAGATCGCTGCACTGGCTGTTGAACAGGGTCTCGACGTGTTCGTCTTCGCTACCGAGGGGCGCCTCATCGGTGCCGGCCCCGGGTACTACGCCCAAATGGTCGAACAGATCGCCGCGACCAGCTCCGGGCTGGTCGACGGAGCGCGCGGCTACGGTGACCACATCCGGGTCGGAGGCGTGGAGCACCTGGTCACCCGATGTGGCGAGGGAGCCCTCGTCCTGTTGCCGGTCAGCGAGGTGATCCGGGCGGGCTGTGTGACCGAGGGCAGTCGGGTGGACACCCAGATCTCCGGGCTGCCGCAGCACTCCTCCGCCCCGCCGCCGAGAGCCCGCACGCCCTGAACGCGGTACGCCATGGGTGCCCAGGGCGGCGACGCGCGGCAAGGCCGGGTCCGGGTCGGGGCGGGCCGGGGCGGGGCGGGGAACAGTCTCCGACCCGCCCGGCCGGGGCTCAGCCGTCCACGCGCTCCTCGGACCGGTCCCCCGCCCAGAGCGTGTGGAACACACCCTCGCGGTCCGCACGGCGGTAGGTGTGCGCCCCGAAGTAGTCGCGCTGGCCCTGGACCAGGGCCGCGGGCAGGCGCTCCGCGCGCAGCGCGTCGTAGTACGCCAGCGCCGCCGAGAACCCCGGCGTCGGCACCCCCTGCTCGGCGGCCGTGGCCACGACGTGCCGCCAGTCGCCCTGGGCCCGGCCCATCTCCTCCGCGAACGCGTCGTCGGACAGCAGGCTGGGCAGGTCCGGGCGGGCGGCGTAGGCGTCGCGCACACGGTCCAGGAACACGGCGCGGATGATGCACCCCGCACGCCACAGCGCCGCCACCGCGCCGGGGTCCACGTCCCAGCCGTACTCGGCGCTCCCGGCCGCGATCTGCAGGAACCCCTGGGTGTAGGAGACCAGCTTGGACGCGTACAGCGCCTGCTCGACCCGGTCCGCGAATCGGGCCGCCTCCTCCTCGCCCAGCGGTTCGGGCACGGGGCCGGGCAGTGCGCGGGAGGCCTCCCGCAGCTCCGCCCCGCCCGACAGCGAGCGCGCGAAGACCGCCTCGGCGATCCCCGGCACGGGGACCCCGAGGTCCAGGGCGGTCTGCACGGTCCAGCGGCCGGTGCCCTTCTGCTCCGCCCGGTCCTGGACCACGTCGACGAACGGGTCGCCCGTGGCCCCGTCGCGGTGGGCGAGCACCTCGGCGGTGATCTCGATCAGGTAGGAGTCCAGGCGGCCGGTGTTCCACGAGCGGAAGGTCTGCGCGATCCGCTCGGGCGAGTACCCGGCGACCGACCGCAGCAGCTGGTAGGCCTCCGCGATCAGCTGCATGTCGGCGTACTCGATGCCGTTGTGCACCATCTTCACGAAGTGCCCGGCGCCGTCCGGTCCCACGTGGGACACGCAGGCGGCGCCGTCGGGCGCCCTGGCCGCGATCCGCTCCAGCATCGGCGCGAGGGACCGGTAGGACTCCGCCGACCCGCCCGGCATGATGCTCGGGCCGTTCAGGGCGCCCTCCTCTCCCCCGGACACACCGGCCCCGACGAAGTGGATGCCGCGCTCGCGCAGCTCCGCCTCGCGGCGCCGGGTGTCGAGGAAGTGGGCGTTGCCGCCGTCGACGATGACGTCGCCCTCCTCCAGCAGGGGCGCGAACTCCTCGATCACGGCGTCGGTCGGCCCGCCCGCCTTGACCATGACCACCAGGCGGCGGGGCCGTTCGAGCGAGGCGACGAAGTCCTCCGCCGAGTAGGCCGGGACGAAGGAGCCCTCGTCCCCGAACCCGTCGACCAGGTCGCGCGTCCTGGCCTCCGACCGGTTGTGCACGGCGACGGTGAACCCGTTCCGTGCGAGGTTGCGGGCCAGGTTGCGTCCCATGACCGCGAGGCCCGTGACACCGATCTGCGCGGTGGCGTCCATCGTGCGTCCCCCTGTTGTCCGACGGCGGCTGTGTCCCCCGTTGCAAAGTACAGCCGGGCGCCCCCGGAGCGGTGTTCCGGGGCCCCGGCGTGTGGCCCGGCGCGGTGTCGGCTCGGCTGCCCCGCGGAACGCAGGGCGCGGTCGCCACCGGCCCCCGGACGGGCTCCGGCGCTCCGGGCCCGGGTCCCGGAGCCCGGGCTCAGCGCTCCGCCGGGCCCTTGGCCAGCGCGTCCACGAGGAGGCCGACGAGGGGGCGGGCGCGCTCCTCGGTGGCGTGCCGTACGGAATAGGCGACACCGCCCATGAGGAGCAGGACGTCGTCGGGGGAGACATCGGTTCGCAGGCTGCCGTCCCGGGCGCCGGCCTCCATGAGCGTGGAGACAGCGCCGAGGAGGAGTGCGCGGCTGTCGCGGTAAGGGTCGACCCCGGAGGCGATGACCGTGTTGAGGGCTTCGGACATACCGCTCTTGGCCGTGGCGTAGCGGATGAAGTCCTCCATCCACGCACGGGTCGCCTCGACGGCCGGGTGCCGGTCGAGGAGGACGTCCGCCTTCTCGCACACGTGGGTGAGTTCACGCCGGTAGGCGGCCTCGATGAGGGCCTCCCGGGTCGGGAAGTGCCGGTAGAGCGTGCCGACGCCGACACCCGCCTTCCTGGCGACGGCCGCCGGCGCGGTGTCCAGACCCTGTTCGGCGAAGACCTGCGCGGCCACCTCCAGAAGGCGCTCTCGGTTCTGCAGCGCGTCGCTCCTGGTCCGGCGCGGGGTGGCGGGCATGCGAGTTCCTTCGTGTCCGTCTCGGCTTGCATTCCGGAACGCGTTCCGCTTAAGGTCCAAACGGAACACGTTCCGGTAGAACCCTACTCCAGGAGACTTCCATGCCCCCTGTCCCGGACAAGGCCGTACGCCACTGGTTCGTCACCGGAGCCTCCGGCGGCCTGGGCCGCCACCTCACCGCGCACGCCCTCCGGAGCGGCGACCGCGTCACGGCCACGGTCCGCCGCCCCTCGGCCCTGGACGACCTGCGCCGGACCTACGGCGACCGGCTGTCCGTCGAGGTCCTCGACCTCGCCCGGCCGGACGACGTCCAGGAGGTGGTCGGCAGGACGCTCCGGGCCGGCCCCGTGGACATCGTGGTCAACAACGCCGGATACGCGGTCGTCGGCGCCGCCGAGGAGATGACCGCCGAGCAGATCCGCGACCAGATCGAGGTCCTCCTGCTCGCCCCCATGATGATCACCCGGGCCTTCCTGAAGCCGATGCGCGAGCAGGGCGGCGGCCGGATCATCCAGATCTCCAGCGTGGGCGGCCAGGTCGGCGTCCCCACGCACAGCGCCTACCACGCGGGCAAGTGGGGGCTGGAGGGCTTCACCGAGAGCGTCAGCCGCGAAGTCCGCGACTTCGGCATCCACCTCACCCTCGTCGAGCCCGGCGCCACCCGCACCGGTTTCGCGTCGGCCCTGGACTACACCACCGCAACGGCCGCCTATCGCGACAGCGCCGTCGGACTGATCCGGCGCCATCTGGAGACTGCCGACGGGAGCGCCTTCACCGGCGACCCGGCCAGGATCGCCGCCGTCGTCCACGACACCACCCGCCACCCCGACCCGCCCCTGCGCCTGGCCCTCGGTTCGGACACCTACGACGCCGTCCACGCGGCACTCACCGAACGCCTCACGGCGCTCGTGTCCCAGAAGGACCTCGCAGCGTCCGTCGCCTTCTCCCCCTGATCCGCCCCGTCGACGCCGCGCCCGCATTGCCATGGCCGACCCGCCTCGACAGGACCGCACCCCCACGCACCCCGGTGGAGCGTGGAGCCGGAGAACGGGAACAGGGCGGAACAGGATCCGGTGCCCGGCAGCACGGTTCCGCCCCGTTCCCCGCACCTCCCGGCGGTACGGGCCGCTCCGGTCGGCCGCCTGCGCGGGCTCAGGGGCGGCCGGACCCCTCCCCGACCCGCGCGGACGGCCGCACGGCCCTTCGGCGGGTGACGGCCAGGGCGAGCACGAGTGCCACGAACGCGACGCCGCCCGCCCAGCCGGGGAGCGCTCCGGCGGACGCGCCCTGGTCCAGCAGCCGGCCGCCCAGGGCCGCGCCGACCGCCGAGCCCAGGTACATGGCGGCCATCTGGAACGCGACGACCGCCATGGCCTGCCGCTCGCGCCCGTGGACGAGCAGGTGCTGGAGAACGGGCACGCCGGCCCACCCCGCGGCTCCCCACAGGGCGACCGCGACCACCCACACCGCGGCCTGGTCCAGCAGCGCCAGAGCCCCGAGCGCCAGGACCAGGACAGCCACGACCGCGGGAAGGAGCCTCCGGGACCCCCAGGCGTCCAGGGGCCTGCCGATCAGGACCGAGGCGGCGACGCCGCCGATGCCCCACACCCACACCAGGGCGAACACCAGCGGGGCCAGTCCGCGCTCGTCCGCCATGGGGACCAGGTAGGTGTACAGGCCCAGGCTCGCCAGTCCAAGGAGGAAGGCCAGGGCCACGCCCGTGGCGAGCACGGGGGACCCGAGGAGGCGCAGGTTCTCACCGAGCCGGACCACCGCGATGGCCGGGTACGGCGCCCGCCGGGCCAGGACCGCGACCATGCTGACGGCGCCGATCGCCACGACCAGCCCCATGGTCCAGCGCCATCCAGCCCACTGGCCGATGAGCATGCCGACCGGTACGCCCGCGACCGTTCCGGTCGAGAGGCCGAAGGTCACCAGCGCCATGGCGCGCCCGCGCTCGCGGTCGGCGACCATCGCGGCGGCCGTGGCTGTCGCCACCGCGGTCAGGACGCCGGCGCCGAGCCCGGCCACCACACGTGACGCCAGGAACACCGCGATGCCGGGGGCCAGCGCGGTGACGAGGTTGCCGAGGTTGAACAGGGCCAGCGCGACGACCAGGGCTCGCCTGGTGGAGCCGGCGACGAGCGGCCCCGACAGCAGCGGCCCGGCGAACGCGTAGGCGCCAGTGAACGCCGTGACGCCCAGGCCGACGGCGGCCACGGACACCGTGAGCGATTCCGCGATCCGGGGCAGGACCCCGGCCAGCACGTACGCGTCGATCCCGAGGGAGACGGTGGCGGCCACCAGCGGCCACAGACGGCGGATCACTGCCCGGCCGCCTGCTCCTGGCCCCCACCGCGCGCCTTCCCGTCGGCCGGCTCCGACTCGTAGCCCGCCAGGACGGTGCCGACCAGGCCGGGGAACCTGGCGTCCAGGTCCTCGGCGCGCAGGCTGATCATGCACTTGCGCCCCTCGGCCCGCACGAAGGCGACGCCGGACTCGCGCAGGAGGCTCGTGTGGTGGGTCAGGGTCGACCTGGGCAGGTCGGGCCCCAGGTCGATGCTGTCCACCTCGCCCTCCCGGGCGAGTGTGCGGACCATCTCCAGGCGCAGGGGCTCGCTCAGCGCGAACAGCACGCGCGCCAGCGAGATCTCCCCGGTCTCGGGGTGGACGTAGGTCCGTACCGCAGCCATCGGCGTCGCCTCCGCAATCGTTCGACTATTTTCGCACAATGATAGTGCGAAGATTGTCGCACAATCACCGGGGGGCGCCACAGAGGCGGGCCGCACGCGAGGCGTCCACGGCCCAGCGGCGTGCGGTCGCGGGCGGGGGCGCCCGTTCCGGAACGCGCCGCGGAGCGCTACGGTGTCGGCGCAGACGAGAACCCGCGCGGGCGGACAGCCGTTCCCGACCCCGGCCGCGCCGTCCCGAGAGTCCGAGGTCAGCCATGTCCCAGGCACACGATCGCGCCCGCGCCCTCCACGAGGCCCGCCGGACGCGCAAGCCGGTCCCCCCGTTCACCGACGCCGACCCCGCGCTCGGCGAGGCGGAGGGGTACGAGACGCAGGCGGAGCTGCTGGAACTGCTGCTCGCCGACGGCGACGAGGTCATCGGCTACAAGGTGGGGCTGACCTCGGCCCCGGCACGCAAGCTGCTGGGCATCGACTCCCCCGACCACGGCCCGCTCCTGGCCTCCGCCGTGTACCGGGACGGCGACACCCTGCCGCTGGACCGTTTCATCGCGCCGAAGATCGAGGCGGAGATCGTCCTGAGGCTCGGCTCCCCCCTGAAGGGGCCGGGCGTGACCGTCGAGCAGGCACGGGCGGCGGTGTCGGAGGTCAGGGCCGGGGTCGAGATCGTCGACTCCCGCATCGAGGACTGGCGGATCCGGATCGCCGACACGGTCTCCGACCTGGCGTCCACGGGGGCCATCGCCGTCTCCGACACGGCGGTCCCCCTGGAGGGGTTCGAGCCCCGCCTGGTCGGCATGGTCCTGAGCCGCAACGGCGAGGTCGTGGACACCGGGGTCGGCGCCGCGGCGCTGGGCGACCCGGTGGCCGTGCTCGCGTGGCTGGCCAACTCCCTGGCCGGGTCCGGCAGGGTCCTGGAGCCCGGACAGCTGGTCCTGACCGGCGCCCTGCACACGCCGATCGCCCTGGAGGCGGGGGACGTGTTCACGGCCGAGTTCGACCGGCTGGGGTCGCTGACGCTGCGGGTGGCCGAGACCGTTTAGGGAGAAACCGAACCGGGTTTTCCACCTCCGGTTGAGATTTTACCGAGTTCGCACCTTGACGACGTAGATCTACCAAAGGGGAACAATGTCCGGTGTTCGCGGGGGCGCCGGGGACCGCCGTCCGTGGTCGGTGGAGTTCGACTCCCACGGAAGGAGCGTCCACCGGCCCGACCACCCCGCCCGGGAGTTCGAACGCGCCCTCCTGGACCACCTCCACGACCGGGGGTGGCGGGGCGCGCCCCGCCAGTACGGCCACGACCACCGCGGACGCCTGGTGTACGACTTCCTCCCCGGCCGGGCCGTCCACCACCGCGCCCCCCTCCCCCGCCACTACATCGCCCGTGCGGCCCGGCTCACCCGGGAGTTCCACGACCTGACCGCCGGGACCGCGCTCGCCGGGGACCAGGAGGTCGTCTGCCACAACGACCTGGACCCCCGCAACACCATCGACCTGGACGGCGTGCCCTACGCGTTCGTGGACTGGGAGCTGGCCGCCCCGGGCCGGCGCGTGCACGACGTCGCCCACCTGTGCTGGCAGTTCGCGCGCCTGGGCCCCGGGGCGGTCGGCGCGGGCGCCCGGATCCGGCTGGTCTGCGACTCCTACGGACTCGCCGAACGCGGGGACGTCGTGGAGACGGTCCTGTGGTGGCAGGACCGCTGCCGTCGGGGCATCCTCGACCTGGCCGCGAAGGGCGACCCGAAGATGCGCCACTTCCGCGACCGGGGTGTCGTGGAGGAGGTGCGGGAGGCCCGTGAGTGGACGGCCGGGCACCGGGCGGAGCTGGAGGCCGCCCTGGCGTCCGACGCTTCCCCGCCGCATCCGCCCGGCGACCCGGCCGCCTGGTGAGGCCGTGGCCTCCTCCCTGCCGGACCCGCCGGCGTCGCTCACACTGCCGGCGGCGGTCTTCGCCACCCTGCTCGACAGGCGGCCCCGTGCGTGGCCGGTCGACCGCGCGAGCCGGGTCGGACCGGCCGCCGGGAACCGCAGCGGACGTCCGGCCTCCGCCGCGTCCACCCGCCGCTACGGGAGCGAGGAGGGCTCGGGGACCGCGAGCCGGAGCTGGAGACGGGTGAGCTTCTCGTGGGCGGGGGTGCCCGGTTCGGCGCTGAGCATGACCACGCGCAGGTCGGAGCCCGGCACCGCGAGGGTCTGGGAGTCGAGGTCGAGCACTCCGAGTTCGGCGTGCTCGACGCGCTTGCGCAGCGTCGTACGCGGACGGACGTCGTGCCGCCGCCACTCCGCCGCGAACCCGGGCATCCGCTCGGCGGACTCGCCGACCAGCCGCCGGAGCGCGGCGTCGTGCGGGCGGCGGGACAGCGCCTCGCGCGCGTGGGCCGCCGCCTGCGCCTCGAACCCGCCCGCCGCCCCCTGGGGCGCCGAGCACACCGTCCCGCCCAGGCGCGCGGCCAGGCGCAGCACGTTGCGCTCGGCCGGGGGCAGCGCGCCGAAGTCCGTGACCAGCGCCGCCGCCAGGTCGTTCCAGGCCACGATGTCGTGCCGGTCGTCGCAGACGTAGGCGGCGACCGGGCCGAGCCGGTCCAGCAGGGCGAGCACCCCCGGCGGGACCTGTTCGGCCGGCCCCGGCCGTGCGGACGGCGCGTGCCCGGCCAGCCGGGACAGGTGCGCCCTCTCCGCCCCCGACAGCGCCAGGGCCCGCCCGATCGCGTCGATCACCTGCGGTGACGGACGCGGCGCCCGGGCCTGCTCCAGCCGCTCGTAGTAGCTCACCGAGACCCCGGCGAGGTCGGCGACCTCCTCGCGTCGCAGCCCCGGCGTGCGCCGTGCGCGCCCGCCCGCGCGGACGGGAAGGCCGGCGTCGGCCGGGCTCAGGGCCTCGCGGCGGGCGCGCAGGAAACCGCCGAGTTCTCGCTTGTCCACACTCCCAGCCTGCCATGCGCGCGGACGGCGAGCCACGGACCAGTGGTCCGGGGACGACGCGGCCGTTCCCCCGCACGGCGCGCCCCGCCACTGTGGTGGACGAGGGACCCGACAACGGAGGCGGAGATGGAACGATCACCCGAAGAAGTGCTCCGGCGGATGCTGGAGCTGCTGGAGGCCAAGGACATGGACGGCATCGCCGGGATGTGGGCGCCGGACGGGACGGCCGCGTTCCCGTTCGCGGAGGCCGGGGCGCCCACGCGGCTGGACGGCCGGGAGGCGGTGCGCGACTACCTGTCCGGATACACCGATGTGTACGACGTCACCGGCGTCCCGGCGATGCGCGTGCACCGCACCGGGGATCCGGAGACCGTCGTCGCCGAGTACAGCGCCGAGGGCCGGACGGTGCGCACGGGCGTGCCCTACCGGATGGACTACATCACCGTGGTCACGGTGCGGGACGGGTTCATCACCGAGTTCCGCGACTACTGGAGTCCCGTGCAGGCGGCACGCGCCGGCGGCGGGCTGGAAGCACTGCGGAAGGGGCTCGGGGCATGACGATCCTCGTCACCGGCGGCACCGGCAACACCGGCCGCCCCCTGGCCGAGACGCTGCGGTCCCGCGGCGCGGACGTGCGCGTGGCCAGTCGCAGGCCGGGCCCCGGGGGCGTGCCCTTCGACTGGGCGGACCCGGGGACGCACGCCCGCGCCCTCGCCGGGGCGGAGGCCCTGTACCTGGTGCCTCCGCCGCTGACCCTGGACCCCATGCCGGCGGCCGGGCCGTTCCTGGCGGCCGCCAGGGCCGCCGGGGTGCGGCGCGTGGTGCTGCTCGGCTCGCTGGCGGAGCTGCCCGGCGCCCCGGGCGCCGCGGAGCTGGGCGGGGCCGTGCGGTCGTTCCCGGAGTGGGCGGTGCTGCGGCCGTCGGGGTTCATGCAGAACTTCACCGGTGCGCACCCGGTGGCGGTGGGCATCCGCGAGCGCGGCGAGATCCGCTCGGCGACCGGCGGCGGGCGGCTCGGATGGATCGACGCCGCCGACATCGCGGCCGTCGCGGCGGAGGTGCTGACGGCGCCGGGGCCGGTGGCCGGCGACCACGTGCTCACCGGGCCGGAGTCGTTCGGGTACACGGAGGCGGCGGCGGTCATCGCCGACGCTGCCGGCCGACCGGTGCGCCACACGCCGGCGCCGGCGGCCGAGCTGGTCCGGCGCAACCTGGACGCGGGCATGCCGGAGCCCTTCGCCTCGGCGCTGGTCGGGGTGGACTCCGGCATCGCCCGAGGCGAGGAGGACCGCGTCACGGACACGGTCCACCGTCTGACCGGCCGCCCGCCCCGCGCCTTCGCCGACTTCGCCCGCGCCCACCGGAAGGAGTGGTCCGCGGTCTGAGGGGCCGGGCGGACCGGTCCGGCGGCCGGCGGTGCGGGACGCCGCCCGCTCCCCGGACCGGTCCGGCCGCGCCCGCGCGACGCGGGTCGCCTCCGGGCTCCGCCGCCGCTTCGACGCCGGGCGGTTGGTGAGGCTAACCTAACGAGGGGCGTTCTCCGCCCGTCCGTCCGACCGAGGAGTACATGGGCCCGTGCGCATCGAACACCCCCGCCACCGCGCGATGATCCGCACCCGCGTGGTGCGCACCACCCGCGTCAGCAAGCACTTCGTCACGGTGACCCTCGGCGGCGGGGAACTGGAGGGGTTCGACTTCCTCGGCCGCGACCAGTTCGTGCGCCTCTTCCTCCCCCGCGAGGGCCAGGACCGGCTGCACATGCCCGCCGACGCCGACAAGCGCTGGGTGGAGCAGCTGTACGCGATGTCCGACGACCGCAAGCCGCACGTGCGCAGCTACTCCGTGCGCCGCTTCGACCCGGAGGCGCTCGAACTCGACCTGGAGTTCGTGGACCACGGCGACGCCGGCCCGGCCTCCGCCTGGGCCGCTGCGGCCGCCCCCGGCGACGAGGCGGGCCTGCTCGCCGACGCCGTCTACTACGTGCCCTCCGAGGACACCGACTGGCAGCTCCTCGTGGGCGACGAGAGCGCCGTGCCCGCCCTGGTGTCGATCCTGGAGCAGGCCCCCGCCGACCTGCGGGCCCGGGTCTACCTGGAGGTCCCCTCCTCCGACGACGTCCGGCCGCTGCCCGACCTGCCCGGCGTGGACGTGCACTGGCTGCCCCGCACCGACCCGCACGCCCTGCCCGGCAGGCTCGCCCTGGACACCGTGCGCGCCGCCGAGTTCCCGCCGGGCCGCCCCTTCTGCTTCGTCGCCGGGGAGAACGCCCTGCCCACCGGCCTGCGGCGGGTGCTCGTCCGCGAGCGCGGGGTGCCCAAGTCCGACATCGCGTTCGTCGGCTACTGGCGCCACGGCACCTCGGCCATGGACTGACGGGGCGTGCCGACAGGGCGCCGGACGGGCGCCCCCGTCAGCCCGCGAGGTAGGCGAGGACCGCGAGCACCCGGCGGTTGTCGTTCGGGTTCACCGGCAGGTCGAGCTTGGTGAAGATCCCGCTCACGTGCTTGGCGACCGCCGCCTCGGTGACCACCAGGGCCTCCGCCGCCGCGGCGTTGGTGCGGCCCCTCGCCATCAGTTCCAGCACCTCGCGCTCGCGCGGGGTCAGCCGCTCCAGGACCGACCTGTTGCGGCGCCGGCCCAGCAGGCGGCGCACCACCCCGGGGTCGACGACGGTGCCCCCGGCGGCGACCCGCTCCAGGGTGCCCAGGAACTCGTCCACGTCCCCGACCCGGTCCTTGAGCAGGTAGCCGACCCCCTCGGCGCGGCTCTCCAGGAGTTCGGCGGCGGCCGCGCCCAGCACGTACTGGGACAGGACGAGGATCCCCGTGCGGGGGTGGGCGCGGGCGAGCGCGATCGCGGCGCGCAGCCCGTCGTCGTTGTGGCCGGGCGGCATGCGCACGTCGGTGACCACGAGGTCGGGGCGGTGCGCGTCCACCGCCGCCATGAGCGCGGGTGCGTCGCCGACCGAGGCCGCCACCTCGTGCCCGACCATGGCGACGAGCTGTTCCAGGCCCGCCCTCAGCAGGACCGAGTCCTCGGCGATCACGATCCGCACGGGATCCTCACCTCCACCGTCGTCGGCCCTCCGCCGGGGCTGGTCAGGGACACCCGCCCGCCCAGGGCTGCCGCCCGGTCGGCCAGGCCGGTCAGCCCGCTCCCCCGGTCCGGGTCGGCGCCGCCGCGGCCGTCGTCGGTGACCGTGAGGAGCAGGGTCCCGCGCCGCGCCCCTCCGTTCACGCGCAGGCCCACCCGGACGGTGTCGGCCCCGGAGTGGCGGGCGGCGTTGGCCACGGCCTCGGCGGCGCAGAAGTACGCGGTGGACTCGACGGCGTCGGGCAGCCGCCCCACGTCCCCCGCCTCCACGGCCACCTCCACCTGCTGGGTGTCCGCCAGCTCCTCCAGCGCGGCGACGAGCCCGCGCTCGGTCAGGGCCGCCGGATGGATGCCGTGCACCAGCTCGCGCAGCTCGACGAGGGCGGCGCGGGCGTCGGCGTGCGCCTGCTCGACCAGGGCCCTGGCCTGCTCGGGGTCGTCGTCGAACCGGCTGCTCGCCATGCCCAGGCGCACGACCAGCGCGGTGAGCCGCTGCTGGGCCCCGTCGTGCAGGTCGCGCTCGATCCGCCGCCGTTCGGCCGTGAACCCGTCCACGATCCGCGTGCGGGACCGGGACACCAGGACGAGCCGCTCTCCGAGCTCGGCCAGTTCCTCCCCGCGCGGCGCGGTCAGCAGCGCACGCGCCAGCCGGGCGCGGCCCGCCGCCAGCACCATGGCCGTGTAGGCGCTCACCGGCAGCGTGCCGAGGCCGAGGAGAACGGCGGGGGCGACCGGGGACGGGCCGTCGGCGACCCCGGCGGCGCGCAGCACCGGCGAGGCCAGCAGGACGGCCGGCACCCCCGCCAGGACCACCGCCACGGTCAGTTCGACCACGCACAGCAGCGCCAGCAGCAGCCCGTGGGCCAGTTCCAGCCAGGAGGCCGCCTCGCGTGAGCGCCACCGGATCCAGCCCGCGGGCCCGGCCCCCGGCGGCGGGGGCGTGTGCGGGGAGGGCGCGGGCGCCCCGTCCACGAGGGCGAGCCTGCGGCGCTCGACCGCCCCCAGGGGGAGGCCCGCCAGGGTGAGCAGCGGCCAGCACAGGAGCGACCACACCGCGGCGACCGGGGCCGACGTGGCCAGGTAGAGCAGGGCACGCCACGGCCAGGGGGTGAGGAGCACCGCGACCGGACGGCGTACGAGCGCCGGCCACAGAGCCGTCTCGGCGTCGTTGTCTCGCACCGGGGAATCCTATGCCGCCCCTCGCGGGAAAGGGGGTTCCGGAGGCGAAGAGGGGTGCTCCCCCCACCCCGGGGGTCGAGGTTCCTCTACCCGGACCACCCGTCCGGGGACCGGCTCCGGCACGGCGGCGGGCCCGGCCGGGGCGGCCGACCGTGCCCGCGCGGGCGGGCCCGCCCCGGAACGGCGGCAACCGCGACGGCCGGAGGGGCCGGGGCGGCGCAGGTACACGAACGCGACGCCGTGGCCCGCCGGGCGGGCGGACGTCAGGACGGGCCGCCGGGCGGGCGGGTGGACAGGCCGCCGGGCGGGCAGGCGGCCGGGCCGCGCACCGGTGCCGCAGGTGCCGCCGGCGCCCGCCCCGGGGAGGGGCCGGACGCCGGCGGCGCGGAAGGGCCGCGCGCGCAGGCCCCCTGCCTCACATCCGGGCGTTGCGCAGGACCGGCACGGCCTCGCGCACGGCGGCGGCCT
Source organism: Nocardiopsis sp. NPDC006198 (assembly GCF_040613895.1). NCBI lineage: Bacteria > Bacillati > Actinomycetota > Actinomycetes > Streptosporangiales > Nocardiopsidaceae > Nocardiopsis > Nocardiopsis sp. NPDC006198. The sequence continues at coordinate 22,045 of NZ_JBEXSY010000046.1, read as the reverse complement.
CCGCCACGTCGATGTCGGCGACCAGGAGCCCCGGCGCCCCGTCGAGCCCGGCCCTGCGGGTGCCGTCCGGGCCGATGACGGCGCTGTGGCCGATACCCCGGGGCGCGGTGCCCTCCACCGGGCCGGGGTCGGCCTGTCCGCAGGCCAGCACCCACGACGTGGAGTCCAGGGCGCGGGCGCGGGTGAGCAGGTCCCACTGCTCCCGCTTGCCGGGGCCGGCTCCCCAGGAGGCGCACACGGCGATCACCTGGGCCCCGGCCAGGGCGAGCCTCCGGAAGAGTTCGGGGAAGCGGACGTCGTAGCAGACGGCCAGGCCCACGCGGACCCCGCCGACCTCGATGACGACCGGCTCGGCGCCGGGGGCGACGGAGTCGGACTCCCGGTGCCCGAAGGCGTCGAAGACGTGGATCTTCTGATAGGCCGCTTCGACGCCGTCCCCGGTGGCCAGCAGCAGGTTGCGGACCCTTCCGTCACCGGCCGGGGCGAACGTCCCGGCGAGGACGGTGACCCCGTGGCGGTCGGCGATCCCGCGCAGGCCCGTCGCCCAGGGCCCGTCCAGCGGCTGGGCGGCCCCGGCCAGGTCGGCCCCGAAGTGGACCATGGCGGCCTCGGGCAGGACCACCAGCTCGGCCCCGGAGGCCGCGGCCTCGGCCACGGCGGTCTCCGCGATCGCGAGGTTCTCCTCGGGCCGGTCGGTGGAGGAGATCTGGCAGAGTGCTACGCGCATCGTGTTTCCCCTGTGTTTCTTGGCTCATGGAGTGCGCGCCGACGGCGCGCCCCGGGACAGTAAGGTCGTGCATACATGTTGTGTACGTGAGGAGGGGCAGTGGCCGCATCGGGTCGGGAGAGGGCCTACCAGTTCCTGAAGGACTCCTACCTGAGCGATCCGGAGCGCCAGGGGGGCTTCATCAACGAGCAGGAGGTCGCCAGCCTGATCGGGGTGTCGCGGACCCCCATCCGCGAGGCGCTCCTCCTCCTGTCCGCCGAGGACCTGGTGCAGCTCATCCCCAAGCGCGGCGCCTACGTCGCCCCGATGAGCGGGCGCGAGCTCTCCGAGCTGATGGAGATGCGCGGCATGGTCGAGCGCCACGCGGCCGAGCAGGCCCTGCGCCGGGGCGCGGCGCCGGTCGGGCCGATGGAGGACGCGCTGCGGCACCAGGAGGAGCTCACGGTGCCCGAGGAGGCCCGCACGTTCATCGACTGGGACCACCGCTTCCACTCGGCCCTGGTCGCCTCGACCGGCAACGACATGCTCATCAAGTTCTACGACGGGCTGCGCGCCCGACAGGTCCGGGCGGGCATGGTCGCCCTGTTCTCCACCCAGGACCGGTACGCGTCCGTCCTGGACGAGCACACCGTCATCCTGGACGCGCTGCGCTCGGGCGACGAGGCCGCGGCCGCGGCGGCCATCGACTCGCACCTGGACGCCACGCTGAAGGTCCTGCTGGAGAGCTGAGCGACCGCCCTCCGGGGCCCCGGAGGGTGCGCTCGGGCCCGGTGGCGGTCCGGGCGCCCACCGGGCCGGACCGGCCGCCGCGCACGGCGGCCGGGGGACCCCGTGGCGCGGACGCCCGGCCCCGGGAGGCGCGCAGGCCCCGGACGCCACCGGTCTAGGCCCCGGCGCCGGCGAGGAGCTCCTCGTCCTCGTGCGGCGCGGGGTCGCGGCCCAGCACCAGGCCCGCCACCGTGACGGCGGCCGTGACGGCGACGTAGACGGCCAGCGGCACCCAGCTGCCGGTGGCGGCCAGCAGGTACGTGAACACGAGCGGCGCGACGGCGCCGCCGATGATCCCCGCCAGGGTGTAGGCGAGGGAGCTGCCCGTGTTGCGCAGGCGCGGGTGGAACTGCTCGGAGACGAAGGCGGCCTGCGGGCCGTACATGACCGAGTGCAGGGCGAGGCCGACCACGATGCCGCCGGTGAGGGCGAGGAACGAGGCGTCGGCGATGGCCGGGAAGAACACGAAAGGCCAGATCCCGGCGCCGAGGGCGCCCAGGCCGTAGAGCAGCCGCCGGTTGACGCGGTCGGAGAGCCATCCCGCGAGCGGGATGAGGGCCACCTGGAAGGCCGACCCGGTCAGGACCGCAGCCAGGACCGTGCCGGACTCCAGCCCGAGCACCTGGGTCCCGTAGGTGAGGACGAAGACCGTGAACAGGGCGTAGACGACGTCGGGGGCGACCCGGCTGAGGACCGCCGCGGTCAGGGGCCGTGCCTGCTTCGTGAAGACCTCGCGCAGGGGCGCCGAGGGCCGCTCCCCCTCCTCCGCGATGGCCTGGAAGACGGGGGTCTCCTCCAGCTTGGCCCGGATCCACAGCCCGAAGAGGACGAGGACGCCCGACAGGAGGAAGGCGACGCGCCAGCCCCAGGAGAGGAACTGCTCCTCGGTGAGCAGCAGTCCGAGCAGGGCCAGGACGCCGTTGGCCATGAGGTTGCCCAGGGGCGGGCCCACCTGCGCGGCCGAGGCGAAGAAGCCCCGGCGGCGGGGGTCGCCGAACTCGCTGGACAGGAGCACGGCGCCGCCCCACTCGCCGCCCACGCCGACGCCCTGGGCGAAGCGGAGGGCGACCAGGAGGACGGCGGCGGTGCCGCCGATGCTGGCGTGCGTGGGCAGGAGGCCGATGAGGAAGGTGGCCACGCCGATGAGCACGAGCGTGCTGACGAGGACCTTCTTGCGGCCGACGACGTCGCCGAGTCGGCCGAAGAAGATCCCGCCCAGCGGCCTGGCCACGTAGCCGACGGCGTAGGTGGAGAACGCGAGCATCGTCGCGGCCAGCGGGTCGTGGCTGGGGAAGAAGAGGTGCCCGAAGACGAGCGCCGAGGCCGCCGAGTAGATCGCGAAGTCGTACCACTCCAGGGCGGTTCCCGAGAGGCTGGCGATGAACGCGCGCGCCACCGTCCCGCGCCCCACCTCTCTCGCGCGGGTCGTCGCTGCTTGTGGCTGGTCCATCTCGTTCCTTCCGGTCGTGTTGCGCAGATGCTGGTTATACTCGTCGTATACAAGAGGTATGCGCAAGTCCCGGAGGATTTTGATGACCGAACTGCAATTCGAACTCAACGACGGGACCACGGTCGCCGTGGAGGTCACGCACCTGCTCAACGCCGGCTACACCGGCCGCAGCCAGGACGACGTGCGCGCCCACGTGGAGGAGCTGGCCCTCCTCGGCGTCCCCGCCCCCACCACCACACCGGCCCTGTACCCGGTGTCCCCCTACCTCGCCGCGCAGGTGTCGCAGGTCCCGGCCCAGCACGGCCGCACCTCCGGCGAGGCCGAGTGGGCCCTCGTCGTGACCGGCCCCGAGCCGCGGGACGTGCTCGTCACGGTGGCCTGCGACCACACCGACCGCGAGCTGGAGGCGCACGGCGTGGCGTGGAGCAAGAACGCGGGCCCCGACGTCCTCGGCGCTCGGGCCTGGCGCCTGACCGACGTCGAGGACCGGTGGGACGACATCACCCTGAAGGCGTGGGTCGGGACCGGGGACGGCGAGGCCGAGATCCAGGACGGCACCCTCGCCGAGCTCCTGCCCCCCTCCTACTGGCTGGAGGTCCTGCGGGAGCGCGGCCTGCTGGTGACCGGCGCCGTCCTGCTGTCGGGCACGATCCCCATGCGCGCCGACGTGGACCAGTTCGCCTCCTCCTGGCGGGTGGAGCTGACCGACCCCGCCTCCGGGGACACCCTCGGCCTGGCCTACCGGGTCGCCCCGCTCCCCGAGCCCATCGGCTGACCGGGTCCGCCGGACGACGGACGGGCCGGGCGCCGCTTCCTCGGCGCCCGGCCCGTCGGTGTCGGCCAGGAGGTGTTCCCCGCGCTTTTCCGGCCCGCGGCCGCCCGCGATCTCCCGAGGGGCCCCTACACGGCGGGTGCGGCCGTGTCCGGCCCCGGGGCGCCCTGCCAGCTGCGCCAGAGCGCCGCGTAGCGGCCCCCGGCGGCGACCAGCTCGGCGTGCGGCCCCTGCTCCACGATCCGCCCCCGGTCCATCACCACCACCCGGTCGGCGGCCTCGGCCTGGGTGAGCCGGTGTGCCACGACGAGGGTGGTGCGGCCCGCGGTGGCCGCGACGGCGGCCCGCTCCAGGCGCCGCGCCCCGGAGCTGCCCGCCTCGGCCGTGGCCTCGTCCAGGACGGCGACGTCCGGGTCGGCCAGGACCAGGCGGGCCAGCGCCAGGTGCTGGGCCTGCTCGGCGGTCAGGGGGTGGCCGCCCTCGCCCACGACCGTGTCCAGCCCCTCGGGCAGGGCGCGCACCCACTCCAGGGCGCCGACCGCCTCCAGGGCCCGCTCCGCGTCGGCCGGCTGCGCATCGGCGCGCGCCAGGCGCAGGTCCTCCAGGAGGGTTCCCGCGAACACGTGGGTCTCCTGGCTGACCAGGTAGACGTGCTCGCGCACCCGGCGCTCCCCGAGCTCGTCGAGGGGGACGCCGCCCAGGTACACCGTTCCCCGGCCGGGCGTGCGCAGCCCGCTCACGAGGGCGGCCAGCGTGGTCTTGCCCGCGCCGCTGGCCCCCACGAGGGCCACGCGCTCACCGGCCGCGACCTCCAGGGTCACGTCCTCCAGGGCGGGCGGGGCGCCGTTCCCGTAGGAGTGGGTGACGCCCTCGACGCGCACGGTGGAGCCCGCGGGCCCCTCCTCGGCGCCCGGGTCGCGCTCCTGCGGCAGGTCGACGACACCGGCGAGCCGGGCCAGGCTGGCCCCGGCGGACTGGACCTCGTTGAAGTTCATGACGAGGAAGATCATCGGCCCGAACAGGCGGTGGAAGTACAGGGCCGCCGCCGTGACCATGCCGACCGTGGCGAGGTCGCCGCGCACCAGCCAGAACCCCGTGACCAGGACGGCGGTCAGCCCCACGCACTCGGCCCCGTTGAGGCGCGACCCGAAGCGGGTGAACAGGCGGAACACCTCGACGGTGATGTCCCTGGCCGCACGGGACCGCCGGGCGACCCGTTCCTCGTGCTCGTCCTCCAGGCGGTACGCGCGCACGGCGCCGCGCCCGCGCAGGGCGCCCATCATCGCGTGCGAGCGCTCGCCCATGGCGATCCGCTCACGGGCGTAGTAGGGGCCCGAGCGCGGCAGGTACCAGCGCAGGGCCATGGCGTACACGGGCAGCGCGCAGAGCCCGGCCAGGCCCAGGCGCCAGTCCAGGGCGGTCATGCCCGCGGCGGTGAGCACCACCGTGGCCAGGGCGATCACCACGTCGGGGCCGGTGCGCGCGATGCTGGCGGTGACCACGGCGACGTCGTCCCCGACCCGGGAGAGCAGGTCGCCGATGCGGACCCTCTCGAGCCGTGTGGCGGGCATGTGCAGCACCCGGTCCATGACCCGCTCGCGCAGCCGCGCCAGGACGGTCTCGCCGACCCTGCTGACCAGCCACGCGCCCAGGCCCACGAGCAGCCCGCCCACCACCGCGGCGGCGGCGATCAGCCCGGCCGAGCGCAGGACGGCGTCCAGGTCCGCCCCGGCGGAGATGTCGTCGACCATGGCGCCCAGCACCCAGGGGGCGACCAGTCCGGCGCCGCTGCCCGCGAGCACGGTCAGCAGGGCGAGGGGGGTGGCCCATCCGGTGGCGCGCACCCCCTCCCCGAGCACGGCCCAGGTCCTGCGTGCGCCGGCGGTGGGGAGCAGCTCCCCGCCCGCCGTGTCCTCGGCGGGCGGCGTGTCCGTCGCGCCCGTGGAAGTGGTCGTGCTCATCGGAGCACCGCCTCGCCGTAGTGCCGGTCTTCCTCGACCAGTCGTGCGTGTGTTCCGGTGCTGTGGACCCGGCCGTCGACGAGCACGACGACCCGGTCGGCGCGGGAGAGCAGGGCGGGGCTCGCGGCCACGACCAGGGTCGCCCCGGGTGCGACGCGCCCGCTCCGCGCGGCGGCGACGCCGCGCGCGATGGCCTCCTCGGTGACCGCGTCCACCGCCGTGGTGGGGTCGTGCAGGACGAGCACGGGAGGGTCGGCTGCCAGGGCGCGGGCCAGGGCCACGCGCTGGCGCTGTCCGCCGGACAGGTTGGCGGCCTGGTCGGAGACGGGGCGGTCCAGGCCGTCGGGGTGGCCGAGGACCAGGTCCTCGGCGGAGGCCGCGCGCAGGGCGTCGAGCAGCCGCTCCTCGTCCGCGCCGGGGCCGGTGACCAGGTTGGAGCGCAGGGTGCCCTCGAACAGGGCCGAACCGTGCTCCTCCACCAGGACCGCGGCCCGCAGGGCGTCCAGGTCCAGTTCGCCGACGGGCACCCCGCCCACGGTGACGGAACCCTCCACGCCCTCCGTGCCGGCCCTGCCCGAGAGCAGTTCCAGCAGTGCCTCGGCGTCGCGCGGGTCGGTGGCGAGCACGCCGACGAACTCGCCGGGGGCGAGCCTCAGGTCGACGTCGTCCAGTGTGCGGTGGGAGACCCCGGCCAGCTCGACGAGCGCGTTCCCGCCCGGGGAGCGGTCCCCGGGGGTGACGGCGTCGGGCGCGTTGAGCAGTCTGACCAACCGGTCGGCGGAGGCGCGGGCCGTGGCGAAGAGCTGCCCGACCATGCCCAGGCCCTGCACCGGCTCGGAGAGGAACTGGGCCAGGCCGATGACGATGACGAGTTCGCCGACGGTGAGCCGGCCCTCCAGCGCCATCCACCCGGCCGCGCCCGCGACGCAGGCGAGGAACACGGCGCCGGCCGCGGTGACCAGGCCCCGGTAGACGCCGCTGCTGGCCGCGGCGCCGACCGACGCCTCCAGGGCCCGGGCGCTGGCGGAGCGGTAGCGGAGGGCGGCGTTGTGGCGGGCACCGATCCCCATGAGGACGCGCAGCCCGGTGACCAGGTCGGTGGCCAGGGCGGTCGCTCCGGCGGCCGTGGCCTGCTTGGCCTCGCTGCGCCGCGTGATGTGGGCCGCGGGGACGCGCAGGAGCAGCATGAGCAGGGGGACGCCGACGAGCACGCCGAGGCCGAGCGGGACGTCGACCGCCAGCAGGGCGACGGTGGTGACGACGATCGCGACCGTGACGGCGATCGCCGCCGACCAGGCGCGCACGTACACGGCCGCCTGCTCGGCGTCGGAGGTGGCCACGGACAGGACCTCGCCCGCGCGCAGCCCGCTGCGCTCGCCGCGCGGGTCGAGGGCGCGGCGCGCGGCCTCGACCCGGAGCAGGTGGGCCTCGTTCTCGACCGCCCGCAGGGTGAAGCGCGCCCCGGTGCGGTAGGCGAAGGCCAGGACGGTGAAGAGCAGGGCGATGCCCGCGACGCAGTAGGCCAGGGCGGTGACGTCCCCGGTGTCGACCGCCAGGTCGATGGTCAGGCCGATGGCGACGGGGACGAGGGCCTCGGCGACCTGGTGCAGGGAGAGGAGGACCACACCCAGGGAGACGTGGCGGCGGTTGCGCCGCAGGGTGCGCCGGCGCAGGGCCGGCGCGTTCCCGGGCGTCCCGTCGGCGAGGGGCCGCGGGGCGGGGGCCTCCGGAGCGGCGGGAGGAGCGGTGTCGGGGGCGCCGACCGTGCTGGTGGAGGCGCTCACCAGGCACTTCCTCTCTCTTCGGGGTGCGTGACCCCGTGCAGACGTGTACTCATCCGATGTCCTGTTCCCCCTGCTGTGTCGTGGCCTGGCCAGGCTAGTCAGGCCGGGCGCCCTCGCCGAACACGACCCCGGCCGCCCGGGCACACCCAACCTTGGTTAGGCTAACCTTCGCCCGCCGTGACGGCGACCCCGTCCGCCGCCGGAATCCCCGCAGCGGCCCGGACCGGACGCGCCCGGCGAACCCCGCACCCCGAACGAGAGGCCTTTCCGTTGCGCATCAGGTATCCGAGTCGACGGAGCATGGTCCGGGTCAGGGTGGTGCGCACCGAGCGGACCACCGACAACTTCGTCACGGTGACGGTCGGGGGCGAGGAGCTGGCCGGGTTCGAGTTCATGGGCCTGGACCAGTGCACGCGGATCTTCTTCGCGCGGCCGGGCCAGGAGCGGCTGCACCTGCCTCACGCCTCCGCCGACGACGGCTGGGTGGCCGAGTTCCGCGCGATGCCCGAGGAGCACCGGCCCCACGTGCGCAACTACACCGCCCGCCGGTTCGACCCCGAGGCCCTGGAGATGGACATCGAGTTCGTCGCCCACGGGGACGAGGGGCCCGCGTCCGCCTGGGCCCTGGGCGCGCGGCCCGGGGACGAGCTGGGGCTGCTGGCGGAGGGCATCTACCACCTGCCGCCCGAGGACGCCGACTGGCACCTGCTGGTCGGCGACGAGAGCGCGGTGCCCGCGATCCTCTCGATCCTGGAGCAGTCCCCGCGCGACCTGCGCGGGCTGGCGTTCCTGGAGGTGCCCTCCTCGGCCGACGTCCGCGAGGTCGACGCCCCCGCCGGGGTGGAGGTGCGCTGGCTGGCGCGCGACGGCGCGCACACGGTCCCCGGGCAGCTGGCGCTGGAGGCGGCGAGCGGGGCCGCGCTGCCGGAGGGCCGCCCCTACTGCTTCGTGGCGGGCGAGAACGGGCTCCCCACCGGGCTGCGCCGGTTCCTGGTGAAGGAGAGGGGCGTGGCCAAGGAGGACATCGCGTTCATCGGGTACTGGCGCGCGGGCGCCGAGGCCTACGCCTGACCCGTCCCCGCGGCCGGGGGACGTGAACCCCGTCACCCGGCGCGCGGCGCGGGGGCCTCCGGCGGCGCCGACACCCCCGCGCCGTCGGCGTCCTCCGCGGACCACACCTGCCCCCACCCGTGATGTCCGGTTTGCGCATCGGCTCCGCCTGCTCCACCATGAGACTTGCTTAGGTGAGCCTAAGCTCATCTCCTCGACCGAATGAGGCCCCATGAACCGCGGTCCGCTGACCCGCGGCGGCACGATCGCCGCCGGTGCGCTGTCCATCCTGATGCTCGCCGCCTGCGGCGGCCAGACCTCCGATGCCGGACAGGAGGGGACGGGCGAGGCCGCGGAGGGCTTCCCCGTCACCGTCGAGACCCTGTTCGGCGACGTGGAGATCGAGGACCGGCCGGCCAACGTCGCCGCCCTCGGCTGGTCCGACGCCGAGACGGCGCTGGCCCTGGGCGTCCAGCCCGTCGGCGTGGCCGACTGGCAGGGCTACGGCGGCGCCGGCGTGGGCCCCTGGGCCGCCGACCTGTTCGACGAGGAGCCGGTGCAGATCGGCACCATGGAGCCGAACCTGGAGGCGGTCGCCTCCCTGGAGCCCGACGTCATCCTCGACACCCGCTCCGACCACACCCAGGAGCGCCACGACCTGCTCTCCCCCGTCGCTCCCGTGGTCGGCCCGCCGCCCGGCGTCGAGGTCACCTACGGCACCACCTGGCAGGAGCAGACCCGCCAGGTCGCCCGGGTGCTCGGCGAGGACGCGCGGGGCGAGGAGCTCATCGGGGAGCTGGAGGGCCGCTTCGCGCAGGCGCGCGAGGACAACCCCGACTTCGAGGGCACGACCATCGCGGTCGGCGCCTACTTCGACGGGCAGTACGGCGCCTACGTCCCCGGGGACGCGCGGGTCGACCTGCTGGAGGACCTGGGCTTCGAGAACAAGCCCGAGATCACCGAGATGGCCGAGGGCGCGTTCTACGTGGACCTGAGCCCGGAGCTGGTGGAGGTCCTGGACGCGGACCTGACCGTCGTCTTCCCCATCGGCGACGAGGAGACCACCCGCTTCCTGGAGGAGGACCCGGTGCTCCAGGGCATCCCGTCCGCCGAGGACGGCCGCCTGCTGATCATGGACGACCCGGAGCTGGCCAACGCCTTCTCCAGCGGCTCGACCCTGGGCGTCACCCACGCCCTGGAAGGGGTCGTCCCGCTGCTTCGGGAGGCCCTCGGGGGCTGACGCCCCCCGCGGTCGGCGCCCCGCCGGCCCCTCACCCCGAGGACCCCGCCGTGCGTTCGCACGGCGGGGTCCTCGGCGTTCGCGGGGACCCTCGTGCGGGCGCCGCGCCGCCGGTCCGCGCGGTCAGGGCCGGAAGACCACCTTGACCATGCCTTCCGCCTTCTTCTGGAACGCCTCGTACGCGTGCGGCGCGTCGTCCAGGGGCAGGTGGTGGGTGGCGAAGTCCTCCACCCCCAGCACGTCGGCGTCGTCCAGGAGCGGGAGGATCTCGGGCGCCCAGTGGCGCACGTTCGCCTGCCCCATCCGCAGCTGGATCTGCTTGTCGAAGAGGGTCAGCATCGGCATCGGGTCGGCCATGCCCCCGTACACGCCGATCAGCGAGACCGTCCCCCCGCGCCGTACCAGGTCGATGGCGGTGTGCAGGGCGGAGAGCCGGTCCACCCCCGCCGTCTCCATCAGCTTCGCGCCCGCGCTCTGGGGCAGGAAGGAGGCCACCCTCTGGGCGAACCTCGCGGTCCCGTGCCCGGACGCCTCCATGCCCACCGCGTCGATGACCGCGTCCGGCCCCTCGCCGCGGGTGCGCTCGCGGATCTCCCCGATCAGGTCGTCGGTGCCGCCGGAGGAGTCGAACACCTCCACCCCCCGGGCGGCGGCGCGTGCGCGGCGCTCGGCCACCGGGTCCACGCCGAACACCTGTCCCGCCCCCAGGTGGCGGGCGACCCGGCAGCACATGTCGCCGATCGGCCCCAGCCCCAGGACCGCCACCGAGCCGCCCTGCGGCACGTCCGCGTAGCGGACGGCCTGCCAGGCCGTGGGCAGGACGTCGGACAGGAACACGTACCTGTCGTCGTCCCCCTGGGCGGGGACCGGGATGGCGTTGCTCTGCGCGCGGGGGACCCGCAGGTACTCGGCCTGTGCCCCGGGCACGGAACCGTACAGCGAGCTGTAGCCGTAGATCCGCGCGCCCATGCCCTGCTCCTCGACCCTGGTGTTCTCGCACTGGGTCTGGAGGCCGGTGCCGCACATGGCGCAGTGCCCGCAGGAGATCTGGAAGGGGACGACGACGCGGTCCCCCACCGACAGGGACGTGACCTGCGGCCCGACCTCCTCGACGACGCCCAGGGGTTCGTGGCCGAGCACGTCGCCCGGGTTCATGAAGGGGCCGAGCACCTCGTACAGGTGCAGGTCGGATCCGCACAGGCCCGAGCTGGTGACGCGGATGACGGCGTCACCGGGATCCTCGATCCGCGGATCGGGGACGTTGACGGTGTTGACGTCCCTCGTGCCGTTCCACACGACTGCCTTCATGACTCCCCCTGGTGTCGCCTCCTGTGCGCCGGCGCCCGGGGCCCGTGCTGCCCCCGGGGGCGGCCGTGCCCGCCCACTACCCGTGGGCCCGCGCCGGAAAACGAGGGCGGACCGGAGGACACGGAAGTCTTCAGTACCTAAAGTATCCAATACCCATGGGTATGCTAACCTCGCTCCCATGGCCGACGACCCCGGGGGCCCGGTCCCCCGCACCCCCCGCGAAGAGGTACGGCGCCGCCTGCTGTCGGCCGCCGTGCGCGCGTTCGCCGAGCACGGCTACGCCGACAGCCGCCTGGAGGACATTGCGCACGCGGCGGGCTTCACCAAGGGGGCCGTCTACTCCAACTTCGGCGGCAAGCGCGACCTGTTCGGCGCGGTCCTGCGGGAGCGCTCCGACGCAGAGATCGACACCCTGCTCGCACGGATCGGCGAGTCCGCCGACCCCGCCGACGCCGTCGCGGACACCGTCCGCGGCGTGGCCCGGCGCATCACCGAGGACCCCGAGCGCGGCCGTCTGGGCCTGGAGTTCGCCGCCCGGGCGACCCGCGACGCGCAGACCCGCGACGTGGTCGGCCGGATGCGGCGCGCCCAGCGGGAGGCGGTCGCCGAGGCCGTCTCCCGGTTCGCCGCCCGGGGCGTGCCCCTGGGCGCCGACCCCGGCCTCACCGCCCTGATCCTGCACTGCCTGACCAACGGCCTGTCCATGGAGCACCTGGCCGACCCCGGGGCGGTCGACACGGAAACGATCGAGAGGGCGCTGGGCGCCGTCATCGCAGCCCTGGCCTCCGTGCCACCGCCCGACCGCGAGGAGCCGCAGTGAACACGAAACCGGCCGTCCTGGCCCCGGCGTGCGCCGCCGCGACCGTCCTGCTGCTGTCCGGATGCGCCTCCGCCGCGACGGTCGACGAGGCCGAGGCGCAGCACCGCAGCTTCTCACCGTCCTCCGACGTGCTCACCATCGCGGTCGGCCGGGGGGACCTGGAGGTCGTCCCCGCCGAGGTGGACGACATCCAGGTGAAGCGGTGGGTATCGGGCGGGGCGGTCGTCGGCCCGCCGCGCGCCACCTGGGAGCTGAACGGCGAGACCCTGTCGCTCCAGCTCCGCTGCGGCCCGAGGGCCGGCTGCGACGCCCGCTACGAGGTGACCGTCCCCGAGGGGACCTCGCTCACGGTGGAGGGCGGCAGCGGCGACACCACGGCCACCGGCTTCGCGGAGCCGCTGGAGATCGGCACCGACAACGGGCAGGTGACGGTGGAGAACGTGTCCGGCCCGCTCGTCCTGCGCAGCGGGAACGGCGGGCTGCGCGCCCGCGGGATCGTCTCGCCCACCCTGGAGGCGCACACGGAGAACGGAGCGATCGACGTGTCCTTCGCCAGGGCGCCCGACGACGTCCGGGTGAGCACGGCGAACGGGTCCGCGACGGTGGAGCTGCCGGAGGCGGGGTACGACGTGTCGTCCTCCTCCGACAACGGCGAGGTGGTGACCGACGTGGAGGTGGTGCCCGGAAGCGGCCACGTGATCGCCGCCGAGACGGAGAACGGCGACATCCGCCTGGTCCCCGCACGCTGACGCGCCGTGCCCGGCGCCCGGCACGGCGGAGCGTCCTCCCGCCGGGTCCGACCCGTGGAACGGGAGGGGCGGACGCGTCCGGAGCGGGGTTTCCCGCATTTCACCTTGACCTGACGCGAGACTCCTATAGTCTCCGCCGGTGATCAACCGACTGAACGGGCACCATGAGGATGAATCGCGCCATTCTCGTGTTCCGGACGTGCGCGCGACAGTGTTCCCCTCCGAACGGACGGCGGACCGGGCACCGCTGGGGGAGGCGGTGGTGAACCGGTGGACCTGACCGTGGGGCACGCCCTCATCCACCCCCGCCACGGGCTGGTGACCATCACCGGCCGCTCGACCCGGACCACCCCCGCCGGCGACGTCGAGTTCCTGACCCTGACCGTGCGCGCCTCGGCGATGGACATCCAGATCCCGGTGGCCAACGTCGAACTGGTGGGACTGCGCAAGGTCGTCGACGACGAGGGACTGCAGACGATCCTCGACACCCTGAGCCGGCCGCCGACGGACGACCCGCCCAACTGGTCGCGCCGGTTCAAGAACTACGAGACCAAGCTGGGCAGCGGGGACCCGCGCCAGATCGCCGAACTGGTCCGCAGCATCAGCGACCGGCAGCGCGCCAGGAAGGTCTCCGCGGGAGAGAAGCGCCTGTTCCTGAGCGGCAGGGAGATGCTCGTCAACGAGCTCTCGCAGCACCCCGGCGTCGGCGATGTCGAGAAGGCCGAACGCCTGATCGAGGAGAAGCTCTCCTCGTAGCGCTCCGGCCCCGGCACGGGCCACCGCGCGGTCGCCCGCGTCCGGGACGGCGGAGCGCCCGCCCCGCGCCGGGGGGCGTCCCCGCTGTGAGGTGTGGGAGAGGCCCGTTCCGATGGCGCCTGCCCCGTGTCCGGGGGCGTCCCCCGGCGGACGCCCCCGGACGCCAGGCGCCGCACCCGCCGGGCCCGACCTCAGCGGACCACGTCGAAGACCTGCTTCTGGACGCCGTTGGAGTACGCCTCGTGCTCGACCAGCCTGAGCTTCTGGGCGTCCTTGTCGGTGTCGCTGAACAACCGCTTGCCCGCGCCCAGCAGCACCGGGAAGACGAGCAGGTGGTAGCGGTCGACCAGCCCGGCGTCGGCCAGGGCCCGGCCCAGGGTGGCGCTGGCCTGGACGGAGATCGGCCCGCCCCCGGTCTCCTTCAGCGCGGCCACGTCCTCGACCGAGCGCAGGATCGTGGCGGGCCAGCGCGGGTCGTCCTCCTCCAGCGTGGTGGAGACCACGTACCGCGGCATGGCGTTGTAGCCGGCGAACTCCTCCACCATCGTCGGCCACACCGGGGCGAAGGCCTCGTAGCTGCGGCGGCCGACGAGCAGGGCGGTGGCCTCCTCCTGCTCGCGGGCCTTGATCCCGTAGGCCGCCTCGTCCGTCTCGATGTCCTTGAAGGTCCAGCCCGCGTTGCGGTAGCCGGGCTCGCCGCCGGGGGCCTCCATGACTCCGTCGACGGACACGAACGCGGTGACGATCAGGGTGCGCACAGGTGACTCCAGGGTTGCTCAGTCTGTTTCCTCACCCACACGTCGAACGGGACCTCCCCCGATCGACACCGGGGGAGAACCTTTTTCGGAGGGGCCGAGCAGGCCCGAAAGGGGCGCGTGCGCCGGGAGACCGGTGCGGCGGCGAGGGCACCACGGTGTACCGCTCCGGGATGCGGCCCCTCACGTCCCCCCGTTCCAGGCACGGGGACGGCCCCGCCCCCTTCGCGGGTTCTGGCGATCCCCGCAACACCCTGGATCTCAGGGAGTTGCGGGGATCGTGGATTCTGAGGGTGGAAGGCGAGGTTCTTCGAGGCGCGGGAGCGCGCGGGAGCCGTAGTGCGCGTAGCGCTCGCCCGTGGGCAGGGCGTAGAAGGTGACCGGGGCCCACGACCGCATACCGCCGGGGCGCACGACGTAGAACCCCTCCTCCACCGGGACCAGGACGTGCTCCTGCTCGGGCTCGGGGTCCACGTCGGCGAGGGGCCCCAGGACGGTGGTCCGCATCACGGTGTCGCCGTCCCTGGCGAACACCTCCATGCGCAGCGCGGCGTGCTCGTACGTCCCCAGGACGGGGGCGGGGTCGACCTCGGCGGGGACCGGGGGCGGCGCCGGCCTGTCGGGGACCCCGATCCCGGCCAGGTCGCGGAAGACCTCGCGGTACAGATCGTGGTACAGATCGGACGCGTGGCCGCCGTTGGTGAGCAGGACCACGGCCAGGCCGGTCTCCGGGGACACGCGCAGGAACGCGGACTGCCCGATGGTGTTGCCGTCGTGGCCGACGAGGCGGTGCCCGTTCCAGTCGTGGCGGATCCAGCCCAGCCCCCAGGAGTCGCCCAGGGCGTGCGCGCCGGGCACGTCGACCTGGAACTCCGTCATGGCGCGCACGCCCTCCTCGCTCAGGACGCGTGTGCCGTCCTCGGCGAGTCCGCCGTCCAGGTGCATGCGGGCGAAGCGCAGCACGTCCCGCGCGGTCGAGGTGAGGAGCCCGGCCGGCCCCATCGACCGGGGCAGCCCCCACACCGGGGCGCGCACCGGGTCGGGGAGCCCCCGCACGTGTCCGACGGCCGCGCCGTGCAGCAGCGCGTCCTCCGGGAGCGTGCCGGTGTGCGTCAGGCCGAGGGGGGCGAACAGCGCCTCCCGCATCGCCGCGTCCCACGTGCCGCCGGTGAGCCTCTCGATGACGCGGCCCAGCACCGGGAACCCGGAGTTGCAGTAGGAGAAGGTCGCTCCGAGCGGGTGGATCAGCGCCGCGTCGGCGAGCAGGGCGACGTACCTCTCCAGGGTGTCGTCCCCCCTGCCGGTGTCGGTGAACAGGTCGCCGTCGATGCCGCTGGTGTGGGTCAGCAGGTGGCGCACCAGCAGCCGCCCCGTCGTCGCGGGGTCGGAGAGCCGCAGTTCGGGCAGGACCTCCGCCACCGGGGTGTCGAGGGTGAGGCGCCCCTCGTCGACCAGCCGCATGATCGCGGTGGCGGTCCACACCTTGGTGATCGACCCGATCTGGAACACCGAACCCGTGTCCACGGGGTGGCCGGTCTCCGTGTTGAGCACGCCGCAGGCGGCGAGGGCGATCCGGTCGGGCTCCCGCCCCTCCCCTTCATCGGAGGGGCGGCCCAGCGCCAGGATGCCGAGCTGGGCCCCGGGAACCCCGTGCTCGGCGGCGAGCACCCGGAGGCGTTCGCCCCAGTGCGCCTCGTCGACCGCGGTCCGATGGGGTGCGGGGGTCGGCCTGTCCTCCGGGCGCGGTGCCGTCGTCGTCACGGGTGCTCCTCCTGTGGTCGGGCGGGGACGCGGGCCCCGCCGCCGGTGCGGCGGCGGGCCCGCGCTCGGATCCGGTCCTATCACCGGCCCGGCGGCGGGAGTCCGGCCGGGGGCCCGTTCGGGCATCGGCGTCGGGCGGGACCGCGTAGACGGCGCCCCTCCCGCCCGTGCCGATCCTGCCGACGAGGCGGAAGGTGCCGACGACCGCCACGAGGGCCGCGGCGGGCTCACCTGTGCCCGTTGCGGCCCCGGGGCCGGGGCCGCCCCGTCAGCCGCGCCGGGGGACCCGGCCGCGGAAGGCGCGCCGGTAGGCGTCCGGGGGCACGCCCACGGTGCGGTGGAAGTGTCGGCGCAGCGTCGCGGCGGTGCCCATGCCCACGGCCGCCGCGATGGGCTCGACACCGTCGTCCGTGGTCTCCAGCAGTTCCTGGGCGCGGCGGATGCGCTGCTCCAGCAGCCAGCGCAGGGGCGTGGTGCCGGTCAGCGACCGGAAGTGGCGCGCCAGGTTGCGCGAGCTCATGTTCGCCCGGCGGGCCAGGTCCTCCACCGTCAGCGGTAGCTCCAGCCGTTCGGCCGCCCAGGGCAGCAGGTCCGCGACGGGGTGGCCGTCCCGCACGGGGACCGGGGCGGCGACGAACTGGGCCTGGCCCCCGGGCCGGTGCGGGGGCACGACCAGGCGGCGGGCGGCGGCGTTGGCGACCGCCGAGCCGTGATCGACGCGGATCAGGTGCAGGCACAGGTCCACGGCCGCGGCCTTGCCCGCGGAGGTGAGCACCCTGCCGTTGTCGACGTAGAGCACGGCGGGGTCGACCTCCACCCGCGGGTACCGGGAGGCGAGCTCACCGGTGTGGGCCCAGTGGGTGGTCGCGCGCAGCCCGTCGAGGAGGCCGGCCTCGGCCAGCACGAACGCGCCCGTGCAGAGGGAGACCACACGCGCTCCGGCCCTGTGGGCGGCGCGCACCGCGTCGACCAGCACGGCCGGCGGGCGCTCGTCCACGTCGGCCAGGGCGGGCACGACCACCGTCCCGGCACTCGCCAGCCGGTCGAGCCCGTGGTCCGGTTCCAACAGGAACCGTCCGGCCCGCACCGTTCCGGAGCCGCACAGGGCGATGTCGTACCAGGGGGCGGCCGTGCCCGGCGGCGCGGTGCCGAAGACCTCGCACGCGGCGGCGAGCTCGAAGTGCAGCATTCCGTCGGTGAGGGCGAACGCGATCGAGGGCATGTCCGAAAGTGTACGCATGGTGGCGTTACAGACGCTGGCGGCGGTTCGCCGGCACGGCCATGATCTTCCTGACGGACAGTTCGAGCCCCAGGGAGAACCGATGGGATCAGGATTCGCGGTGGCGGTGGTCGGCGCCTCCGGGCACACCGGGCGGTTCGTGGCGGCGGAGCTGCGCCGCCGCGGCCACACCCCCGTCCTCGTCGGACGCGACGCGGGCAGGCTGCGGGACCTGCGGGCGTCCCACCACCCCGGGTCGCCCGCCCGGACGGCGTCGATGGACGACCCGGCCTCCCTCGACCGGGCGCTGGAAGGCGCGGACGCCGTGGTCAACTGCGCCGGGCCCTTCGCCGTGACCGCGGCGCCGGTGGTCGGGGCGGCGCTGCGCGCAGGCGTCCCGTACGTGGACGTGGCGGCCGAGATCGAGGCGAACAGGGACACGTTCACGCACTTCGAGCAGGACGCCCGCGAGGCGGGGGTCGCTGTGGTGCCCGCCATGGCGTTCTTCGGCGGGCTCGGCGACCTGCTGGCCACGGCGGCGGCGGGTGACTGGGGCGGGGCCGACGAGGTGCACGTCGCCTACGGGCTGAGCGGCTGGGCCCCCACGGAGGGGACCCGCGCCGCGGGGCGGGTGTCCCGGCGGAGGAGGGACGGCCGGCGGGTCGTCTTCGCGAACGGGAGGCTGGAGTACCGCGACGGCGCCCCTCCGGCCGCCGAATGGGCGTTCCCCGAGCCGCTGGGCACACGTGCGGTGGTCGGCGAGTTCACGATGGCCGAGGTCACCACGATCCCCCGCCACCTGGACGTCCGCGAGGTGCACACGTACATGACGGTCGAGGCGGCCACGGGCCTGTCGGCCCCGGCCGCGCGGACGCCGGCCGGGGCGGACGGTCCCGGCCGGCCTGCGGAGACCTTCCTCGTGGACGTCCTCATGCGCTCGGGCGGCGCCGAGCGGCGCGCGTTCGCCACCGGTCGGGACATCTACGCCGTGTCCGCGCCGCTCGCGGTGGAGGCGGTGGAGCGGATCCTCACCGGGCGGACCGGGGCCGCCACCGGTGTGGCCTCCGCGGGTGAGATGTTCGACGCGGCGGACTTCCTGCGCGCCCTGTCCCCGCACGTGGCGACGGGCCCGCTCCACGGGGAGCGGGCGCCCGGCGCGGAGCCCCCGGCCGCGGCGCCCTAGCGGCGGCCGGGGCCGGTGGCGGTCGCCCGGCGGGGACTCAGGTCCCCTCGATGCGCGACAGCCAGGTGGCCAGCAGCGCTTCGAGCCGCTCGGCCTCCTCGGCGGTGAGGGCTTCCAGAAGGCGCCGCTCGTCCTGCATGTGCTCGGTGAAGGCCTGGTCGATGAGCGTCCTGCCCGCCTCGGTGAGCGTGACCGTCCGGCCCCGGCCGTCCCCCTCGGCCCGGCGGCGGGTGACGAGTCCGGCCTCCTCCAGCCGGTCGAGCCGCTTGGTCATGGCCCCGGTGGTGACCATCGTGAACCGGGCGAGTTCGCCGGGCGCCCGCTCGCAGGGCCCTCCCGCTCGGCGCAGAGCGGCGAGGACCTCGAACTCTCCCTCGCTCAGCCCGTGACGGCGGTAGACGACGCACAGGCGGTCGCTCAGGTGGGAGCCGATGCGGTGCAGCCTGCCGATCACCCCCTGCGGGGACACGTCCAGGTCGGGGCGCTCGCGTTCCCACTCGGCCTGGATACGTGTGACGCGGTCGTACTGCTCCATGCCCCCAGTGTAGCTTCCGAGGAAGCTACTATAGCTTCCATGGAAGCTACATGGCGGTGGGCCCTCGTGACGGCGGTCGCCCCTGTGGCCTGGGCGGGCACGTCCCACGTGACGCGGCGCTTCCTCCCCGCGGGCCGCCCGCTGCACCGGTCGGCGCGCAGAGCCCTGCCCGCCGGGCCGCCGCTTCCCGCGGTGCGCCGAACGCTCCCGCACGCCCCGGCGGGGCGCCGGTGAACGGCGGTACCGGTGGGCCCCGGCCGTGCCCTGCCGCGGCACGGGGTCCGGCCCCCGACCGGCAGCGGCCCCCGTGCCGGGCCTCAGCCGCCGGACCCGCCCGGCGCCGCGGCCTCCAGGTCGTCGACACTGCCCGACATGATCGTGCGCACGTGCTCGGTGATGTGCTCGGCGGGCCAGTCCCACCAGGCCACCGCCAGCAGGCGGTCCACGGTCCCGGCGTCGAAGCGGGTGCGGATGAGCCGGGCGGGGTTGCCGCCGACGATCCCGTAGTCGGGCACGTCGGAGGTGACGACGGAGCCGGAGGCGATGACCGCCCCGTGGCCGATCCGCACGCCGGGCATCACCGTCGACCCGTGGCCGAACCACACGTCGTGGCCGACCACCGTGTCCCCCCGGCCCGGCAGCCCGGTGATCAGGTCGAAGTGCTCCGACCACGAGCCGCCCATCGTGGGGAAGGGGAAGGTCGAGGGGCCGTCCATACGGTGGTTGGCGCCGTTCATGATGAACCGGGTCCCGGTGCCCAGCGCGCAGAACCGGCCGATGACCAGCTTCTCCGGCCCGTAGTGGTAGAGCACGTTGCGCGTCTCGAACGCGGTCGGGTCGTCGGGGTCGTCGTAGTAGGAGTACTCCCCGACCTCGATGAGCGGGGACGTCACCAGGGGTTTGAGCAGTACCACACGCGGCTGCCCGGGCATCGGGTGGAGCACGGTCGGGTCGGCGGGCACGGACATGGCGGGGTATCCCTCGGGTCGTGGGGCGTCGGACCGTCCGATGATCCCAACACGGGACGCGCCGGTCCATGTGTTTGTGACCTGCGGGTCCACACGGGCGCCCCCCGCGCGTGCGCCGGTCCCGGCCGGGACGGCGCAAGGGTGGGTGTGGCAGGGCCTCCCTCCGGGGGTCCCCGGATCCTAGCCTGGAGGGGCGCGGGCGGTCCGGGCGCCGTCAGCACCGCTCCCCCGGCGGGGAGCACGGCCCCCTGCCCCCGGGCGCCCTCCGAAACGCCGTACCGCCCTCACCCGCACCCCGGCGCGGGGGAGGGCGGCCGGCCGGGGACCGGCCCCGCGGGGGCGCGGACCGTGCGCGGTCCGCCGGACCGCGCCCCGCCACCGCGCACATGCGATTCCCCCCTGTAGGACACCTCGAACGGAAAGCGAGATGACGAGACGCCGATGACGTGGACTCCCGAAGAGTTGACGCTGTACTCCTCCACCGAGGAAATCGTCCTGACGGTCGCGCACGGCAGGCGTGTGCTGAGGCGCGGCCGGAGGGTCTGGGTGGTGCGCGAGGGGGACGACCTCTACGTCCGTTCCCTGGGCGGCCACGCCTCCGACTGGTACCGGAGCGCGCGGATCCACCGGAAGGGCACGGTCCGGGCCGCAGGCCTGCGCAGGAACGTCGTCTTCGAGCCCGCCGACCCCGGGACTCGTGAACGGGTCGACGCCGCCTACCGGCTCAAGTACGGCCACTACGCCGCGGCCTTCCTCGACACGGTGACCGGGGACCAGGCGGCCTCCACGACGCTCCGGCTCGTGCCGTGCGCCACGCGGACGCAGGCGCCGGCGTGCTCCGCGGCCGCGCTCCCGGTCGGCCGCAGCTCCCGGATCCGCTCCCCGCTGGGCCCGGCCGGGCGCTGGCACGCCCTGTTCGAGCGCCCGCGCCGCCAGGAGGAGAAGGCCTGAGGCGGCCGGGACGGGCGACTCCGACCGCGGCCGACCGCCACAGGCTGGGTTCATGTCGTTTCCGCATGGGACTGGTCGTTTCCGTCTTGGACGGTATCGGCGTCCGGGCCCAGACTACGGACAGGGCCCGGAAAGGGGCAGGTCGCAGCGGGTCGTGTCCCGCCGTGTCCGCCCTTTCCGACCCTGTCCGTTCCGCGCCGCCCGGTCCTCCGGGCGGCGCGCACCAGACCACGAGGAGACGCACATGTTGTTCCCCACGGCCCGCAGGACCGGGTTCGCGGCCCTGGCCGCGCTCGCGCTCGTCCCCGCCGCGGCCTGCTCCGGCTCCGCCGCGCCCGCCGAGGCGGAGCCGGCGAGCGCGGAGGTGACGGCCGAGGACCTCTCCGGTGAGTTCGAGCGGCTGGAGTCGGAGTTCGACGCCCGTCTCGGGGTCTACGCGGTGGACACCGGGACCGGGGAGGAGGTCTTCCACCGCGCCGACGAGCGGTTCGGCTACGCCTCCACCCACAAGGCGTTCACGGCGGCCCTGGTCCTGGGGCAGAACACCCCCGAGGAGCTGGAGGAGGTCGTCACCTACACCGAAGAGGACCTGGTCGACTACTCCCCCATCACCGAGCAGCACGTCGACACGGGGATGACCCTGCTGGAGGTGGCCGACGCCGCCGTCCGCCACAGCGACAACACCGCCGCGAACCTGCTGTTCGAGGAGCTGGGCGGTCCCGAGGGGTTCGAGGAGGACATGCGGGAGATCGGCGACGACGTGATCTCGGCGGACCGGATCGAGACCGAGCTCAACGAGGTGCCGCCCGGCGAGACCCGGGACACGAGCACGCCGCGCGCCATGGCCGGGAGCCTGGACGCGTTCGTGCTCGGGGACGTCCTGGAGGAGGGCCCGCGCGACGTGCTCACCGAGATGCTCCTCAACAACACGACCGGCGACGAGCTGATCCGCGCCGGGGTCCCCGAGGACTGGCGTGTCGGTGACAAGACCGGCGGCGGCAGCCACGGTTCGCGCAACGACATCGCCGTCGTCTGGCCCCCCGAGGACGACCCCATCGTCATCGCGGTCATGTCCACCCGTGAGCAGGAGGACGCCGAATTCGACAACGCCCTGGTCTCGGGGGCGACCGAGGTCGTCGTGGAGGCACTGGCCCCGTAGGGCCCCCGGCCAGTGCCCGGGCGCAGCTCCCGGGCCGGGTCCGTCCTCCGCGAGGGGGTGCGGTCGGCGCCGGACGTGAAGACCAGGGTGAGGGAGGGGGCGCCCGCGGTGCCGCTCCCGTCGCTGAAG
>NZ_JBEXSY010000045.1:0-57795 GCF_040613895.1 Nocardiopsis sp. NPDC006198 | reverse complement strand
ATCACCGCGACCCCGGCGACGACCTGGGACATCCCGACCCTCTCGCGGTTGAACACCGCCGACAGGACGATCGCCCTCCGGGGCGCCGGACGGGCCTTTCGCCGCACCGCCGCCGCGCGGCGGCGTCCACGCGGGGAAGACGCCCCCGGCAGCGGGGAGAGCGCTTTCCGTCGATCCTCCGGCCGTCGGCCCACACAGGGGCGGGCACCGCGGTCCGGGGCCCGGCCCCGGTCAGGAACCGACGGCGTTCCGGTGCGCTTCCGCCACGAGCGCCGCGAAGTCCCCGTACGGTTCGGGGTCCCCGCCGTCGCCGGGCCACCACGTGTAGGCCGTCCACTCGCCGTCCCCGTCGGCGCTGTCGGCGTGCAGCAGCCACATGCCGCCGCTGCCCCCGTCGTCGTCGGAGACCAACAGGCAGCGCTCCAGCACGCGGAGCCGGTCGGCGAAGTGGTCCATGTGCGGTTCCGACCACCAGGAGTAGAGCTGGGGGTCCTCCTCGGGGAACCAGCCGATTCTCTCCACCGGGAGCAGGTCGAAGGTGTAGGCCAGGCTGCTCCAGCCGTTGCTGACCAGGAGGAAGTTCCGGTAGGACGGCGGCAGCGACACGCCCAGGCGCTCCTCCGCGGCGAGGACGGCCTCCTCGGTCGCCGGCTCGTACCCGAGCCAGCGGTTCTCGCGCTGGGCGGGGCTCACCATCCACTCGGCCCTGTCCTCGGCCTCCGCCGTGCGCAGGTGGTCGGAGTCCAGGAACTCGCAACTGTGTCCGCTCAGGAACGCGCGCCACCGGGCCGCGGTCCTCGGAGGGGAGGGGTCCATGTCGGGTGGTCCTTCGGGGGCTCGGTGGTCTCGGGGCGCCGACGATTCTCGCACCCCCGCGCCGCCGCCGTGCCGACCTGGCGGGGCGGGAGGAAGCCGCCCTCGCGCGGCGGCCGACAGGGATCCGCTGACCGGGGTGGACCGGGACCCGGAGCAGGCCCCGGAAGCGGATCGGGGCCCCTCCCGAAGGAGGGACCCCGATCCACACGTGCGGCCCCAGCAGGATTCGAACCTGCGACACCCGCTTTAGGAGAGCGGTGCTCTATCCCCTGAGCTATGGAGCCATGGGTCTGACGGAGGTATGCGTTGCCCCGCCACCGGGCCAAGCCTAACCCAGGATGGAGGTGAATGGGGTGTCGGACCGTGTTCCCGGGGTGTGACTGGGGGACTCTGCGTGCATGGCGGAGTACGCTGACCTACGATTGGTTGTCCTGGCGCGTTGTGACGTTGTTCATGACGCGTGGTGCGTCATGGCCGGATATGTGCGCCGATCGCCCTGAGGGGCGGGTCGGAGTGAGGCCCGCACAGTGATGACCAGGTACTTCACCGACGGCCGGGGAAGACGGCGGCGGGACGGGCGCGAGCCCGCACCTCGTCCGCTTCCTCCGGCGCAACGGTTCCGTGTGTCCGCATGTGGACATGTAGTACGTTCCTTGCGGTCACGGGTAGGTGTTCGAGGAAAAGCAGCCGGAGGATCATTCGTGCCGTTCACTTCTGATCCGGCGCGGCGCAGGTCCCGCGTACCGGATGGCGGCGGGGCGCTCACCGCGTTCGCGGCGTTCCAGCGTGTCCGTTGCGTCCAGGCGCTGACGCTCGTGCTGGTCACCGCTCTGCTCGTCGTCCCCGTCCACCCCGCCGCGCTGGCGCCGGCCGCGGCCGACCTGGACGAGTTCCGCGAGCGGGCGGAGGCGTCCTCGCAGGAGCTGGAGGAGGCCACCGAGCGCCACGTCGAGCGCCAGGAGGAGTTGGAGGCCGCCCAGGAGGAGCTGGTCTCCACGCTCCACGAGCTCCAGCAGACCGAGCTCGAACTCGGCGAGATGCGCGAGCCCCTGGCCACCCTCGCCAGCACCCTGTACCAGCAGCCCGACGGCGGCCTGCTCACCATGCTGACGTCGGGCACGCTCGACGACGACCTCCAGACGCAGTCCTACGCGGCGAAGATCTCCGAGAACAACCAGGCGCTCATCCAGGACGCCACCGACCTCCGCGAGGAGCAGGTCGGGCTGGCGAGCCAGGCGCAGGAGCTCCAGACCACCACCCAGCTGGAACAGGTGGAGCTCGCGGCGGAGGTCGAGGACCTGCGCGAGCAGTCCGAGACGAGCATGAACGAGCTCGTCCAGGAGCTGGAGGACCGGGGCATCGACCCGGACGCCTACATGGCCGCCGCGGACTGCGACCCCTCGGCGGCGTCGAGGGCGAACGGCTCGCCCAACGGCCTGCTGCCGTCCGACGCCCTGTGCGACCTGTACGACGACAAGCAGCTGCGCGCCGACGCCGCGGTCGACTTCCTCGAACTCAACATGAGGTACGTGGCGGAGTTCGGCGAGAACATGTGCATCACCAGCGCCTACCGCGACCTGCCCAACCAGCACCGCGTCTACGCGCAGGAGCCGCCCGGCTTCGCCGCCGTCCCGGGCACGAGCAACCACGGCCTGGGCCAGGCGATCGACCTGGGCTGCGGGATCCAGAACTTCAGGTCCGAGCGCTGGAACTGGATGGAGGCCAACGGGGCCGAGTTCGGCTGGCACCATCCCGCCTGGGCGAAGTCCAGCCCCTTCGAGCCCGGCCTCTGGGATAACCGCGGATCCCCCCGGGGGGGCGCCCCCTACCGCCCCCCCCCCGACCTGTGTCCGGGGTGTCCGCGGCCTCCCGCGCGGCCGGGAGGAGGGGCCGTGACCCGGTCCGGGAACGGCCGGGCGGTCCCGTGCTCCGCGACGGCCGGGCGGCCCCGGGGCCCGCGGGGACCGGACGGTCTGCGGCCCCGGAACGGTCAGACGGTCTCCGGCACGACCTCGCTCGTGCAGTGGGAGCACCGGGACGCCTTCTTGTCGATGTCGACGCAGCAGTAGGGGCAGGCCCGGGTGGTGGCCTCCTCGGCCTTGACGAACCTCTCCATGAGCTTGCCGAGCGGCAGGACGATCAGGAAGTACAGGACCGCGGCGGTGATCAGGAACGAGATCAGGGCGTCGATGAACGAGCCGTACATGAACCGGCTGCCGTTGATCTCGAAGTAGAGGTCGCCGAACGTGGGGATACCGCCGAAGATCCCGATCAGCGGGGTGATGAACCCCTCGGTGAACGCGGTGATGAGGTTGGCGAAGACCGTGCCGATCACGACCGCGACCGCCAGCTGCACCAGGTTTCCCTGGAGCAGGAACTTCTTGAAGCCTTCCATGGAACAGCCCTACGTACTCGATGTGTGTGGGAGGGCCGGCGCGTCCGAGGGGCGCTCACCGGCGCCCGCCAGCTTTCACCACCACACGTCATCGGTCAACCGCGAATGGTGATGGACAGGCGTGACGCCGTGGCGTGGCCCGCCAGGCTCCGGGCCTCCGCGGGCGTCGCGGCGATGAGGATCAGCGCGCCTCCCCCGCCGCCCCGGTCGGACTCGGCCGGAAGGGCGAGGACGGGGCGGTCGCTGACCACCTCCACGGCGGGCCCCGCGCGCACCGGGGCGAACTCGTCGGGGCTCCCCGCGGCGAGGACGTCCACCCGGCTGCCGGGGGAGAGGAGCCCGACCGCACCGGGGTCGGAGACCCGTACGGGGACGGCCACCAGGCCGGGCCCGTACGGGCCCGCGGGAGGGTCGGAGAGGCGGGCGTCGGTGATCACCTCGCCCCGGCGTACCGGGGACGTGAGGGAGAGGCCCGCCGCCTCCGTGTCGGCCGGGAGCGCGCCGTCCGGCACCGCGTCGGAGGGCAGGGGGCGCGGGGCGAGGTCGCCCGCGGCGAGCGGTGACGTGGCGTCGAGGTCCCTGGCGGCGACGAGGACGAGGCCGGCCGGCTCCGGGGGCGGGCGTACCGCCAGCACGGCGCTGAGGAGCGCGGCGGCCGCGAGGAGGGCGGCGACGACGCGCCGGTGCCGGTCCAGCAGGCGGGTGAGCGCCCGGCGGTGCCGGTAGGGGGGTGGTGCGCTGGTCATGTTCCAACGCTAGGCCGCGGCGGGGCCGTGCGGCCGTTGTCCACAGGCCGGACGTGCCGAGCGCCGCCGAGTGTTCGGCGGCGCTGCGTCGGTCAACGGCCCTGCGGCTAACCTGCCGCGGCGGCGGTGCTGCTGGTCGTGCTGGTGCTGGTGCTCGTGCCGGCGCCGGTGCTCGCCTTGGAGCCCGAGTCGCCGGAGGAGCTCTTGGCGTCCGTGCCGGAGGAGGCGGTGCCGCCGGACTCGGAGGAGCCGGAGTCCTTGCCGTCGCCGGAACCGGCGTTGGAGCCGGTCAGGACGGAGCTGTTGGAGGTCTTGCCGCTGTCGGTGCGGTAGAAGCCGGAGCCCTTGAAGACGATCCCCACGGCGGAGTACACCTTGCGCAGGCGTCCCTCGCACTCGGGGCAGACGGTCAGCGCGTCGTCGCTGAAGCTCTGCACGACCTCCATCTGGGCGCCGCACTCGGTGCACGCGTACTGGTACGTAGGCACTGTTCCGGGTCCTCCTTGCTGGCACTCTCGCCCGTTGACTGCTAAATAGTACGCGCTCGCCGACCGGAGCCGCGACAGCAGCTCGCGCCGAGCGCGCGCGGCAGCGGCCCAGGTGCCGGAACGGTGGCGTCGCCGGGGCGCGACCGCCAGGGACAACGCCCGGCCCGGACGGGATAATCCCCGCCGTCACGGGCCGGGGAGGACGCCCCGGCCGACCGCCCGGGCCCCGCTCCCGGACCGGTCCTCCCCGTGAGGGCGCCCCCGGCGGGCGGTCCGAACCCGGCCCGCTGGCCGCCGGTCGCGGACACAGGTCGGGACGGAGGGGCCGGGACCCCGTCCGCGCGTCCGCGGGCCGACGTACGTCCTCGGGCCGTCCTTCGACGGGACCACCCCCGCCCGCGTCACACGGTGTCGTGCCCCCCGGGCCACACCCCGCCCGCGAACACGCGCAGGCCGCCGCCGGGTGTGAGGACGGCGTCCACCGGCCGGTCGTGCGGCTCGGCGGGAAGGGAGTCCACGAGCTCGTCGTCGTGTACCAGGGCGATCGCCGGGGTGTGCGGGCCCTTGTGCGCGAGTGCGCGGTCGTAGCAGCCGGCGCCCCGGCCGAGCCGGTTCCCGCTCCGGTCCACGGCGAGGGCGGGGCAGACCACGGCGTCCGCCCGGGCGAGCGCCCCGGGGCCGTAGCGGTGCCCGGTGGGCTCCACCAGGCCGTGCCCGGCCGGGGCCAGGCCCTCGGGCCCGTCGAAGGCCGCCCAGTCCAGGTCGCCGCCGGGCAGGAACACGGGCAGCAGCACGTACGTGCCGCGCTTCCACAGGGCCGTCACCAGCTTGCGGGTGCCGGGCTCCCCTCCGACGGAGTAGTAGCACGCGACCGTCCCGCCCATGGCGAGCCACGGGACGCCCATCAGGGCGTCCCGGACCGCCGACCCGACCCGCGCGCGCTCCTCCGCGCCCCGGGCCCGCCGCCGGGCGAGGACGTCCCCGCGCAGCCGGGCCTTCTCCGACGGACCGCCGTCACCGCTGCTCCCGCTCATGGGGCCAGTGTGGCAGCGGGACGGACCGGGCGGCGAGGGGGCCGCTCCCGCCGGGGCGGTCCGGGCGCGTCCGGCGGAGCCTGCCCCGGGCGGTGAACGCCCGGTGGCGGTTTGCGCTCCGCCGCCCGAAAGAGCGGGGACTTCTTGGCGCCCGGCCGGGCGTCGGGGCGCCGAGACGGCCGGGGACTGTCCTAAAGTGCCGACATGAACGACGCCACCGAGCAGAAGCGACCCTCCGCGTCCGCGCCCGTCACCAAGGCGGTCGTGCCCGCGGCCGGCCTGGGCACGCGGTTCCTCCCCGCGACCAAGGCCACGCCCAAGGAGATGCTGCCGATCGTGGACAAGCCCGCGATCCAGTACGTCGTGGAGGAGGCGGTCGCCGCCGACCTCAAGGACGTCCTGATGATCACGGGACGCAGCAAGCGCTCCATCGAGGACCACTTCGACAGGGCCTACGAGCTGGAGGAGGCCCTGGAGGCCAAGGGCGACGACGCACGGCTGCGCTCGGTGCGCGAGTCCAGCGACCTCGCCCAGGTCCACTACGTCCGCCAGGGGGAGCCCAGGGGGCTCGGCCACGCGGTCCTGTGCGCGGAGGCGCACGTGGGCGACAACCCGTTCGCCGTGCTGCTCGGTGACGACCTCATCGAGTCGGCCGACCTGCTGCGCCGCATGATCGAGGTGCGGGAGAGGCGCGGGGGCAGCGTCGTCGCCCTCATGGAGGTGGAGCCCGAGCAGGTCTCCCTGTACGGGTGCGCGGGCATCGAGCCCACCGACGAGGAGGACGTCGTCGCCGTCACCGACCTGGTCGAGAAGCCCGCGCCGGAGCACGCCCCGAGCCGCTGGGCCATCATCGGCCGCTACGTCTGCGATCCGGCGGTCTTCCCCGTCCTGCACGAGACCCCGCCCGGCCGCGGGGGGGAGATCCAGCTCACCGACGCCCTGCGCGAGCTCGCCCGGCGCAAGCCCGAGGACGGCGGGACCGTGCACGGCGTCCTGTTCCGCGGCCGCCGCTACGACACGGGGAACAAGGCCGACTACATCCGCACGGTGGTGGACTTCGCCTGCCGCCGGCCCGACCTCGCGGACGAGCTCCTGCCGTGGCTGCGCGACTTCGTCGAGCGCCAGGACGCCGGACGCCCCTGACCCGCACCGGGGGCGCCCGCCCGCGGGCCCGGCACGGCCCGGCGGCGCCGGGAGGCCGCACACACGGGGCCGGACGTGGTGACAATGGGATGCGCATCAACTCCTGAGGGAGGGGAGACGCTCCGCCCCAGGAACCGCGACAACGGAGGAACCCCCGTGAAGAGCGTCGAACAGCACGTCGCCGACGTCCTGGCACTGATCGCCGACCCGCAGCCCACCGAGCTGGACCTGCTCCGGGCACACGGCTCGGTGCTCGCCGAGACCGTCACCTCGCCGGTGTCGCTGCCGGGCTTCGACAACTCGGCCATGGACGGGTACGCCGTGTGCGCCGCCGACCTGGAGTCGGCCACGGCCGACTCCCCGGTCCGCCTGCCGGTGGTCGGCGACATCCCCGCCGGCGACCCCTCCCCCGCGGCGGTCCGCCCGGGCCTGTGCGCGCGCATCATGACCGGTGCTCCGATGCCCTCCGGGGCGGACGCGGTCGTGCCGGTCGAGTGGACCGACGGCGGCGTGGCCACGGTGGCCGTCGACCGCCCGGTCCGCGTCGGCAACGCGGTGCGCCCGGCCGGGGGCGACGTGGTCGAGGGCGCGGTCGTGCTCCGGCCGGGCGGGCGCATCGGCGCGGGGGAGATGGGCGTGCTGGCGGCCGTCGGCCGCCGCTCGGTGTCCGTGTACCCCCGGCCGCGCGTCGTCGTGCTCTCCACCGGTGAGGAGCTGGTCGAGCCGGGGCGCCCGCTCGGGCCCGGCCAGATCTGGGAGTCCAACAGCTTCATGATCGCGGCGGCCGCCCGCGACGCCGGGTGCGAGGTCCACCGCCACGGTTTCGTCGGGGACGACCCCCGGACGGTGCTGGACACGCTGGAGGGACTGCTGGTGCGGGCCGACATCGTGATCACGACCGGCGGTGTGAGCATGGGCGCGTACGACGTCGTCAAGGAGGTGCTCACGCGGGAGGGCACCGTGGAGTTCACACAGGTGGCGATGCAGCCGGGCAAGCCCCAGGGCTTCGGGGCGATCGGCCCGGACCGGACCCCGATCGTCACCCTCCCGGGCAACCCCGTGAGCGCCTTCGTGTCGTTCCAGATCTTCGTCCTCCCCGCGCTGCGCCGCCTGCGCGGGCTCGACCCCCGGGGGCTGCCGACCGCGCGCGCGGTCCTCACCGCCCCTGTGACCTCGCCGAAGGGCCGCCGCTCCTACCTGCGCGGCGTCCTGGAGGAGTCGCCGCACGGGCGTGAGGCCGCCCCCACGGTGTCCCCGGCCCTGCGCCAGGACTCCCACCAGCTCTCCGCGCTCGCCGGGGCCAACGCGCTGATCGTCGTGCCGGAGGAGACCACGGAGCTGGCCGCGGGCGGAGCCGTCGACGTGGTGCGCCTCCCCGATCCCGCCTGAGGGGCGGCCCGCGCGTCCGGCCTCCCCCGGGTGCGGCGGTCCGGGAGTTCGCGGATCGGTGGGCGGACCGTCGCCGGGGTGCCGTACGGTCGTGGATGGCGCGCCGCGGCGCGCCCGGACACCGCCGTCCCGGCCGTGTTCCGCGTACGAGCGCAGAAGCTGGCGGACCGATGAGCGACACCCCACGGACGGAGGGGGCAGACCACCCCTCCGGCTTCACCCACCTGGACGCCTCCGGCGCGGCGCGCATGGTCGACGTCTCGGAGAAGCGCGTGAGCACGCGCACGGCCACGGCCACCGGCCGCGTCCTGCTCGGCGCGGAGGCGGTCGCCGCCCTGCGCGGGGGGACGGTGCCCAAGGGCGACGCGCTGGCCGTCGCGCGGATCGCGGGCATCCAGGGGGCCAAGCGCACCCCCGACCTGGTGCCGCTGTGCCACCCCATCGCCGTGCACGGCGTGGAGGTGGACCTCGCCGTCGTGGACGAGGGGGTCGACATCAGCGCCACGGTGCGCACGGCCGACCGCACCGGCGTGGAGATGGAGGCGCTCACCTGCGTCATGACCGCGGCCCTCGGCCTGGTCGACATGGTCAAGGCCATCGACCCCGGGGCCGAGGTCACCCGGGTGCGGGTCGAGGAGAAGACCGGCGGGCGCAAGGGCCACTGGAGGCGCGGTGGCGGCGGTGAGTGAGCCGGGGGGCCGTACGCGCCGCGTCGCGGTGGTGACGGCGTCCAACCGGGCGGCGGCCGGGGTCTACCCGGACCGGTCGGGGCCCGTGGTCGCCGACCGGCTGCGCGCCGCGGGCTTCGCGGTCGTCGGTCCGTGGGTGGTTCCGGACGGGGCCCCGGTGGCGGAGGCGATCTCCCGGGCCCTGGACGAGGGGGCCGACGCGGTCGTCACGACCGGAGGCACGGGGCTCACGCCGCAGGACCTCACGCCCCAGGCGACCCGGCCCCTGCTGTCGTACGAGATCCCGGGGATCGCCGAGGCGCTGCGCGCGGCGGGCCGTGACAAGGGCGTGCCCACCGCGATCCTGTCGCGGGGGCTGGCCGGGGTGGCGGAGAGGGGAGGCCACCGGATGCTCGTGGTCAACCTGCCCGGTTCCCGGGGAGGCGCGAACGACGGGATGGACGTGCTGGAGCCGGTGCTCGGCCATGCCTTGGACCAACTGCGTGGCGGAGATCACGCCCGCCCCGAATGACGCCGAACAATGACCGGAATCACAGGCCGGGCATTCCGTCCCTCGATCATTCTTTGACCTTGGATCGCTTTTCGGTGCGTGAGTATTGGAGTTAGGAATCAGCCGATTCCCGCGTTGTGAGAGTGACGCCCGCCACGTCACCCGTGCGGAGTGGAATACTGGAACCCGTCACCGACGCGGGGGGTCCGGCGCCTCCGTCCCCGGTGGCGCGCCCCCGGGCGGTGGCGCCGGGGGGATCGAAGGGACGGTCGTGAATCGCAGACAAGGGTGGCCCGTCACTCTGGAGGAGGGGCCGGTCGCGCTCAGACCCCTGCGGCTCCGCGACGCCGTCGCACTGCGTGACACCCGCTCGCGCAACGAGGAGTGGCTGCGTCCGTGGGAGCCCACGTATCCCGAGATGCCGCTGCGCACCACGGGGCTGGCGCCCTACGTCGCGATGCTCCAGTCCATCCGGAGAGAGGCCAGACAGGGCCTGTCCATGCCGTGGTCGGTGACCTACGACGGTCGGTTCGTCGGCCAGCTCACGGTGGGCGCCATCGTGTGGGGCTCGGCGCGTTCGGCCCAGGTCGGCTACTGGATCGACAGCGCCTACGCGGGCCGGGGCGTCACCCCGACGGCGGTCGCGCTCGCGGTCGACCACGCGTTCTTCGGGGTCGGCCTCCACCGGATCGAGGCCAACATCCGCCCGGAGAACCGGGCGAGCAGGCGGGTGGTCGCCAAGCTGGGGTTCCGGGACGAGGGGGTGCGCAGGCGCCAGCTGCACATCGACGGGGCATGGCGCGACCACATCTGCTACGCGATCACGTCGGAGGAGGTTCCCCAGGGAATGCTGCGCCGCTGGCGCGACGGGTCGTCCTCGGGGTCCGGTTCCGGCCCCGGTTCCGCTTTGGGGCCACAGGGCCCGAACGGCGGCGGAGATCCGCGGGACCCGGCGAGTCCGCAGTCCGGGGCGAACTGAACGTGGCACGATCACGGTTGCGCTCGGCGTCTAAACCTCGCTTTAGCGACATTGACTCATTACTTTGCGTTGAATTGGGACTGCGCTCCGCAGTCAACTACTGACCTGCGTTTTTACCCCCGGGCGTCGGGCGGCCGAAACTGGGGGTCCACAATCTTGCGACACTCCGGTCGGAATGTGGCGCATTTATGGACACGGGGTCGTACCGTGCGGAACATAGACGCATTGACGATGCGGCCAACGCGTGGATATGGCTCCCGGGAATCACCCCGGACCCGAGGCGGGTCCGGAACGATGTCCCAGCGGGAGACGTCTCTACATCCGGGAGGACCGGGGGTACCACGCGACGCGGTGTCGACGACGTGTCGATCAACGTCCAGTGGCCGTCATCGTGAGGAGGGGTGATGAGCAGCTCTCCTCTGTACCTGGCCATCGTGGTGGTGTGGCTCATAGTCCTTGTGCCGATGTTGTTGCGCAAGGACTCTGCGGAGGTCGTCTACGACGAGCAGCGCGGGGACGACGAGGGTCCCGGCGAGCCCGGCGCCGACGGGCCCGGGGAGGACGTCGACGGCCGGGCCGACGACGAAGACCCCGACCTCACCGAGACCCAGGTCATCCACCGGGACGACCTGGAGCCCGATCCCGGGGTGCGCGGCGCGCAGGAGATCGACCGGGCCCGGGAGCAGTACCGGGCCGGCCGCGAGCCGCGTGCGCGGGTGATCGCCCGCCGCCGGCGCCGCACCAGCGTGCTCACGCTGGTGACCGTCGCCACGGCCGCCGCCGTTTCGCTGGGGCTGGGGCCGTGGTGGGTGATCGCCCCGCCGGTGCTCCTGCTCTCCGGGCACCTGATCCTCCTCCGGGAGGCGGCCAAGGCCGACGCCGAGCAGCGGGAGGCGGCCGCGCGGGCCCGCCGCAGGGCCGTGCTCCGCGCCCGCAGGGCCGAGGAGGAGCAGCGCGTCGACGCCGAGCGCGAGGCCAAGGTCATCGCCCTCCAGGAGCGGCGCAGCCAGGTGTACGACCAGTACGCGGACGCGCGTCTGCGAGCCGCCGGGGACTGACCCCGGCCCGGGGTGGAACGGTCGGTTCGGACCACCCCGGGATTCCTGCTATCGTTTAACTCGTCTTCGGGGCTATGGCGCAGTCCGGTAGCGCACCTCGTTCGCATCGAGGGGGTCTGGGGTTCAAATCCCCATAGCTCCACCAGAAGACCAGGCGGGTCACGTCCTTCGGGACGGGCCCGCCTGGATTTTTTTCGCGGCCCGACCGAGGGCGCATCGAGGGGCCGCCGCCGCGGCCCCTCCGGTGTGTCCGGGGCGCCCGCGGCCGCCGCTGGACGGGAGGGGCGGAAGGGGCCCGCGCCCGGTCGGACGCGGACCCCTTGCCGTGCGGCCCCGGACCGAGGGGCACTGCTCTTCCCTGCGGCGGGCGGTCGTTTCCGGACCGGAGCCCCGAGTGTCACCGGCGAAGTGTCCATCCCCTGAGACGGGGCGGGCCGGTGCCCCACAGACTACCCCCGGGCTCCCGGGGGTCTCGGCAGGAGCCGCCCGTCATCTTCACGCCGGAAACTTACCGGCGTACAGTTCGAGTCATGGCAGACGGATACCACCACGGAAACCTGCGGGCCGCCGTCCTGGAACGGGCCGCGGAGGTCATCGAGAGGGAGGGGCCCTACTCCTTCAGCCTGCGCTCGCTCGCGGCCGACCTCGGGGTGAGCCACACGGCCCCGCGACACCACTTCGGGAGCCGCGAGGGCGTGCTCAACGCCCTGGCCGTCGAGGGGTTCCGGGACCTCGCCGCGCGGCTGAGGGCCGACCGGGAAGCCGGTGGAGGGTTCCTGGAGGCGGGGGTCGAGTACGTGCGGTTCGCCACGGACCGTCCGGCCCACTTCCAGGTGATGTTCGCGCCCACCCTGCTGGGCGAGGACGACGAGGAGCTGGAGGCCGCGCGCGAGGCGGCGTTCGCCGAGCTCCAGGGCGGTGTGAGGTCACTGGCCGAGGAGGGGCGCCCCGTCGAGGACGGCGCCGCGGCCGTGGTCGCCGGCTGGGCGATCGTGCACGGCATCGCGACCCTCGCCCTCACCGGCAACCTCGACAGGTCCGGCGTCCGGCGGCTGTTCGAGGACACCGACCTGCTCACCATCACACGCCGGAGCGCGGGGCTCCTGTTCGGCCCGGCGCCCGGCCCCTCGGGGGGAGTGCCGGGAACCGGGTCCGGCTGATCCCGCCGGACGCGGTTCCGCGGCCGCTGCCGACCCCTGCTGCGGCGACCGCGCCGGGCCCGGTCCCGGCACCGGCGGAACGGCGCCCCGGCGGCCGCGGGCGGGCTCCGCGGCCGGGTGACGGGAGGCGGACGCCCCGGCGCCCCTGCGGGGGCGCCGGAGGGGTCCTGAGGGGCATCGGGGAAGCGCTGGGGCCCCGGGACGAGGACGCCGACCGCGGGCTCCGGAGGCGGCTCCTCCGGGGCGCCCGGCGCCCGGCGTCCGGCGGGACCGCGCGGGCCGCGGGCGCCGGGCCCGCGTGCGGGAGCCCCCGGCGGGGGACCCGCGGTCCTCCCGACCCCTCCGCTCCCGACCCCCGGGGTGGGGACCCCGGTGCTCCCCGGGGGAGGCCGCCCCGGGGCGGCGGACCAGAAGGGGCTGATGGTTATGAGCCTTAGTGGGTGACCGAAACACGGCACCGAGATCCGATCGTCGGACGGCCGTCACCTGACGCATCAGGGAGTCCATGACGCACCGTCACCACGAGGGGTGACGAGTTCGCGGTGAAAAGATGTGGATACCTCCGTTTTCTGGCACTCTGTCCGTGAGATCCTGGATGGTGTCCGCCCGTCACCCTGCGGATTTCGGGGGGAGTCGGTCGAAGAATAGCTCCGGTCTTCACTCGGAGTTCACGCTCGCCACTGTCGCTCTCCGTTATCCGTGTGGAATGTATTTTGCGGCTGGGTGGGCTTGTTTTGGCAGGTCGTGGGGCAGGGTGAGTGTCATGTACATGAATAGCAGCCCCTCTGAACTGCGAAGACGCGTCGAGGTCGTTTATGTGGAAGGTGAGCACGGTGATTTTTCCGGTCCCCGTGTCGTAAAACGATGAATGTTTCACTCCGGGTCTTGCGTGAACAGAGCACCCCACGACATCGTGGTCGTGGGATGGGCTGGAAGCCAAACGAAAGGTAGATGCCATGACCACGCACGCGATGACCGTCCGTAACAACGGGTGGTCCTGGCTGTAACCAGTCCGCCGAACGGGTTTCACTGAACCCCGAAGCCCGGGCCTGTCCGATCCATGATCGGGTGGGCCCTTCGTCCTTCCGGCGCCCGGTCGGCCCCGCTCCGTCGGCCGACGGTTCGCGGCGCGCTGATTTGACGGCGGACCGCACCGGGTAGGGACACGGACACGACCCCCCGGTCCGGCCAGGGCCGGGTCCCGCCAACCGTGAAGGGGCGGACCGTGCCCGATTCCCCCCAGCCCCCCGGCGGCTACGAGTACCCGGAGGAACCGGCTCCGGCCGGAGGGTACGAGCCGCCCGGCCCCCGGCCCGAACCCCCGCAGCCGCCTCCGGAGACCACGGTCCGACCGGCCGGGGACGAGGAGGGCGGGCCGTTGGCCGCGGCGGAGCGCTTCCGGCGCACCACGCCGGCCCGCCTCAGGACGATCCCGGCGCACAGGAGCGGGGGCCACTGGCGGCTGCTCGCCGGGACGCTCACCTACGTGATGGTGGTCGGGGGGATGGCAGACTACGTCGAGCCGGAGACCCGCGCCTTCGCCCACCTGGTGTTCTGGCTGCTCATCGCGGTCGCGTTCGCGGTCACCGTCGTGCGTGAGCGCCGCCACGGGTGGGACCCCGCGCCGCGCTGGCCGTGGGCGGCGGGCGCCGTCGGGGGTGCGCTCGCGGTGGAGGTGCTCATCCTGGCGTTCGGCTCACCGGCGATCATCACCGGCTCGGTGATCCTGCTCGGCCTGGGCCTGTTCGTGCTCATGCTCGTGGGATGAGGGCGCGGGGAGGGCCGGCCGCGGAGCGGACGGGGTCAGGTGGCCTCGTCGTCGAAGGGCGGGCGCTTGCCGTTGAGGCGCGCCGCGGGCTTCCTCTCCTGCTCCTCTTCCTCCCAGAAGTGCTTCTGCACGAAGCGCTTGGGGTTGAGGTCCTGGACGTCGAAGTCCTTGAACTCCGGGCCCAGCCCCTCCTTGATGTCGTTGGACGCCGAGTTGGCCATGGTCCGCAGTTGTCTCAGGACCCGCCCGACCTGCTGGGCGGCCTTCGGCAGCTGGTCGGGCCCGAAGATCAGCAGCGCGAGAAGGAGGAGGATGACGAACTCCACCCCGCTGATGTTGAACATGCGCGACCCTCGTCCCTCGGTGTACCTACCGGCCCCATGCAGGTTAACCGGTATCAGCCGGGTGCGGTAACCCTGCCCCGGTCACACCTGGGAGACGGAACGCGGACCAGCCCCCCACTCGGAGAGCGGAGGGCTGGGGAAACGCACGTGCGGCGGTCTAGATCGCTCGAACGTCCGCCGCCTGCGGGCCCTTCGGGCCCTGGATGATGTCGAACTCGACCTTCTGGTCCTCTTCCAGGTTCCGGAAGCCGGTGCCCGTGATCGCCGAATAGTGCACGAACACGTCGGGCTGACCACCCTCGACGGCGATGAACCCGAAACCCTTCTCAGAGTTGAACCACTTCACGGTGCCCTGAGCCATGTGCTCTCCCTTGGGGACTACGGCGGGGCCGCACCCTGCTGGCCCCGGGTCGCCGGGCGCCGAACCGACGAGTAATCCCCGTATCGACGAGCGCCCACGTGAAGTTCCGCGAGGCGCCTCGGGCATCCATGGAAACTACAACAGCAACCAGTTGCAGACAGTACCAGGGAGGGTGGTGCCGTGCCGAGCCTTTCGCGGCAGGAATCCGCCCTTCCCCGGTGTCCTGTTTCGGCTACTGGAAACTGTTGCTTTCCGCTCTCTCTGCCACTAATGGAGATCGGCGGAATGCGTGTTCTCCACCGGTGGTTCAGGAAGCGTCGTTGCCGTAGATCCACACGTCGAACCAGAGGCGTTCCCGCCAGACCGACTCCTCGATCGGATAGGCGGCCAACACCGGATAGAAGTACGCGAAGTAGGCGACGATCAACAACAGGACGACGCCGTAGACGATGCCTCCGCCCG
Organism: Nocardiopsis sp. NPDC006198; assembly: GCF_040613895.1. Classification (NCBI taxonomy): domain Bacteria; kingdom Bacillati; phylum Actinomycetota; class Actinomycetes; order Streptosporangiales; family Nocardiopsidaceae; genus Nocardiopsis; species Nocardiopsis sp. NPDC006198. The sequence continues at coordinate 42,473 of NZ_JBEXSY010000045.1, read as the reverse complement.
CCCTCAGATAGGGGGCGAAACGCGGGCTGTCGTCCCCTGCCCCCATCACCAGGCCGAGCGCGAGCACGATCGCCAGGACGAGGAAGGGCAGGAGCGGGAGCGCGTAGAAGAGGAACATGGGGCGGTCCGGGTAGGCGAACCACGGCAGCCACCCCGCGGCGACGGCCAGCAGCACCGCGCCCGCGCGCCAATCGCGGAAGGTCACCCACCAGGCGAACATGACGACCAGGGCGAGCAGGCTGACCCACCAGATGATCGGCGTGCCGATCGACACGACCGAGGTCACGCAGTTGCCGGTCCCGCAGCCGACGGCCTCGCCGTTGTAGTGGAACATCACCGGTGTGCGCATGACGAGCCACTCCCACGGAGCGGAGATGTAGGAGTGGTCGCTGGTGAGCTCGGTGTGGAACCCCATCATCCGCCGGTGGTAGTCCCACAGGCTCCACAGCGCCTCCACCGGGGCGTGCAGGAACCCGGGGACCACGTCCGGCAGCATCCCGTCCGCGTAGTCGCGGTTGTAGCCGCCCCGCGTGAACAGCCAGCCCGACCACGAGACCAGGTAGACGACCCCCGCCACCACCACGGTCTGGAGGAACGCCGGCACGGCGTCGGTCCCGAGCCAGCGCCAGAACGGGCGCACCTGGCCGACGCTGGACCGCGCCCCGTAGTCCCACGCCACCGTGAGCAGTCCGAACGCCGCCACGAAGAACAGCGCCGACCACTTGGTGCCGATCGCCAGCCCGAAGCACAGCCCCGCCGCGAGCCGCCACCAGCGCATCCCCAGCCAGCCCACCGCCGCCAGGTCCGCCCCCGCCTCCGACAGCCGGACGAGCCGCTCCCGCGTCCTGTCCCGGTCGATGACCAGGCAGGTGAACCCGGCGAGGATCCACAGGGTGAGGAAGATGTCCACCATGGCGATGCGGCTCAGCGTGAAGTGCAGGCCGTCCAGCGCCATGATCAGGCCCGCCGTGCAGCCCAGCAGCAGCGACCGGGTCATGCGGGTGGCCAGGCGCACCAGGATGAGGACCGAGACCGTGCCGGCCAGGGCCGCGGCGAACCGCCACCCCTCCGGGGTCATCGTGGCGCCGAACGGGAACAGCGACCAGACCCAGTCGCCCAGGGCGATCATCCACTTGCCGACCGGGGGGTGGACGATGAAGTCGCCGCCTCCCGCGAAGATGTCCTGGCTGCCGCTGTTGAGGAGGTCGTCGGCCTCGATCGGCTCCTCGCGGGTCTCGTGCTCGTAGCCGTACCGCCAGAGCCCGTAGGCGTCCTTGGCGTAGTAGGTCTCGTCGAAGTAGATCCGCTCGGGCTGCCCCAGGTTGAAGAGCCTGAGCGCCCCGGCGAACAGCGCGACGAGGGAGGCCCCCAGCCAGGCCAGCCACCAGGGGGAGGGATCGGCGGGCAGGAACCGTGCGCGCAGCGGGACCCTGCGGGGCGGAGAGGGCGGCGTCGAGGGCTCTGCCTCGGAGGAAAGTGCGGTGGAGGTCATCTCGGCTCGTAGGTTGGGGTCGGAGATGGTTGTCCATTGCGGACGTACCACGAAACCAGGTTTCGGGTGGCGTGATAGAGCCAACCGTAGCGTGACAGGACGGGGATCACAGTGGTTGAGGGCGGAGCTGCGACGCGGGGGGTCGGGACCCTGACTCTCGCCGGGTTGCCCATCGGGAACGTGGAGGACGCGCCGCCCCGGCTGCTCCGGGCCCTGGGGGAGGCACGTGTCATCGCGGCCGAGGACACCCGCAGGCTACGCCAGTTCGCCTCGCGTGCGGATGTGCGCCTGGGCGGGGCCGAGGGGGCCCGCGTGGTGTCGTACTACGACGCCAACGAGGCGAGGCGCACCGACGAGCTGATGACCGACCTGAGGGAGGGCCGCGACGTCATCGTCGTGACCGACGCGGGGATGCCGGGGGTCTCCGATCCCGGCTACCGGCTCGCCGCCGCCTGCGCCGAGGAGGACATCCCCGTCACGGCCATCCCCGGGCCCTCCGCCGTCACCACCGCGCTCGTCGTGTCCGGGCTGCCGACCGACCGCTTCTGCTTCGAGGGCTTCCCGCCCCGCAAGGGGCTCCGCGGGTACCTGGCCGACCTGGCGGCGGAGCGCCGCACCATGGTGTTCTTCGAGAGCCCGCACCGCGTCGCCGCGACCCTGGGGGCGATGGCGGACGCGTTCGGCGCCGACCGCAGGGCCGCCGTCTGCCGGGAGCTGACCAAGACCTACGAGGAGGTGCGCCGGGGCGGGCTCGGGGAGCTGGCGGCCTGGGCGGCCGACGGGGTGCGGGGCGAGGTCTCCGTCGTGGTGGAGGGGGCCCGCGGGCGCGCGGGGGAGGCGACGGACGAGGAGCTGGTCGGCGCCGTCGCCGCCCTGGAGGAGGAGGGCGTGCGCCGCAAGGAGGCGATCACCCGCGTGGCCAAGGAGACGGGCGTGCCCAAGCGCCGGGTCTACGACCTCGTGCACGGGATCGTCGCTGCCGACTGACCCCGAGCCCCGCCCCGTTCCTCCCCCGGCCCCGGGGGAAGCGGGGGGACAGGTGGACGGAGCCCGGGAGAACAGGGGCGGCACGCGGAACCTTTCCGCGTCCGGGGCGTCTCACCAGGAGCACACGTGACCGTCGATCGAGGATCGTTCATGAGAAGTCAGCTCTTCCAGCAGGCCCAGGAGAACACCCAGCCTGGCATGCACCTCCAGAACCACAAGATGCTCCGGGTGGGCCTCAACGGCGAGTTCTACGCCCGCCAGGGCGCCATGGTCGCCTACCAGGGGCAGGTCGACTTCTCCTACGAGGGGGCGGGGGGCGTCGGCAAGTTCTTCAAGAAGGCCTTCACGGGCGAGGGCCTGCCGCTGATGAAGGTCTCCGGCCGCGGGGACGTGTTCCTCGCCCGCGACGCCTGGGACGTCCACCTGATCGACCTGGAGGACGAGCAGCTCACCGTGAACGGTCAGAACGTGCTGGCCTTCGAGGGGGGTCTGAGCTGGGACATCCGCCGGGTCGAGGGGGCCGGGATGGCGGCCGGCGGCCTGTTCAACACGGTCTTCGGCGGGCGTGGCCGCGTGGCCGTCGCCTGCCACGGCGCTCCCGTGCTGATCAACGTCGACCAGCCCACCTTCGTCGACACCGACTCCGCCGTGGCCTGGTCCAGCACTCTGCGCACCGGCGTGCGCCGCACGATGAAGGCCGGGGCGCTGATCGGCCGCGGCAGCGGCGAGGCGGTCCAGCTGTCCTTCGAGGGGCAGGGCTTCGTCCTCGTGCAGGCCTCCGAGGGGCCGCCGGCGCCCGTCGCCGCCGGCTGATCCGCCGCCCGTCCGGGCGGGGGACGGCGAGGGCCCCGGGAACGTGTCACCACACGTTCCCGGGGCCCTCGTCCGTTCGGCCGGGACCTCCGCGAGGAGGCCCCGGCGCCGAACACGGCTAGACCACGGCGCCGTCGTCGGCCTCGCGGGCGGCCTTGGCCGCCACCTTCTGCTTGGCCTTGCGGTCCTTGATCACGTGGGGCGGGGCCGTGCGGTCCCACTTCTGCAGCCAGATGGCGAGCGGCACGGCGACGAACACCGTGGACACCACGCCCGTGGTCAGACCGACCAGCATCGCGATCGAGAAGTCCTGGAGCGAGGACCCGCCGAGGAAGACGAGGAAGCCCAGGATGATCCACGCGCCGACGGTGGTGTTGACCGTACGCGGCAGGGTGTTGAGGACCGCCCGGTTGGCGATCTCCTTGAACGAGGACTTCTCGTCCCTCGCCCACTCGTCGCGCACCCGGTCGAACACCACCACCGTGTCGTTGACGGTGAAGCCGATGACACTCAGGATCGACGCCAGGAAGACGCCGTCGATCGGCTTGCCGAGCCAGATGAACAGGCCGACCACCAGCAGCATGTTGAACGCCAGGGACAGCATCGTGGAGACGCCGAACGACCAGCGGAAGCGCCAGGCCAGGTAGATCATCTGGAGCGCCAGCGCGGCGCCCAGGGCGATCAGGGCCCGGTTGCGCAGCTCGTCGCCCATGCTCGGGCCGATCAGCTCGTCGCTGACCCTCTCCACGCCGCCGGTCGCCTCCGACAGGGCGTCGGTGATGCTCTCCGCCTCCGGGTCGGAGATGTCGCCGGTGCGCACGGCGATGTCGCTGTCGCCGGACTCCTGCACGACGGCGGTGTCCGAGCCGGGGAAGTTCAGGCCCGAGATGATGTCGCGCGCCTCGTCCACCGAGATCGGGTCGCCGGTGACCTCGTACTCCATCACGCGGCCGCCGGTGAACTCGACACCGAGGTTGGTGTCGCGGATCAGCGGTGCGGCGATCGCGGCCGCCACGATCAGCGCGGCGACGACGAGGGCCTTGCCCCGGTGCTTCATGAGGTCGGGGTTCTTCTCGACCAGCCAGGTGCGGATCGGGCCGATCTGGTTCAGTCCGGTGACGGCCGGGTGCTTGCGGATGACCGCCCTGCGGACCGCCCACTCGACGAACACGCGCGCGATGACCAGCGCCGAGAACATCGAGACGACGGTGCCGATGCTCAGGGTCACGCCGAAGCCCTGGACGGTGCCGGAGGCGAAGAAGAACAGCAGGGCCGCCGCGATGAGCGTCGTGACGTTGGTGTCCAGGACGGCGCTCCACGCCTTCCGGGAGCCCTCGACGAACGCCTTCTCCAGGTTCGGCGGGATCGCCCTGCGGCGACGGCGGGCGAGCGCGCCCGTCTCGGCCTTGGCGGCCTCGTCCTCGGTCGCGTCCCGCATGCCCGCGGACTTGTTGGACTCGTACACCTTCTGCTGGCGCTGGTACTCCTCGCGAGCCCGCTCGAAGATGAGCACGTTGGCGTCGATGGCCATGCCGATGGCCAGCACGAAGCCGGCCAGGCCCGGCAGGGTCAGCGTGGCCCCCAGCGCGACCAGCGCTCCGTACGCGATGAGCGTGTAGAACGCCAGGGCGACCGAGGCGAGGAAGCCGACCAGGCGGTACACCAGCGTGATGTACAGCGCGGTGAACGCGATGCCCAGGAGGGCGGCGATCGCGCTGGCCTCGATGGCGGCGGCGCCCAGGGTCGGGCCGACCGTCTGGCGCTGGACCTCGGTGACCGGCAGCGGCAGGGAGCCGCCCTCGATCAGCACGGCCAGCTCGTCCGCGGTCTCACTGGTGAAAGTGGGGCTGGTGATGCTGGTGGAACCGCCCGGCATACCGACCTCGCAGCCGATCTCCGGGTTCACCTCCGGGGCGGAGATGATCTGGTCGTCCAGCACGATCGCCACACGGCGCCGCGGGTCGCCCTGCTCGTAGCAGGCCGCGGCGCCGGTCAGCTCCGCCCACTGGTCGCGGCCCTCGCCGCGGAAGTTGACGTTGACCGTCCACTGGGTGCGGTTGACGCTGTCGAGCGCCGCGTCGGCGCTGGACACCCGGTCGCCGCGGATGGCGGTCTCACCGAGCTGGAGGTAGGTGCCGTCGGCGTCCGGGAGCGTCATGGCGACGTCCTCCGGGTTCTCCGCGCTGGGACCCGCCGGGGCCTGCTGACCCCCGGTGGGGTCGCCGCCCATGCTGCCCATGAGCTCTTCCAGCTGCTCGGGGGTCATCTCCTCCCCGCCGCCGCCGGCGTCCTCGCCGCCCTCGGCGCCCTCGGCGTCGGAGGGTGCGCGGGCCTCGTCGGCCGCGGTGCCCGGCGCGTTCGCGAAGTCGCCGGCAGGGGGGGCCTGCACGCCCTGGCCGCCCTGCTCGCCGACGCCCAGCACCGGGTGGAAGGACAGCTGCGCGGTCCGGCCCACGATCTGGGCCGCCTCCGCCGGGTCCTGCACGCCGGGGAGCTCGACGATGATCCGGTTCTCACCGGACCGGGACATGGTCGCCTCGGCCACGCCGAGGCGGTCGATGCGCTGGCGCAGCACCTCGACGACCTGGTCGGTGTTGTCGGAGTCGGCGGGGGTGCCGTCGGCTCCGTCCTGGGTCTCCAGCACGATCTGCGTGCCGCCGCTGAGGTCGAGCCCCAGGCGGGGTGGGATGAACCACGCCGCGCCGAACGCGACGAGGATGACGAGGAGGGAGATGAGCGCGCGTGTCCAGCGCGCTCCCGCTCCCGTTTGACTGGACAAGGGGTAGGTACCTCTCACTGCGAAGACGGGTAGCCGAACGCACGCCCGGAAGGAACCGGGCGGGGGGTGTGGCCGGGGACGGTCAGATGGCGGTGTTCGCTGCGAGAGGCGGGGCCCGCGTCGGCGGCAGCTCCCCGGAGGCGAACTGTTCGGGAACGGGGTCGGAGGCCGGGGGCGGCAGCGGCCACCAGGGCTGGTCCCACACGGCCAGGCGCAGTGCGCGACCGGGCACCGTGTCGGGCAGGTCGCGCAGGACGGAGCGCTGGTCGCAGGTGGTGGCGGGAGGGCCGACCGTGAGCACGGGGTTCTCGGCGAGGTTCGCGCGCTCGCGCGGGGTCACCGACTCCTGGGCGGCGGCGCGGCCCGGGGCGCCGTCGGGGGCGCTGGCCAGGCCGTGCGGCGGCAGGTGGGCGGAGGCCGTTCCGCCGCCCGTGCCGGAGGCGACGGGGAACGACAGGATGACCAGCAGCACCATGCTCGTGAGGAGCGCGGTGGTGTGCCGGGCAGGGCGGGGTAGGGCACGGGTATCCGTGGTGACCACCGCCTCAGGTGAAGGACCGGGGAGAGGGCGTCTCCGTCACCGCGCGCCCCGGCGGCACGCGGATCGTCCAGCAGAGCATACGGGTACGGGTCCTCCCCGGGGAATCGTCCTCGGCGGGGAGAGGTGCGGGCCGCCGCGCGGATCGGCGGCGACACGGGGGGCCGGGGGCGCGCGAGCGGGAGAAATGAGGTGCGGGGCAGGCCCCCGGCGGCTTTAGGCTTGGGGCATGTCGTCGAATCGCCACATCCTGACCGCGGTCGCCTGGCCCTACGCCAACGGACCGCGCCACATCGGCCACGTGTCCGGCTTCGGGGTCCCCTCCGACGTCTTCTCCCGCTTCCAGCGAATGTCGGGCAACCACGTGCTGATGGTCAGCGGCACGGACGAGCACGGCACCCCGGTCCAGGTGCAGGCCGACCAGGAGGGCGTCACCCCGCGCGAGCTGGCCGACCGCTACAACCGGATCATCTCCGAGGACCTCGTCGCCCTCGGCCTGTCCTACGACCTCTTCACCCGCACCACCACGGGCAACCACTACGCGGTCGCCCAGCAGCTGTTCACCACGCTGTACGACAACGGGTACGTGTTCACCCGCACCACCAAGGGCGCGGTGTCCCCGTCCACCGGCCGTACGCTGCCCGACCGCTACATCGAGGGCGTCTGCCCGATCTGCGGCTTCGACGGCGCGCGCGGCGACCAGTGCGACAACTGCGGCAACCAGCTCGACCCGATCGACCTCATCTCCCCCCGCTCGCGGATCAACGGCGAGACCCCCGAGTTCGTGGACAGCGAGCACTTCATGCTCGACCTGCCCGCGTTCGCGGAGGTGCTCACCGCCTGGCTCACGGGCAAGGAGGGCGAGTGGCGGCCCAACGTCCTCAAGTTCTCCCTGAACCTGGTGGACGACCTCCAGCCGCGCGCGGTCACCCGCGACCTCGACTGGGGCGTGCCGATCCCGCTGGACGGCTGGAGCGACAACGCCAACAAGCGCCTGTACGTGTGGTTCGACGCGGTGATCGGCTACCTGTCGGCGTCCATCGAGTGGGCGAAGCGGATCGGTGAGCCCGACGCGTGGAAGCGCTGGTGGCAGAGCGACGAGGCCCGGTCCTACTACTTCATGGGCAAGGACAACATCGTCTTCCACTCGGTGATCTGGCCGGCGATCCTGCTGGGGGCGTCGGGCCGGGGCGACCGGGGCGGCGAGCCCGGACCGCTCGGCGGGCTGGACGTCCCCACCGAGGTGGTCTCCAGCGAGTTCCTCACCATGGAGGGGCGCAAGTTCTCCTCCTCGCGCCGCGTCGTCATCTACGTGCGCGACTTCCTGGAGCGCTACTCGGCCGACGCGCTGCGCTACTACATCATGGCCGCCGGGCCCGAGACCCAGGACACCGACTTCACCTGGGCCGAGTTCGTGCGCCGCAACAACGACGAGCTGGTCGCGGCCTGGGGCAACCTGGTCAACCGCTCCATCTCCATGGCCGCCAAGAACCTCGGGGAGATCCCCGCGGCCGGTGAGCTCACCGACGAGGACCGGGCCGTGCTGGAGGCGTCGAGGGGCGCGTTCGCGCGCGTCGGCGAGCGCCTGGAGCGCTCCCAGTTCAAGGCGGGCCTCCAGGAGGCCATGCGGACCGTCGCCGAGGCCAACAAGTACATCTCCGACCAGGCCCCGTGGGCGCTCAAGAAGACCGACCCCGCACGGATGGCCACCGTCCTGCACGTGGCCCTCCAGCTGGTCCACGACGCCAACACCCTGCTGACGCCGTACCTGCCGGAGTCGGCCAACAAGGTGCACGCGATGCTCGGCGGCACCGGGACCTGGACGGGCATGCCCCGGCTCGACACCGGGCACGACACCGTCGGCGGCTCGGAGGAGGCGGTGGACTACCTGGTCATCACCGGCGACTACGCCGGGGACGCCGCGCGCTGGGAGTCCACACCGATCGTGCCGGGCACGCCGCTGGGCCGCCCCGAGCCGCTGTTCGCCAAGCTCGACCCGTCCGTCGTGGACGAGGAGCTGGCGCGCCTGGAGAACCCCGCAGAGTAGTCCCGGACGACGGCCGGGAAGCAGGACGACCGCGCCGACGGGCCACGCCCGTCGGCGCGCCTTCGCGAAGGAACGTGAACACCATGGGCAAGCGCAGCGGCAGAGCGGTCAGGGAGCGCAACGACCAGACCCCTCCGCCGGTACCGGAGCCCCTGCGCGTCCCGGTGGCCGACAGCCACACCCACATGGACATGCAGACCCCGGCGGTGGAGGACATCATCGCGGCCGCCGAGGGCGTCGGGGTGACCCCGCTCGTCCAGGTGGGCGTCGACCTGCCGTCGTCGCGGTGGGCGGCCGAGGTCGCCGCGGCGCACCCGGGGAAGGTGTGGGCCGCGGTGGCCCTGCACCCCAACGAGGCGCCGCGCATCGTGCACGGCGACGGAGCCTCCGGCGTGGAGCCCGACGACACCGACTGGGCCGGCAAGGCCCGGGAGCCGGCGGGCCGCGCGGGGCTGGAGGAGGCGCTCGCCGGGATCGACGAGCTGGCCGCACTGCCGCAGGTGGTGGCGGTCGGCGAGACCGGCATGGACACCTTCCGCACGGGGCCCGAGGGGGCGCGGGCGCAGGAGGAGTCGTTCCGCCGCCACATCGCCATCGCCAAGGCCCACGGCAAGGCCGTGATGATCCACGACCGCGACGCGCACGACGACGTGTTCCGGATCCTGGCCGACGAGGGCGCGCCGGAGCGCGTCGTCTTCCACTGCTTCTCCGGCGACGCCGGCATGGCCCGGGTGTGCGCCGAGCACGGGTACTTCATGAGCTTCGCCGGCAACGTCACCTTCGCCAGCGCCGAGTCGCTGCGCGAGGCCGCCGCGGCGGCGCCGCCGGAGCTGGTGCTGGTCGAGACCGACGCCCCGTTCCTCACGCCCAAGCCCTACCGGGGGCGCCCCAACGCCCCGTACCTGATCCCGCACACCCTGCGCCTGCTGGCCGAGGTCAAGGGGATGGACGAGGACGAGCTCGCCGGGATCGTCGCGGGCAACGCCCGCCGCGCCTTCGGGTTCTGAGGGGGCGGCCGGGGTCCGGCGCGCGCCCCGTGCGGCCCCGGCGGGCGGACCCCGCCGGGCGGCGACGGGTCCCTTCCCGGGCGGGAAGGGACCCGTCGCGTCCGACGGGGCCTCGGAGGCCGGGCGCAGGGCCCGGCGCGCCCGCGGGGCGGGTCAGCGGCCGCGCTTGAGCCGGGCGTTCGCGCGGGCCTCCCGCTCGGCGGCCTTCCACCGCTGCTTGCGCTCGGCGCGCACGCGCTGGTCGCCCCGGGCGCTGTTCCACTCGGCCTCGCGGCGGAGCCGGTTCCAGCGGGCCAGCCGTTCGGAGTCCAGTTCGCCCTCGTCGACGGCGGCGGTGATCGCGCAACCGGGCTCGGACCCGTGGGAGCAGTCCCGGAAACGGCACCGCCCGGCGAGTTCGCCGACGTCGGCGAAGGTCCGGTCGACGCCTTCGGGGTCGCCCGGCACGTCGATGCGCCGCACGCCGGGGATGTCCAGGACCAGTGCTCCGCCGGGCAGCTCCAGGAGCTGGCGGTGGGTGGTGGTGTGGCGCCCCCGCTTGTCCTGGCGGATCTCCCCGGTGTCCATCAGGGACTGTCCGGCGAGGGAGTTGACCAGGCTGGACTTGCCCGCCCCGGAGGTTCCCAGCAGCACCCACGAGGTGCCGGGCAGGAACCGGGGGGCCAGCTCCGCCAGCCCGTCGCCGGTGTGGGCGCTGACGCCGTACACGTCGGCGCCGGCGGCCACCGTCCGGACGAGTTCGAGGACCTCGGGGAGCCGGTCCCCGGCCAGCTCCGACTTGGTGACGGCGACGACCGGGGTCGCGCCGCAGGCCCAGGCGAGGCTGAGGAAGCGCTCCAGGCGGCCCACGTTGGGCCCCTGGTCGGCGGCCTCGCAGACCAGGACCGCGTCGACGTTGGCGGCCAGCACCTGGTCGTGGGAGTCCTTGGCCACGCCCTGGCGGACGAGGCTGGTGGAGCGTTCGAGGACGGCCTCCACGAGCCAGGTGTCACCGGACCGGCGTACGGCGACCCAGTCGCCGGCGCACGGGGCCGTGGAGGGGTCCTCCCGCGCGGCCCTGGTCAGGGCGGGGGCGTAGTCGGCGTGGGCCTCGCCCGGCAGGCGGACCAGCGCGCCGCCCCGGCGGGAGGAGGACACGCGTGCCGGGTACAGGGCGTGCCCGCTCGCGTGGGAAAGGGTGTCGAAGGCGTGTTCGACACGCGGGTTCCAGCCCAGCCCGGTCAGCGGGTGGGCGGTGGGCGTGTCGGTACGGGATGTGCTCACGGCGGTCTCTCTGGGAGGCGAGCCGTCCGGAGGGGGTTCCCTCAGGGCTCGCGGACGAACGGGGAGGCGGGGAGGGTGGTACTCGCAGAGTCGGTCATCGCTCTTCCTTCCGTCGTCGGTCGCCGTTCGGTGCACGACGCCCGCGGGCCCGCCGAGTCTAGGACCGGCGGGCCCGCGGGCTCCAGTGGTTTTCCGGGGTGTGCGGCGGCTCAGCGCCGCCTGGTCCACACGTCGTCCTCCGGGGCCCGCGCCGGCGGGGCCGGGGGCGCGGGCGCGGGGGCCGCGCCGTGGCGCGGCCGGTACCCGGCGTCGGGCACGCGCTCGCTGTCGGGCGGGGCGGGGGTCGCGTGGACCGGGCGCCGCGCGTAGTCGGGTCGCTCCTCGTCCACCCCGAGGAGGAGGAAGAGGCTGCAGACCAGCAGGAAGACGAACAGGCCCGTCATCATGGGCAGCAGCAGGTCCGTGGTGCTCGCCCCGGGCGGGGGGCCGTAGCGGTTCAGGCGCGAGGGCTCGATGTGGACCCCCAGCATGCCGGTGTAGTGCATGGAGGTCACCGCGACGGCCATCACCGGCGAGGCCAGGAGGATGGCGGTCATGCCGCGCAGCCGGGACGCGCACCACAGGGCGCTGGTGGCCGCGACCAGGGCGATCGCACTCGCCAGCGCGACGTAGACGGGGTCGTGGTGGAGTTCGCCGTGGACGCTCATCGACGCCATGCCGGTGTAGTGCATGGCGACGATGCCGGCCCCGGCGACGAGCCCGCCGAGCAGCAGGGTGGACGTCCTCTGCCGCGAGATCGTGATGGTGAGGGCGACGCCCATGACCAGGACGGCGGTGACGCCGCTGACGACGGTGAGCAGGGCGTCGTAGCGGATCGAGGTGCCGACGGGGGAGAACCCCATCATGGCGATGAAGTGCATGGACCAGAGGGCCATGCCGCCGAGGGAGAGGGATGCCAGGGCCAGCCACTGCCACCGCGTGAAGGTCTTCGACCGGCGGGCACGGGCGGCGAAAGCCAGACCGAGGAACGAACCGATGGCCGAGACCGTGAAGGCGATGATGGGGGTGAGCCAGTCCTGGGTGGGGAGATCGACCACAACTCGCTACTTTCTATGACCTGAGTCACAAATCGACCCAGGTTATGGATAGTAGGGATGCTCAGGATGGGACACCAGGGGTTTGAGAAAACCCGAGTGGCCTGATGTGGCCATTCATCACCCGGCGGCGGCCGAAGGCCTCAGGCGGGGCGGTCCCAGGCGCTGCCGGTGCTGTGGCGCGCGGTGTAGCGGCCCCTCTCCCCGCCCGGGAGCGCCGGGACGGGCGCGGGTTCGCCGTCGTGCCGGGCGGTCCGCGCCCCGCGGCGCGGCTCGGAGTCGTCGACGCCGAGCATCAGCAGGAGGCTGCACACCAGGAGGAAGACGAACAGGCCCACGACCAGGGGCAGGAGCAGTTCCGGAGCGGTCGAGCCCGGCACCGCGCCCGGGTTCCGGGCCTCGTCCACGGTGACGTGCACGCCGAACATGCCGGTGTAGTGCATGGAGGTCACCGCGATGCCCATCACCAGGGAGGCGAGCAGGATCGACACGACGCCCCTGAGCCGCTGGGTGAACCACAGGGCCGCGGTCGCGGCGAGCAGGGCGACGGCGCCGGCCAGTCCCACGAACAGCGGGTCGTGCCCGAGGTGGCCGTGCATGTTGATGGACGCCATGCCCAGGTAGTGCATGGCGACGATCCCGCTCCCGGCGATGGCGCCGCCCGCCAGGAGCCACCCCGTCCCGCGGCGGATGACCGTCAGGTACTGGGCCAGCCCCATGGCCAGCACCGCGAGGAGGCCGCTGGCGACGGTGAGGGTCGCGTCGTAGCGGATGGCCAGGCCCGGGACGTGGAACCCGAGCATGGCGATGAAGTGCATCGACCACACGGCGGTGCCGCCGAGGCAGAGGGCGCTGAACACCAGCCAGGTGGCGCGGCCGGCCCCGCGGGCGTTCCGGGCGCGGGCGGCGAACATGAGGCCGACGAAGGAGCCGATGACCGACACCGCGTAGGCGACCGCGGGGGTCAGGGCCCCGTGGGTGAAGTGCTCGACCATGGCCTGCGGCTCCGGGGGTGTGGGGAGGGAGTCCTGTTCAGGCCAATCCTAGGGAGGCCGGTGCCGGTCGGGGACGGGTTCGGGCCGCATCGTGCGATCACGGTGGGCGGTCGCGGCGCAAGGGTCCTTGGTCCTGAGGGCATGTGGCGGACGGTAGCCGCGGTCTGTGTGACGCCAAACACACCGGGGAGGCCGTTCCGGGCGCGCCGGCCGCCTCCCCGTCCCGGCCGTCGTCCCGCCTTGCCGCCTCCCCGCCCCACCGTCCCGTGCGGGTGCGGGCGCGGGGACCGTTCACGGGGGCGGGGCCGCCGGGGACGGTCCCGCGTCGCGCGCGCTAGGCGCGCAGGCCGCCGAAGGCGATCCGGGCGAGGGTGTCGGCGACCTCCTCCGAGGCCAGGCCCCGGTCCGGCTTGTACCACTCCACCAGCGAGTTGACCATGCCGAACAGCAGGCGGGCGGCGACCGCCGGGTCGACGTCGCTGCGGATGTCGCCGTCGACGATCCCCTCGCGCACCAGGTCGGCGATCAGGTGGTCGAACTCGCGGCGCCGCTCCAGCGCGCGCTTCTCCACCTCCGTGTTTCCGCGCACGCGCAGCAGGAGGGTCACGTGGGGCAGCTCCTCCACCAGGACGCGGACGCTGCCGCGCAGCACGTGGTCGAGCCGGTCGATGGCCGGGCCGGTCGTCGAGCCCTCCTCGCGGGTGACCGCGAACAGGGCGTCCATCGCCAGGTCCAGGGAGCGGCGCAGCAGTTCGGTCTTGCCGGTGACGTGGTGGTAGATCGCCGACTTGGTCACGCCCAGGGCGCGCGCCAGGTCCTCCATGCTCGTGCCGTCGTACCCGCGCTCGTTGAACACGCGCGCGGCGACGCGCAGGACGGAGTCGGCGTCGTGGCCGGGGCGGCCGGAGCGCCGCCGGCCCGCCCCGCGGCGGGAGGACGCTGGTTCGGGAGGGGAAGTTCGGGACACGGTTGTCGAATCTACCTGGTGGAGGGCGCCGGTGCGCGGGTCCGGCCGGGAGCGCCCCCGTGTCCGGCGGTCCGCGCGAGGACGCGGTGACCCGCCGGACGGTCGGTCATGGCGGGCGGACGCCGCCCGCGCCCGCGGAGGCCCGCGCCCGCGGAGGCCCGCACCGCCCCGGGCCTCCGCCGACGGGTCCCGCCCGCCGCCCGGGGGAGACACGCTTGGTCCAAGGATTGCCCCGGCGGGATTGTCCGCCGCTCCGACCAGGCGTAGCTTCGGCCTCATCGTCACAGGTACGGGCGGTACCGCGCCCGCGCCCACCCGACCCTGAGCGAGGCAGCATGGCGATCGTCCAGAAAGCCGCCCCACGGAGGGCGACGATCACCGAGGGCCACGACGCGGACCGCAGGCGGCAGAGGCTCGACCGGGGAAACACCCGGTGGCGCACCTTCGGCTCCGTCCATCCGCGCCAGGGCTCCGGCCGCAGGCGCGAACTGCTCGAACACCAGGCGCCCCGGGTGTCCGTCCTGTCCTGCGCCGATTCCCGCGTGCCGCCCGAGATGGTCTTCGACCAGGGGCTCGGCGACATGTTCACGACCCGGTCGGCGGGCCAGGTGCTGGACTCGTCGGTGCTCGGCACGCTCGTCTACGGGGTGGACGCGTTCGACACGGAGCTCCTGGTCGTGCTGGGCCACGACTCGTGCGGGGCCGTGAAGGCGGCCGTCGAGGCCCTCCGGACGGGTGAACTGCCGCCGGGCAACCTCGGCTACCTCGTGGGGCAGGTCCTGGAGGTCGTGGAGACGGTGCCGGAGCAGGAGACGGAGAAGGCCTTCCTCGACGCCTGCGTGCGGGCCAACGCCCGCGCCGTCGCCGAGCAGCTGCGGCACGAGCCCGGCCTCCGGGAGGCGGTCGCGGCCGGGCGCATGAAGGTCGAACCCGCGCGCTACGACCTCAGGCGCTCCCGCGTGGAGTGGCTGGACGACGCGTCCGGGGGCGAAGGGGGGATCCCGGCGCCGAGAGCCCGGACCGGGTGAAGGCGCAGGTGGACCAGGACGGGCGAACGGCCGCACGGAGAATTCCGGGCGGCCGTTCTCCTGTCCGAATGGGGACGGTTGTGATTGTCGTTCCCTGAGTGGTGTTCTGTGGCGCTAGGGATCCATTAAAAAACTTGGAGAGGTTAGCGGCTTAAGGGTAATTTGGTCCTCGTTTGGCGGCATTGGTCTCTAATGTCGCTAGTCGAGAAGGGAAAACCCCCATGGCCATCACCCGTCGCGGCGCCTTACGCGCATCCCTCATCGGCGGAGTCGGGGCAGCGGTCGCCACCGCAGCCCCCGCCTCCGCCTGGGCGGTCCCCATGCCCTCGCCCTCCCCCGGCCCCCAGGACGCGGCCTCGGCCCTCCGGCTCCTCAAGGAGGGCAACCGCCGCTGGAAGCGCATCGCCTCCCGCCACCCCAACGAGGGGGCGGCCCGCAGGGCGGAGATGGCCCTCGGGCAGAACCCGTTCGCCGTCGTCCTCGGATGCGCGGACTCCAGGGTCGCCCCGGAACTGGTCTTCGACCGGGGGCTCGGCGACCTCTTCACCATCCGGTCCGCCGGCCAGGTCCTGGACTCCTCCGTCCTCGGCAGCATCAGCTACGCGGCCGAGCACCTGGCGGTCCCGCTCATCGTCGTCCTCGGCCACGCCTCCTGCGGAGCGGTCGGCGCGGCCGTGGAGGCGCACCGCACCGGGCAGGTCCCGCACGGCCACGTCGGCTACCTCGTGGAGCAGATCCTGCCGGTCGTCGACGCCACGCCGGACGACGGGGGCGACTTCGTTGACGCCTGCGTGCGGGCCAACGCCGAGCACATCACCGGCCTGCTCCGCCAGGACGCCGACCTGCGCGACCTGGTCGACACGGGCCGCCTGGACATCGTCCCCGCCCGGTACGACCTGGAGACCTCGGCGGTGTCCTGGCTCTGACGCCGCGGGCGTCCGTTCCGGGGCGTAGGGCCTGAAAGCCGCACAGGACAAAAAAGGTGATCGACCGGATTCTTCCGGTCGATCACTGTCGTTCTCGGGTCTGGGAGGTACGTTCCCCTCAAGGGATTTTCGGCAGTAAATGACGTGCAGGGCCTCCTATCAGGCAAAACAAAACACATGACGCAAAAACCTGCAGATTCGCGAGAATAGCCTTATTCTCGTGGTGTCCGCAAAGGACTGCCTGATTCACAGCGGGCCGGTCGCCGAACGGCCCCTTTCTCGCAAAGGACCGCCGTGCGCGCCTTCGACCAGCAGATGCGGGAGATGCTCCAGACCCCGGGAGTGCACAGTGTCGGCCTCGTCGACTGGCGGGGCGGCCGCACCCTGGCACGCGTCGGCGCGGACGACCGCTCGGACGACGCCGAGGCGATCCTGAAAGCCGTCCACGGCGGTCCGCTGTGGGCCGTCGGGGACCTGGAGGACATGGTCGTCACCGGGACCGACCGCTGCCTGCTGCTCGCCGTGCTCGACGACCCCGACCTGTGCCTCCAGGTGTGGATGGCACGGGACGAGGGCAACCTCGGCTACGCCCTGCGGCGCCTGAGGCGGCTCGCCCGCACGGTCGCGGTGCCTTCGCCGCCCCGCCCCCGGCAGGACGGCGACCTGCCTCCCCGCCGCGGCGGCGACCCCGCCCGTCCCCCCGCCCGGGCCGCCGCGTCCGTGGACCGCCGGGTCCTGGAACGGGTCCTCACCGCGCTCCGCACCCTGTCCGCCGACCGTCCCCGGCCGGACGTGGGGGTCGCATGACCTCGGGAGCCTCGCCCCGGCGGGGCGTACAGGGGCCCCGCCGTTGGATGGCCGACCTGAAGGCCCGGCGCCGACCTACACCCAGGAGAGAGAAGGACATGCCGAACATCGAATCCGGTCTCAAGGACATGATGCAGATCGAGGGGGCCATCGGCGCCGCCGTCGTCGACTACAGCAGCGGAATGGCGCTGGGCACCCTCTCGTCCACGAACACCCTCGACCTCACCGTCGCCGCGGCGGGCAACACCGAGGTGGTCCGCGCGAAGATGCGGACCATGGACCAGCTGGGCCTCAACGACGCGATCGAGGACATCCTCATCACCCTGTCCGGCCAGTACCACGTCATCCGGCCGCTCACCAGCCGCAAGGGGCAGGGCCTCTTCCTGTACCTGGCGCTGGACCGCGCCCGTGGCAACCTCGCCCTGGCCAGACACAGGCTCAAGGGCATCGAGGGGGATCTGGAGGTCTGAGCATTCCCAGGGGTCGAGGCGATGGGGGAGAATGCCGGTGTCAACCCCCCCGACGCCGCAGGGAGCCCGGTATGTTCCGGATCGTGATCAGCCGCCTCACCCACGACGGACTGCACGTCACCCCAGAGCAGCACAGGACGGCCATGTCCGTCGACGAGGCGGTCCTGGCCGTACGGCAGCACCTGCCCACCGCCGACACCGGGGCCCTGCGCAGCGACGCGGTGCAGACCTCCGTCAACCGGGTCAACGACTTCCGGCGCGACGTCCGCACCGGTGACGGCGACCGCTTCCGCGTGGTGATCGCCCCCATGATGTGACCGGGCCCGCCGCGTCCCCCTACGGCGGCGGGGCCGCCCCTCCCCGGGAGGATGCGGGGAGGGACGGCCCCGGGCCCGGCGCGGGCGCGGCCGGGCGGTCCCGTCAGTCCGAGCCGAAGGCCGAGTCGAAGGACGACTCCGGCGGGTCGTAGGCGTGGGAGCGGACGAAGTCGACCGCCTCCGCCGCCCCGACCAGGCGGTCCATGCCCGCGTCCTCCCACTCCACCGAGATCGGCCCCTCGTAGCCGATCGCGTTCAGCGTGCGGAAGCAGTCCTCCCAGGGGACGTCCCCGTGCCCGGTCGACACGAAGTCCCAGCCCCGGCGGGGGTCGCCCCACGGCAGGTGGGAGCCGAGCCGGCCGTTGCGGCCGTTGCCCGTGCGCCTGCGGGTGTCCTTGCAGTCCACGTGGTAGATCCGGTCGCGGAAGTCCCAGAGGAACCCGGCCGGGTCGATGTCCTGCCACACCATGTGGCTGGGGTCCCAGTTCAGGCCGAACGCGGGCCGGTGGCCGACGGCCTCCAGGGCCTTGTGGGCGGACCAGTAGTCGTAGGCGATCTCGGAGGGGTGCACCTCGAGCGCGAACCGCACCCCCACCTCGTCGAACACGTCCAGGACGGGGTTCCACCGGTCGGCGAAGTCCCGGTAGCCGGCCTCGATGACGTCCTCGCCCACCGGCGGGAACATCGCCACGTACTTCCAGATCGCCGAACCGGTGAAGCCCACGACCGTGGACACGCCGAGCCTCGCGGCGGCGCGGGCGGTCGTCTTCATCTCCTCGGCGGCCCTTCGCCGCACGCCCTCCGGGTCCCCGTCGCCCCACACGCGGGAGGGCAGGATGTCCCGGTGCCGGTGGTCGATGGGGTCGTCGCAGACCGCCTGTCCGAGCAGGTGGTTGGAGATCGCCCACAGGCCCAGGCCGTGGCGCTCGAGGACGTCGAGCCTGTCGCGCACGTAGTCGTCGTCCACGGCGGCCCGCGTGACGTCGAGGTGGTCGCCCCAGCAGGCGACCTCCAGGCCGTCGTAGCCCCACGAGGAGGCCAGGGAGCACACCTCCTCGAAGGGCAGGTCGGCCCACTGGCCGGTGAAAAGGGTGACTGGTCGCGGCATGTTCGCTGTCTCCGTGGTCGGGGGGTCGTCGGTGGGTTGCGGATCAGTGGTCGTCGCCGTGCCCGTCCGCGGGCGCGGGGTCCCCGCCGCCCTCCTCCGCTCCGTCGGGCCGGAGCGCGCCGGGGACGGCGGGCAGGTACAGGTGGACGTGCTCCCCGCCGGCCTCCAGGCTCAGCAGGTCGAGCTGGGTGGCGGCGGCCGACCAGGAGACGACCGCCTCGTTGCGCAGGTCCATGGCGATGTGCAGCACGTCCATGCGCAGCTCCTCGTCCTCGGCCTGCGCCGCCTTGGCGTAGGTCTCCACCGCCATGGACAGGAGGCGGACGGACGAGGTCAGCCCGGTGTGGGCGACGCTGTGGGAGGACGCGTCGGACGGCGGGTCGCCGAAGTGCCCGGCGGCCTCCTGGACGCCGGTCCGCCAGGAGTTGACGGTCGCGGCGTCGGTCGTGTCCAGCGGCGGGTGCGATCCGTCGGTGGGCAGGAACTCCTCCATGTCCTCCACGATCGGTGTCAGGCCCTCCACGGCCATGCGGGTGTGCTCGACGAGGTCGTCGACCGGTGAGGCGGCGGCCTCCCCGGCGGGGGCGGCGGCGGAGCCGGCGCCGTCACGGCCGAGGAAGACCACGGAGGCGGCGACGAGCGCGCCGACCAGGACGAGCGAGCAGGCCGTCAGCCACCATGTGGCGGCCGTGGCGGGGGCTGCCCCGTCCTGCGTCTCGGGCACCGTGTCGGAGGGGGGTTTGCGTGTGGACATCGTGACGTCTCCTCGGGAAGAGTGGAGCCGCCCGACTTCAGATGGCGCTTTCCGGTGAGCGCGGCACCGAGCGGGGGTGAGGGCTTGCGGCCCGGCCCGGGCGCCGCGGTCCGTGGTGCGGTCACGGCCGCGAGCGGTTCGCTCCGACGCACGGCGTCTCCCTTCAGGAGGTCAGTGAACGCAGGTGGGCCAGGCCGTCGACGGCGATCGCGTCCTGCGACGCCGCCAGGGGTCGCCAGACGGAGGCCGCCGTGGCGATGCTGGCATTGTCCGCCGTGAACGATTCGATGACCAGGGGGCCGTCGTAACCCGCCGCGTCCAGCGAGGCCAGGATGCCGCGCCAGTCCAGGTGGTCGGCCCCCGGCGCGCCCCGGTCGTTCGCGCACACCTGCACGTGCTTGATCCGCCCGGCGGCCCGGCCGATCGCCGCCGCCACGTCCTGCTCCTCGATGTTCATGTGGTAGACGTCCAGGGCCAGCCCGCAGTGCTCGGCCGGCAGGTCCGCGAGCATCGCCATGCCCTGGTCGACCGTGTTGACCAGGCTCGTCTCGTACCGGTTGAGCGGCTCGACCGCCACACAGACCCCCGTGGCCGAGGCGTGCCCGACCACGGGGGCGAGCCCCTCGACCAGCTCCGCACCGGCCCGCCTGCGCTCGTCCGGGGACAGCCTCCACGTGCGGCCGACCGAGGCGTAGGCCGGGCCGGCGACGACGGGGGAGCCGACCGTCGCCGCCGCGTCCACGACCCGCTTGAGGTAGTCCTGCGTGGCCGAGCGGGTGGCCGGGTCGGTCGCGACGAGCTCCCGCCCCGGTCCCATGACCAGCACGACGGTGGCGCCGAGCCCCAGCCCGTCCAGCAGCGCCCGTGCGCGCCGGGGGTCCCAGTCGCCGACCTGTTCGACCGGGAGCTCGATCACGTCGAACCCCCACTCCGCCACGCGGGGGGCGATCCGCTCCAGCCCGGCGTCGGTCAGGGGCGACGTCCACACCCAGGTGTTGACCCCCAGCGCGCGCATCTACCGGTCCGTCCAGGCCTCGGGGAAGCCCGGCAGGTCCTCGCCGCCGAACTTCGCGTAGTGCAGCGACGGCATGTCGGCGTTGCGCTCCAGGTACTCGGGCAGCTCGTCCTGGGTGATGGGCGCCTGCGGGAGGATCCACTCCGAGGGGACCTCCTCGCCGGCGAGGATCATGCTCGCGGCGAGGACCGGCGTACGCCACTGGAAGTTGGAGTAGACCGGGGCGATGGCGGTGAGGCCCTCCTCGTCCCACTTGCGCATGAAGCTCAGCTCGTCCTCGCCCGCGATCACCGGGTAGGGCTGACCCGCGTCCTCGAAGGCCTCCAGGCCGGCGACGGCCCCGTCGCCCGCGTCCATCCAGATGCCGTCGATCTCGCCGCGCTGGAGGTGCTGGGAGACCAGGTCCTTGATCCTGGCCCCGTCGCCCTCGGTGAACTCGTCGGCGACCACGTTGAGCTCGCTGGCGCCGAAGATCTCCTGGGCGGCGGCCCAGCGGTGCTCGAGGACGTCGACGCCGGGCAGGATGCGCAGCGCCAGCACGTTCGAGCCGGGCTCCAGGTTGTCGACCAGGAACTCCGCGGCGTCCGCCCCGTAGGCGTAGCCGCCGATCGGGTGGATGAACGTGACCATGCAGTCGGAGTTCACCCCGCGGTCGAAGACCACTACCGGGACACCGCTCTCGCACGCGGTCTCCACCGCCGGGGTCAGGGTGGCGGTGGTGGACGGCGAGATGATGATGGCGTCGCAGTCCCCGGAGTCCACGAACGCCTGGATGTCGGAGATCTGCTGGTTGTCGTCGTCCGCGGCGTCGGACACCCGGAAGTCACCGATGGCGCCCTCCTCCTGGAGGGCCTCCACCTGCTGTTCCATGGTGATGAAGCCGGTGACCCGCCACGGGTTGGACACCGAGGCGTTGGAGAAGCACAGGGTGGCGTCCTCGGGGGAGTCGTGGGCGAACTCGGAGGTGTCGATCCACTCCGGCTCGATCGCCTGCATCCACGGCTCGTCCTCGGGACCCTCCGGGGTGATCTCGCGCTGGGCGAGCTGGGCGTCGTACTCGGCCTGGTCGAACCACTCCTCGCTGGGGGCGAGCTCGCTGCCGCCCTCCTCGCCGGCGGCGCCGTCCTCCGGCGCGTCGGTCGTACACGCCGTGAGCATCAGTGTCAGGCCGGCGGCGCCGGCGAGCAGCACGCGGGGGACGCGCATGGTTACCTCCTGGAAGTGCCGAGCGGCCGCTCGGTCGGATGGTCCGGTCGCCGTCGCAGGCGCTCCGGCAGTCGAAGGTCGCCCCGGCGGGACGCATAGGCCACCGCGGCGATGATGATGACTCCCTGCACCGTCGGCTGGATGGTCGAGGGCAGGTAGAGCTGGTTGAACAGGGTGAACAGCGCCTCCACGGTGACGGCGCCCAGGACGGCGGCGACCACCGTGCCGCGTCCTCCGCCCAGGACCACCCCGCCCAGGACGACGGCGGTGATGGCGGTGAACTCCAGGCCCTGCCCGACCTGCGCCGTGACCCCGGCGTATCCGCCGATGAGGACCGCGGCGACGGTGGCCAGGAGGGAGGAGCCGACGAAGGCCAGCGTGCGCACCCGCCACACCCGCACCCCGGAGAACGCCGCGGCGACGTCGTTGTCGCCGGTCGCGATGAGGGAGCGGCCGTAGGGCGAGCGCATCAGGAGCACCCCGGCGACGGCGATGACGGCCGCGATCACCAGCGCCCACGGGAGCTGGCCGAGGAAGGGCAGGTCCTCGACGCCGCCCCGGCCGGGGACGCGGAAGGCCTCCGACAGGGCGCCGGTGGGCGCGCCCCCGGTCCAGTACCGGACGGCCCCGAACAGGATGAGCATCGTGCCCAGGGTGGTGATGATCGAGGGCACCCTCAGCAGGGTCGTGACGAGGCCGTTGACCAGGCCGATCAGCAGGCCGAAGGCCAGCATCACGCCGATCACCGGCAGGGTCATGGCCTCCTCCCCGTCGATGAGGCGGGCCGCGATCACCACCTGGGCCCCGACCAGCGAGCCGACCGAGAGGTCGAACTCGCCGGAGACGATCACGAGGTACTGGCCGATCGCGAGGATCACCAGCGGTGCGGCCTTCTTGGCGAACGCCATCAGCGGCGGGCCCTCGAAGAACGACGGGTTCTGGGTGGCGATGACCGCGAAGATCAGCGCCAGCAGCAGGGCGACGGTCGGGGCGCCTCCCCGGCCCAGCGCCGCGAGCGCGCCCGGGACGCGTCCGCGGGGTGCGGGGGGAGCGGTCGTGGGCGAGGTCATCGGCGGCCTCCCAGGGGTTCCGGCTCGGGTCGGGGCCCGGGATCGGGGGCGGGCGGCGGCGGGGCGCCGCCGGAGGGGAAGCGGACCCGGACGGCGGCACGCGAGTGCCTGCCCCGGGCGTAGACGGCGACGGCGGCGATGACGATCACGCCGCGCATCACGTCCTTGACGAACGGGTCGACGCCCAGGACGTTGAACACCGTGTCGAGCGTGGCGAGGATGAACACCCCGGCGATCGTCCCGGCCACGCCTCCCCGCCCGCCGAGCAGGTAGGTGCCGCCCAGGACGACGGCGGCGATGGCCTCCAGCTCGTAGCCGTTGCCGTAGACGGTGGCGCTGCCTGTGCCGAACCTGGCGGCCAGCAGCAGGCCCGCCACCCCGGCGGTGACGGAGCACAGCACGTGCGCGGTGACGGTGGGGATCCCGGCGCGGACGCCGGAGAGCCGCGCGACCTCGGCGTCGCCGCCGACCGCGTACATGTGGTAGCCCGTGCGGGTGCGGTGCAGGAACAGCACGGCGGCCGCGGCGAGGCCCAGCATGACGAGGGTGGAGACCGGCAGGACGCCGATCCGCGTGTAGCCGAAGGTCTGGAAGGCGGCGGGGATCGCCCCGGCGGGGCCCTGGAAGTTGGTGTCCAGGTAGCCCTTGATGATCAACCCCATCCCCAGCGTGGTGATGAACGGGTTGACCCGCAGCCGGGTCACCACGAGGCCGTTGGCCAGGCCGATCAGCGCGGCCAGGCCCAGGGCCGCCCCGACGCCGAGCAGGATCCGGGAGGGGTCGCCCGCCATGGTGGTCGCCGCGACCACCGTGGAGAGCGCGGCGACGTAGCCGACCGACAGGTCGAGGGACCGGCACAGGATGACGAGGGTCTGGCCGATGGCCAGGAACCCGAGCAGGCTGCTGCGGGTGAACAGGTCGACCGTGTTGGCGGTGGTGAACAGGTTGCCGCCGCGCGTGGCGACGTAGACGGCGCTCGCCGCGAGCAGCAGCACCAGGGCCAGGTAGACCGGCCCCGTGGTGCCGAGCCGGGACCACAGGCCCCGGACGGAGGTGGTGGCGCGTGTCACGGTGCGGCCTCCTCGTGCCGTGCGGGGGAGCCGCCGCCGCTGTCGGGGCCGGGACCGCTGCCGCTGTCGGTGTGGCGCACGGCGCCGGGGGGAGGGCCGGAGCCGCGGTCGTTGTCGGGGCGGCGGCCGGGTCCGGGGTTGGCGGCCCGGCCGGCACCGTCGCCGGAGCGGGGATCGGCCGCGGAGCCGCCGGAGAGCGGGGCCGCGGCGCGGGGGTCCCCGGCGGCCGGGGCGTCCGCCCGCGGGTCGCCGTGGGAACCGGTGGCCATGGCCATCACGGCCTCCTCGGTCGACCCCCCGGGGAGCTCGCCCGCGATCCGCCCGTCCGCGAGGACGACCAGCCGATCGGCCATCCCGATCAGCTCGGGGAGTTCGGAGGAGATCAGCACGATCGCCGCCCCGGACGCCGCGAGCTCGCGCATCAGCCGGTAGACGGCCTGCTTGGCGCCCACGTCGATGCCGCGGGTGGGCTCGTCGAGGACGATCACGCCGGGTTCGGTGGCCAGCCACTTGGCCAGGACCACCTTCTGCTGGTTGCCCCCCGACAGGTATCGGACCTCCTGGTCGTTGCCGCCGCGCGTCACCAGCTCCAGGGAGGAGAGGATGCCGGGCAGCCGCCGGACCCGGCGGGCCGACCCGAACGGCAGGACCGCGTCCAGGACGAGGCGGCCGTTGGCGGTGACGGACTGGTTCAGCGCCAGTCCCTGCGCCTTGCGGTCCTCGGTCACCAGGACCAGCCCGGCGCGCACCGCCCGGCGCGGGGAGCGGGGATCGATCCGCCTGCCGTCCACGGCGACCTCGCCGCGGGTGAAGCGGGCGATGCCGAACAGGGCGTGGGCGACCTCGGTGCGGCCGCTGCCCTGGAGGCCCCCGAGCCCCAGGATCTCCCCGCCGCGCACCTCGAACCCGATCCCGTCCAGCTGGCTGTTGCCCCCGCCCCTGACCGAGAGCCTGACCTCGCCGACGCGGTCGCCGCGGGGCTCCAGGCGCTCGGGGAAGACCGACGACACCGGTCGGCCGACCATCCGGCGCACCAGCTCCGCGGGCCCGATCCCCTCCGCCGGGACCGTCTCCACCAGGTCGCCGTCCTTGAGGACGGTGATGGTGGCGGCCAGGTCGAAGATCTCCTTCATGCGGTGCGACACGTAGAGGACCGCCACGCCGCGCTCGCGCAGGCGGCCGATGATCCGGTACAGGACCTCCACCTCGTGGTCGGCCAGCGCCGCCGTCGGCTCGTCCATCGAGATGATGCGCGCGTCGTGCGACAGCGCCTTGACGATCTCCACGATCTGCTGCTCGGCCACCGACAGGGACCGGACCCTGGTCCAGGGGGCGATGCCCTCCAGGTCGAGGTCGGCGAGCAGCGCGGCGGTGGCCCGCTCCATGGCGCGGCCGTCCACGAGGCCCCTGCGGCGCGGCTCGCGGCCGAGGAACACGTTCTCGGCGACGGTGCGCTCGGGGAGGAGGTTGAACTCCTGGAAGACCGTGGCCACCCCGGCGCGCTGGGCCTGCACGGGGTGCTCGAAGGAGACGCGCGACCCGGCCAGCTCGACGGTGCCCGAGTCCGCCCGGTGCACCCCGGCCAGCACCTTCATCAGGGTGGACTTGCCGGCGCCGTTCTCCCCGACGAGGGCGTGCACCTCCCCCGGGTACAGGTCCAGGTCGATGCCGTGCAGCACGCGCACGCCGAGGAAGGACTTGGTGATCCCCCGCATCCGCAGGAGGGGTTCCGCGGGGGCCGGGGGAGGTGGAGCGGGGGACGCGGGGCCGGGCGGCGGGGAGGCGGTCATACCGCGTCCACCTCCGGGACGTCGACCCAGCGGCGCTCCCGCGCGGAGGCCATGACGGCCTCGGCGATGACGGCGGCGCGCAGGCCGTCGGCGAACACGGGAAGGCCCTCCGGGGCCTGCCCCGCGATGGCCGCGCCCGTGTCGCGGACGAGCGCGTTGAAGCAGTCCTGGTAGCCCTGGGGGTGGCCGACCGGGACGGTGACCAGGCGGGCGGCGTCGGCGCTCAGCGCCGGGTCGTCGCGGGTGATGGTCCCCGTGCGGCCGCGGCTGCCCGCCCAGAGGGTCTCCGGCCGCTCCTGGTCGAAGGCCAGGGAGCCCTCGGTGCCGGAGACCTCCAGCACCAGCTGGTTCTTGCGGCCGGGGGAGACCTGGCTGATCACCGCGCTGCCGATGGTGCCGCCGGCCGTGGAGAACTGGAAGGACACCAGGTCCTCGGTGGCGACGGGGCGGCCGTCCCGGGTGTCGTTGACGCGGGAGGTCTGGGCGCACACGGTCGCGATGCGGTCGCCGGTGACGAACTCCAGCATGTCGCACCAGTGCGAGCCGATGTCGCCGAAGGCCCTGGTGGGACCGCCGATCTCCGGGTCGACCCGCCAGTTGTCCTCCTCCGGGTAGAGGAGCCAGTCCTGGAGGTAGCCGCCGTGGGCGAGGCTGACGCGGCCGATCGACCCGGAGGCGACCAGGGCGCGGGCCTCGCGGGCCATGGGGTGGAAGCGGTAGGTGAAGGGCACCACGGCGACCCGGTCGGCCTCCCGCGCGGCGGACACGAGGCTCCTCGCGGTGTCGGCGTCGGTGGCGAGGGGCTTCTCGCAGACGACGTGCTTCCCGGCGGCGAGGGCCGCCAGGCTCAGCGGGGCGTGGAGGTGGTTGGGGGTGCAGACGTGGACGACGTCCACGTCCTCGCGGTGGATGAGTTCGAGGGCGTCGGCGTGCGCGTGGGCGATGCCGTTGGCGAGCCGGAACCCCTCCGCCTTGGCCGGCGAGGAGCCCGCGACCCCGACGACCTCGCCGCCGGCGGCACGGACGGCGTGGGAGTGGACCCGTCCCATGAAGCCGGTGCCGATCACCGCGGCGCGGTAGGCGTTGGGCGTGGTCGGACCGGGTCCGACCACTTCACCCAGGCTTGTGACCTTTCTCACTGACATGCGGCGAACAGTACGCCCGACTTATGTCGATCGTCAAGCAGAAGTTGACTGACGTGGGAACATTAGAGTCGGTCCGGGTGGCCCGGAGTCCTGTGCTTCACTGTTCGCATGACGGAAGACGCGCTCACTGACCCGGGGAGTCGAGGCGTGACGGACCTGCTCGCCGCTGCCGCCCCGACCGCCGCACCCGGTGCGGGAACCCTGCTCCGGCTCCTGCGGGACGGCCGGCCGCGCACCCGCTCGGAACTGGCGTCGGTGACCGGCCTGGCCCGCTCGACCGTCACCCAGCGCGTGGACGCCCTGCTCGCCAGCGGGCTCATCGGCCCCGCGGGCGAGGCCGTCTCGACCGGCGGCCGGCCCCCGACGACCTTCTCGTTCCGACCCGGGGCCCGCGTCGTCCTCGCCGCCGACCTCGGCGCCACCCACGCCCGCCTCGCGCTCACGGACATGTCGGGGACCGTGCTGGCCGAGGAGCGCGCCGACCTGGACATCGCGCTGGGGCCCGAGACCGTCCTGGACTGGGTCGTCGGCAACGGCAGGGACCTGCTCGAGGGGGCGGGCCGCGGGGTCGGCGAACTCCTCGGCCTGGGGATCGGCCTGCCCGGCCCCGTCCAGCACTCCACCGGGCGCGCCGTCAACCCGCCGATCATGCCCGGCTGGGACAACTTCGACGTGCCCGGCCACGTGCGCGGCCGGCTCGACGTGCCGGTCCTGGTGGACAACGACGTCAACATCATGGCGATCGGCGAGCACCACACCGCCTGGCCGGACGCCAGCCACCTCATGTTCGTCAAGGTCGCCACCGGCATCGGCTGCGGCATCGTCAGCGAGGGCAGCGTCTACCGTGGCGCCCAGGGGGCCGCCGGGGACATGGGGCACATCCACGTGCCCAGCGGCGGCGACAAGCCCTGCCGCTGCGGCAACACCGGCTGCCTGGAGGCCGTCGCCAGCGGCGCGGCCCTGGCCGCCGCGCTCACCGGGGCGGGCGTCCCGGCGTCGGGGGCCCGCGACGTCGTGGAGCTCTCCCGCAACGGGTCGGTCCCCGCACTGCGCGCCCTGCGCCAGGCCGGGCGCGACATCGGGGAGGTCCTCGCCGCCTCCGTCAACATGTTCAACCCGTCGGTCATCGTGATCGGCGGCGCGCTCGCCCTCGCGGGCGACCACCTCCTCGCCGGGGTCCGCGAGATCATCTACCAGCGCTCACTGCCCCTGGCCACCGAGCACCTGAGCATCGTCTCCTCCCGCGCAGGGGAGGGTGCGGGCGTGGTCGGCGCGGCCGTCATGGTCATCGAGCACTGCCTGAGCCCCCGCCACGCCGACACCCTCGTCAACGGCTGACGGGGCGCCCGGCTCCGGGACCGGGGTCGGTCCGGAGACGCCCGCAGCCGGTACGGGGGATCGTTCGGACGGTCGGGAGGAAATCTGTCCAGGTCCGGCCAAGAGCCTGGCCGGAGGTCAGCGGTGGGGCGGCTGTGCCGCGCGATCTTGCTGGGTGAGCCGAGCTGAGAACGGTGTTCGCGGAAAGAGACTTGCCGAAGCCCTCAGTTCCTGCGGTCAGAATTTGCCTCGTCAACCTTTTCGCGTAGCCAGGTCGGCATGAATTCCTCACTGCGCGGAAAAAGTTTCACCTCTCGGAGGTATTCGCGGAGATCTGCATCGAAAAGGAAATCAGGAGGGTTGTCGTAGTCTAATTCTGACCTGTACCTTCCCGTGTTCCACAGTTTCAACTTCAAGGAGAACCATGTCCCCTCGTTCTCCTTGTACATTCCTGCTCGTAGTTTCATGCATTTCATTCCCGAGTCGAGTGGAAGTCCTGTTCGGACTATCTCTCCGCTCCCTTTTTCGACTTCGATGAGCTCGTTGGCGTAGCGACCCATGATACTCACATGGTAGATGGCGGCCCTCCACTCCTCGGGAAAAAAAGCGGGGAGGGCGGATGCGATATCATTTATCGCATGCTGCTCTTCGAGTGGCCCCATGTGGCCTTTTTTGATGCCGTACATAATTTAGGGCTCGCTTGAACAATTGACTTTCAGGTGGGGAACTCGCCGTACCAGCTGCGCTGGACGAGGTGCTTGGGCAGGTACCCGGACTCGACCTCGAGCCGGAAGTCGGGGTCCTGTTCCGCGGTGTCGTAGGCCAGGCACGCCATGGCCAGGAGGCCGAGGGGGACCACGCCCTCGATGTCCTCGGCCCGTTCTGCGTCGGCCGTGTAGTAATCACCGTGCAGTGCCAGACCTTGGGCCAGGGCTTCGTTGAACTTGGCGCTGTCACGCTCCACCAGGCGGAGGAAGGCGTTCATGGGGGGGAAGACAAGTTTGTCGAGGCTCTCCGTGTCGCCGAAGTCGACCCGTTCGGGGGTGGACAGTTCCATGGCGGCCAGGAGTTCTTCTCCCAGGCCGGGCCGGTTAAGGACGAAATTCTGGAGAGCGGAGATCCAGTGGTAGGTGAAGGGGTTGTACCGGGTGCCCTTTCTCTCGCCTGCTTCACGAAGCAGGTCGACGGGTATCTCGCATAGTTCCCGGTAGCGCTTCTGGTCGCGGCACACCACGGCGAGGAAGAAGGCAGTCGTCCAATTGCTTGCATTTGTAGAGGTCTTGGGGCCGGTCGCCTTGGTCCGCCGAAGCCTGTGGTTGACCATCAGCTCGAGTTCGGTGTCTCTAGGGTTGGTCTGCACTGCGAACAGGGCGTGGTGCATCTGCATGTCGGCGGTCCAGGCTTCCCAGGTCTCCAGGAGTGAGACCTCGGGGTCGACCGCGGTACCGAACATCACGTCGATGTGCAAGGTTCCCACCATGACGTCGACACCTGATGGTTTCGACTCGAGGAACAAAGCATACTTCTCACGTGTTGCCCGGCTTCTTTCCCGATGGCCTGGATCTGTTCTCTGGGAGAGATCGTGGCTGGGGATGTGTACGGTCATTCTTCTTCCTCTCGGATGTCAAAGAATTTCATAGAGTTCCCCCTGTATTTCCCGGATTTATCTGGATCGCCCTTCGCTTCTACATAGTGGAGTTTTTCCGGGCTCTCGATCATCATGTCCTGGATCTCCAGGGCGAGCTCTAGCTCCTCGCCTCCTCGTTTGATCATTCTCTTCAGGATATCGTTGAAGTACTCCCGCGTCCCCTGTTGGACCCGCTTGGGTCCGTCGGCAGTTTTGATGGTTCGTTCGTTGAGACCGGTGTCGAGGCTGCTCTTGGCCTCCACGATAACAAGCCCGCCGTCGGCGGTTCGCCAGATCTGGTCGAACTGGTGGTTGCCGTTCTTGGGGGCGTTATCGCTGACCGGAATGGGGTTCGGCCTTCCGGGCTCGCTTTCTGCTAGTTCCGGAAGAGTGCCCCGCCACGTGGTGGTGACCACCTTGCCCTCGGAGTCCTTGACAGGTTTCCCGTCTGGGTTCCTCAAGGGTTCTTCAAAAGTTACCTCGGATCCGTTGAAGGTGTCTCTCACCGCCTGTTCGGCGGACTTGTCGCCGAACCTCTCAGTGAGGCGGGTTCTCATCCTCCCCATGGGCTTCCGGATTTCACGAGCCCTTGCGAGGTCCTGGTTGACGGAACTTGAAGGGGTGTTCGCATACTTCGCCTTGAGTCCCTGGACGATCCTGTTCAGAGGGTTGTAAGCATCCAGGGAAATTTGACGGAGATTGGCAAACCTGTCCAGATTTCGAAGGACTTGGATCGTTATTCCTGCTCGGGTGCCCTTAATCTCTCCAGGGAGATAGAAGGGAGCCTCGGGCGGAGGAAGGGCGTCCCTGGCGATCCATGGATCACCTGTGTCGGCCCTTGTGAGACTGGGGATGGGCTGCCCATTGATGCTGAGACCCTCCCTGTACCTGTGGCCGAGGGTGTTGTAGAAGGCCCTTTCCAGAAGCGCTCCGTACTTCTTGTCGTTGACGAGGTCGACGAAGTTGTCCCTGAAGTCGGTACCGGTGCCGAGGTCCATGGTGCCGAGGATGTCGCGGGCCCTCGCCTGTGCCTCCTCCCGTGTCTTGGGTACGGGAAGCGGCTCTTCCTGCCGACCATCCGGCCCATTATCAGCGGAGGACGAGCGTGAATCGGCATCACCGCTGCCGTCGCTGCCGTCGCGTTGGAGATCGGGAGAGTCGGGACCGGAGGCCGGGCGGGCGGACACACCGTCGTGCCCGTCGTTGTGCGTCCTGGAACCCGAGGACGCCCCGTCCGTGTCGCTCCTGCCGCTCGGGTCCAGGGGGGACGTCCGGGCATCGATACGGGCGTCGACACGGTCCTCGCCGGAAGGGGTGCGCTTGGGCGGGTCGCCGCCGTCGGCGCTGTTGCGGACGTCCGGGTTCCGGTCCCGCATGTCGGCCCCGTGCCGGTCGTTCGGCACGTCGCGCCGGTTCTCGGGGCCGTCCCCGGGCCGGTTCCGCGCATCCGTGTCGGTACGCGGGTCCCGTTCCCCCACCCGGTCACCGTCGGATCCGCGTCCGGTGCCGTCGGTGAGATTCACCGTCCGGTCGGGGGGCGACACGGGGACGTCGCGCTCGGCGGTCAGGGTGTCGTCGCCCCGTCCGCCCACACCGGCGGGGACCCGGTCGCCGGCGCCCTCGGGGCCGTCGAGGAGCTCGGCCGCGGTCCAGCGGCCCTCCGCGGAGCCCCTGGGACCGTTCGGGTCGGTCTGGGACTCCCGCGCGACCTCCTGGATCCGCGGCTGGTTGTCCCGATCGGCCGCGCGATCGACCTCGGCGAGGTCCGGCTGCTCCACGATGTCCCAGAACGCCTCGCCGTCGGCCAGCTGCTGGGCGGTGGGGTCGACCTGCCGGGCGGGGTCCTGCTCGTCGCGGTCGTTCCGCGGCTGCGCGGGACGGCCCGGCGCCCCGGGACGGCCGCCGGGGTCCGAGGACCCCCCGCCGCTGTCGGAGGCGGACGCCCACCGGTCCAGGTGGGTCTGGAGCTCCGTCCACTGCGCCGGACTGTAGTCGCCCCGGTCGAAGGAGCTCGCGTCCAGGCTCGCGATCGGGGAGTTCAGTCCTCCGTAGTTCGGGATCCCGGCGGGCAGGTCCACGTCCACGTTCGTGCCCGAACCGGAGCCCGAGCCGCCGCCGCGTCCGCCCATCCCGTCGACGATGGCCATCCCGCGCCAGGCCATCAGCGGCACGCCCACGACCGCGCCCACGCCCGTCGCGGTCAGGGCGGCGCCGCCGACCATCGCGACGATGTTGAGCGCGGCGGTGCCGATGACGTACCCGGGGCGCTCGCCCCACTCCTCCCAGGGCACCACCGAGTGGGCCAGGTCCTTCCACGCCGAGCCGAGCGCGTCCCCGCCGGCCCAGCCCCAGCTGTCGGACTCGCCGTCGTACATGCCCACCAGGGAGGCCACGGACTGGACGTTGCCCTCGTGGTACTCCCACAGGGCGTCGCCCCAGGACGCCTGGAACCACCCCTCGGAGCTGTGCATGCCCAGCATCGCCCCGGTGCCCTCGACCGCTCCGACCCCGAAGTCCCACACCGCTGCCCCGGCGTCGACCCACCAGTGCTCGTCGGTGGTGGCCCCGCCCATGTCCCACTCGGTGGCCAGGTCCGACAGGCTGTCCTCGTACCCGTGGTAGAACACGTCGGGGTCCAGCTCGCCCCCGCCGGAGGGCATCGCCTCGAACCCGGTGCGGTCGGGGACGTAGTGGTTGATCTGGTTGGCGCAGTCGCGCTCGGCCGCCTCGTAGTCCTCGATGATGCCGGTGCCCTCGCTGATGAGGCGGCTGTTCTCCTCCACGTCGGGGCTCTCGCCGATGCCGAAGAAACCGGCCACGCCCTCGGCGTCGCGCCAGTC
Organism: Nocardiopsis sp. NPDC006198; assembly: GCF_040613895.1. Classification (NCBI taxonomy): domain Bacteria; kingdom Bacillati; phylum Actinomycetota; class Actinomycetes; order Streptosporangiales; family Nocardiopsidaceae; genus Nocardiopsis; species Nocardiopsis sp. NPDC006198. Next base: position 10,001 of record NZ_JBEXSY010000045.1, on the reverse strand, counting down.
GTCGCCCTTGGCGTCGATGCGGGCCCGGAACGTGTAGGCCTCGGTGCGCAGGGAGTTCCAGCGCCTCTTGATGCCGCGCAGGTCCTCGGCGAAGTTCTCCAGCGCGTTCGCGGCGTTGTTCAGACCGGTCAGGACATCGTCGCCGTCACGGGCCACGGGGCCCAGGACCGTGTAGAGCTCGTCCGCCTCGGGGGCCTTGTAGCTGGAGGTGAGCGCGCCCCAGGACGAGTCGATGTCGTTCCCGGTGTCGGCCACCGACTGGCCGGCGGTGCGGAGGGCGGCGGCGAGGGTCTCGATGTAGCCGGGGGAGGCGGTGGGGACGGGGAAGGTCGCGGGGCTGATCTTGTCGTCCCCGTCCGTGAGCATGTTGACCTGCTCATCGGTGGTCAGGGGCGTGGTCGAGGTCGGCACGTCTGGTGCTGGGGGCACAGGTGTACTCCGGGGGAGGGGGTTCCGGGGGAGGGCGGGGCGGGGTCAGACGAGCTGGGCGTTCCCCGGGCCGGGCGGGGGCGGCGGCGGGTCGGGGACGACGCCCGCGTTCTGCTGGGCCTCCAGCGCCATCGTCCGGTTCCCCTCGACGTAGGCGGTGGTGGCTTCGCTGGTCTGCCGGACGGCGTTGGAGGTCAGGGCGAGCATGTCGCCCATGAGGCCGAAGTAGTGTCCGGCGAACTCGCCCAGGGCGATCCCGATGGGGGCGCTGTTGATGTGTGTGCTGAGGGAGGTGACGCGCTGCTCGATCGTCTCCATGTCACCGAACAGGCCCTCGCCCCCTCCCTCCTCGCCGAGGTAGGACATGGTGGTGGTGAGCACGGCGCCGACCTCTGCCGGCTGAATGTTCCAAGCGGTCACGGTGTCCTCCGGTCACTGGTCACGGGGGCGGGGTCTGCGGGCGGGGACGGAAGCTCTCGGGACGGAACACCTCCGCGTCGGCGGCGTCGCCGGGGCCGGGCGGAGGGGCGGCCTGGGCCCGGGCGGCCTCGACGGCGTGGAGCAGCCGGTTCAGCGCCGGGCGGGTCCGCGCGAGGTCGGTGCGGGCGCGCAGGCGCATGTACTCGGAGGTCCGTTGGAGCCCGAGGACGTGGAGCGGTGCGGAGGGTTCCGCGGCCGGATCCTCGTCCCCTTCCCGTCCCCGTGCGCCCGGGGACGGCGTCCCGCCGTCGTGGTCGGGGGACACATGGGCGAACTTCACCGGAGTCCCCCTCCCGGAGGCGCCGCGACGACGGACACGGGCGGGGTGCGCGGGGTCCGGGGCGTCGGGAACGTCGTGCGTCTCACGGGGCGGTCGCCTCTCTCCAGGTGTGGGACAGCCTCCTCGCGGACCGGTCCGGCCACTGCGGTGAGCCTTCACCGTTCGACAGATGCGACGTACGGAATGTAGGCATAGTTCCTTTTTAGCGTGCTCCACCGACACCCGGGGGAGCGGACGGGAGGGGACGATTCGCCCATGGGTACGGGGTTGAGGGAACCCGACCGGCATCGGCTCAGGTCAGGCGGGGGCCGACCGGCAAGAACCGGCCCGAGACCCTCCTGGGACTGTGTCCCGGGCCACGCCGGTGTGGCCGGGAGCGGCCACGCGGAAGGGGCGGAGCCGGTCGGCTCCGCCCCTCGCGCACTGCTCGTCACCTGCGTGCCACACGTCCCTCTCGGGAGGAGGCGCCTACAGGGTCCTCGGGTCCTGGCGGGCCCGTTCCTCCCTGATCTGCTCCACCCTGGCCTGCTCCTCCTCCGCGTCCTGGTCCTGAGCACGCACCTGGGTGCGGTGGTACTCCTCCTGGCTCACGGAGGGCAGGATGCCCTCGTGCTTCAGGGCAGGCTCCTCGGGGTGGGCGGGAACCACGTGTTCCTGGTCCTCGCGGGGTCGCGGCGGGGTCTCCCCGATGGGGCTGACGGTCGCCCCGGGCGTCTGCGCGGCCTGCATGCTCTGGGCCGTCGTGGGCGCGCCGGGCCGCCGCCTGTTGAGCGTGGAGGTGCGCCCCACGCTCCGCAGCAGGGTGATGATCACGACGCCGGTGACCAGGTTGATCACCGCCGTCCCGCCCTGGCTGGCGGTCTCGTCGCCCTGGCTGAACGGGGCCACGGCCGCGATCGCGGTCGCCAGACCGACGATCCAGCCGAAGAAGGTCCCCGCCTTCGGGGCCGAGAGCAGCAGCAGGTGCATCAGAGCGGTGGCGAGCAGGGCCGCGACAGCGGCCATGAGCGCGTATGCGACGGTGCTCGCGTCGCCCAGGTTCCCCGCCTCCTCCGGTGCGAGCACCGGTACGTCGAACACCCCGCGGAAAACCAAGGCGCCCGCGAAGATCACCAGAGCCGCGACGACCGCGGTGGCGAGGCCACCCGACCAGAGACGCGTGGTGTTGACGGGTCGTTCTCTTCCGAACTCGGTCATGCCGGTACCCCCTGATACGGCTTCGAGGCCGGTCATACCCCGCATTCCCCCGTTTACTACGAGTGACCATGAAAAACGGCAAGTTACCTGGTCAACCGGCATGAATCAGCCTGCGGCCGAGGCGCCCGGCCCCGGGCGCGGACCACATACCCGCAGCTCCACACGGGTCTCCCACACGTGGAACACTGGGGACATGGCTCACTTCGCGCACGCTCGCGTCGACCTGGACGCGCTCACCTCCAACGCCCGCCTGCTCCGCGAGCACGCGGGCGGCACCCCGTTGATGGGTGTGGTCAAGGCCGACGGCTACGGGCACGGGATGCTCCCCGCCGCGCGGGCCCTGATCGCGGGCGGCGCGTCCTGGCTGGGCACGGCCCTCATCGGCGAGGCCCTCCAGCTCCGTCGGGCCGGGATCACCGTCCCGGTCCTGGCCTGGATCATCCCCCCGGGCGAACCCGTCGGAGAGGCCGTCGGTGCCGACATCGACCTCGGGGTGAGCGACCGCGCGGTCCTGGACGAGATCGTCTCCGAGGCCCGCCGCCTCGGCCGCACCGCCCGCGTCCAGCTCAAGATCGACACCGGTCTCAACCGGGGCGGCGTGAGCGCGGCGGACTGGGCGGAGCTGACCGAGGCCGCGGCCCGCGCCGAGGACGACGGACACCTGCGCGTCTCCGGGATCTGGTCGCACTTCGCCTGCGCGGACGAGCCCGGCCACCCGTCGATCGGCCTCCAGCTCTCCAACTTCCACGAGGCGCTGGAGATCGCCGACAAGGTCGGCCTGGCCCCCGAGGTCCGGCACATCGCGAACTCGGCCGCGCTGCTCACCCTGCCCGAGACGCGCTTCGATCTCGTGCGCGGCGGGATCGCGAGTTACGGCCTGTCCCCAATCCCCGATTTCTCCTTGCCCGGATTGCGGCCCGCCATGACCCTGCGCTCCCGCGTCGCCCTCACCAAGCGCGTGGGGGCGGGGAGCGGGGTCTCCTACGGCCACCGCTACGTCACCGACCGCGAGACCACCCTGGCCCTGGTGCCGCTCGGCTACGCCGACGGGGTCCCCCGGGCCGCCACCAACAAGGGCCCCGTGCTCCTCGGGGACCGCGTCCGCACCATCGCGGGAACAGTCTGCATGGACCAGTTCGTTCTCGATGTGGGGGACGACAGGGTGGAGGCCGGCGAGTACGCGGTACTGTTCGGCGACCCGGGGGAGACCCCGGGGGTCCCGACGGCCCAGGACTGGGCCGCGGTCCTGGACACGATCCCGTACGAGATCGTCACCAGGGTGGGCGCCCGGGTTCCGCGCGAGTACGTCGGCGCGGGATCCTGACCGGTCGCCGAGAACCGGTCACAGACGCCCCCCACCCCGCCTAACCTGGGTGAAGAGGTCACTTCCGGCACGCCCCGACGCAGGGGCGCCCCGGCGGTCCCGAACCCGTGCGGGCGGCGCCCGCGGGCCGACACGTCCCCGGCGGACGCCCCGGCCCGGCGCGCCCGGCCACCGACCGACCACATCCCACGACGAGCAGCGAGCCCGATGACAGACGTGACAGCAACCACCGTGTCCACCGTCCGCGAGGTCACCGCCGCCACGGACGACGCCATGCGCGCCCTGGGCCGCGACCTCGCGGCCCTCACACGCCCCGGCGACCTGCTGATCCTGTCCGGGCCGCTCGGAGCGGGGAAGACCACCCTCACCCAGGGCCTCGGCGCGGGCCTCGGCGTGCGCGGGTCGGTCACCTCCCCGACCTTCGTCATCTCCCGCGTCCACCCGTCCCTGGTCGGCGGTCCCGCCCTCGTGCACGTGGACGCCTACCGGCTCGGCGGGCCGGACGAGATCGACGACATCGACCTCGACATGACCCTGCCCGACTCCGTCACCGTGGTCGAGTGGGGCGAGGGCGTCGCCGAGGAGCTGTCCGAGGACCGGCTGGAGATCCGGATCGAGCGGCACCGCGACGACTCCCGCACCGTGCACCTGCGCGCCGTCGGCCACCGGTGGGCCGGGGTCGAACTGCCCCGCGGGGAGGGCTCCGGTCCGACCCCCGCCCACGACGGGTCCCCCGGAGCCGCGGCTGCCGACGGCGCCGGCTCCGGGGAGGACACCCCGGCCGACGCTCCCATCGACCTGCCCGGCTCCGACGCCGGGCTCGGATAGGCGGAAAAACCCGTGCTGCTCCTGGCCTTCGACACCGCCACCCCGGCGGTCACCGCCGCGATCGGGGAGAGCGCCCCCGACGGGGCGTTCACCCTGCGCGCCGGCGCCTCCTCCGTGGACGCCCGCCGCCACGGCGAACTCCTCAGCCCCACCGTCCAGCGGCTGACCGAGGAGGCCGGGATCACCCTGGCCGACCTCGACGCCATCGCGGTCGGCATCGGCCCCGGCCCCTACACGGGGTTGCGGGTCGGGCTGGCCACCGCGCACGCCCTGGCCGACGCCCTCGGCGTCCCCTGCCACGGCGTCACCACGCTGGACGCGCTCGCGTTCGCGACCGGGCGCACCGAGCCGTTCCTCGCGATGACCGACGCCCGCCGCAAGGAGGTGTTCTGGGCGCGCTACGACGACCGCCTCACCCGCGTGGGAGAGGTCGGGGTCGCCAGGCCCGCCGAACTGGACACCGGCGGCCTCCCGCTGGTCGGCGACGGGGCCCGGATGTACGCGGAGGTCCTCGGCGCGGGCACGGCCGACCCCGCGCCGCTCCACCCGGACGCCGCCGCCATGGCCGAACTGGCCCTGCTGCGCCTGTCCCGGGGCGTCGAGCTCCCCGCGCCCAACCCCCTCTACCTGCGCCGTCCGGACGCGGTCGTGCCCGGAGCCCCGAAGAAGGTGCGCCAGTGGGTGAAGTGAACGACGCCGCCGGCCGGGCCCCGGACGCCGTGGGCCCGTCCGCCGTGCGCCTGCGCGCCATGACCGCCGACGACGTCCCGGCGGTCATCACGCTGGAGCGCGCCCTGTTCCCGCTCGACGCCTGGAGCGAGGACATGCTCCGCGACGAGCTGGCCGAGCCCACCCGCCACTACGTGGTCGCCGAGAGCGGCGACACCGTGGTGGGCTACGCGGGGCTGAGGTTCGTCCCGCCCGAGGGCGACGTGCAGACCATGGCCGTGTCCGAGCAGGTCTGGGGCCGGGGGATCGGGAGCGCTCTGCTCACCGAACTCCTCGACCGGGCCGCCGCCCGCGGCGTCACCCACATGTTCCTGGAGGTCCGCTCGGACAACCCGCGCGCCCAGGACCTGTACAAGAGGTTCGGCTTCGTGCAGATCGGTGTCCGCCGGGGCTACTACAACGGGGCCGACGCGTTCGTCATGCGACGCGTCGCGGAGAAGGGGACCCATGAGTGACCTGCCGCTGATCCTGGGGATCGAGTCGTCCTGCGACGAGACGGGCGTGGCCCTCGTCCGCGGCTGCGAACTGCTCGGCGACTCGGTCGCCTCCAGCGTGGACCAGCACGTCCGCTTCGGCGGGGTCGTGCCCGAGGTGGCCAGCCGCGCGCACCTGGAGGCGATGACCCCGACCGTCCGGCGGGCGCTGGACAGCGCCGGGGCCAAGCTCTCCGACGTGGACGCGATCGCGGTCACCGCGGGCCCCGGCCTGGCCGGAGCCCTGCTCGTGGGCGTGTCCGCCGCCAAGGCCTACTCGATGGCGCTCGGCAAGCCGCTCTACGGCGTCAACCACCTGGTGGGCCACGTGGCCGTGGACCAGCTGGAGCACGGGCCGCTGCCCAAGCCCGCCATCGCCCTGCTCGTCTCCGGCGGCCACACCTCGCTGCTGCTGGTCAACGACCTGGCCACCGACGTGGTGTCCCTCGGGGACACCGTCGACGACGCCGCGGGCGAGGCCTACGACAAGGTCGCGCGGCTCCTCGAACTGCCCTACCCCGGCGGCCCGCCCATCGACAAGGCCGCCCAGAAGGGCAACGCGAAGGCCATGCGGTTCCCGCGCGGCAAGTGGGGCGACGGCACCTACGACTTCTCGTTCTCCGGCCTCAAGACCGCCGTGGCCCGCCACGTCGAGGACGCCGACCGCCAGGGCCTGCCCCTGGTGGTCGCGGACATCGCCGCGGCCTTCCAGGAGTCGGTGGTGGACGTGCTGACCCGCAAGGCCGTGGACGCCTGCGTCGAGCACGGGGTGAGCACCCTGGTCATCAGCGGCGGCGTGGCGGCCAACTCGGCCCTGCGCACGCTCGCGGAGCAGCGCTGCCGGGACGCCGGGATCGAGCTGCGCGTCCCGCGCCCCCGCCTGTGCACGGACAACGGCGCGATGATCGCCGCACTGGGCGCGGAGGTGGTGGCCGCCGGGCTGCCGCCGTCGGCGCTCGACCTGGCCACGGACACGTCCCTGCCGGTGGAGTCCCCGCTGGCGATGTAGGCGGCCGGGCGCGTATCCGAGCGCATGTGAGGGGCGGGGCGCACACGCGCCCCGCCCCCACGCATGCGCTGAGCTCCAGGAGAGGTTCTCCGTCTCCCCGCCATTGCGTACGTGATTCTGTACAATGAGCTTTCGAGTACGTTGCAGCGCCGGGAGGTTCAAACGATGAGAACGATGAGCTATTCGGAGTCCCGTGCCAACTACGCGGCAACGCTCGACTCCGTCGTGGACGACCGTGAAGAGGTGGTCATCACCCGTGCGGGGCACGAGCCTGTGGTGATGATGGCGCTGTCGGAGTACGAAACCCTCAGGGAGACCGCCTACCTGCTTCGCAGCCCGGAGAACGCGCGTCGCCTGGTCGATGCGATCGAGGAGCTGGAGTCCGACAGGGGCATAGAGAGGGAGCTGGCCGAGTGACGCTGGTCTGGGCCCAGAGCGCGTGGGAGGACTACGTCTGGTGGCAGGGGCAGGACCGCAAGATTCTGAAACGCATCAATGCTCTGCTCAAGGACGTCGAACGCAACGGGAACGACGGCATGGGTAAGCCGGAGCCCCTGAGGCACGGCTTCCAGGGCTACTGGTCGCGCCGCATCACCGACGAGCACCGTCTTGTGTACAAGATCAGCGGTGACGAGGTTCGCATCGCCGCCTGTCGGTACCATTACGGGAAGTGATCGCGGTCCCTGTTCCACCTCGGTGGAACAGGGACTTTCTGTTTCGGGAGGAGCCACCTCTTTTGCGGTTGAAGGTGCAGGGAGGTACGGGCCGGGCGGAGAAGTGCGGAGGCCCCGCGCGGGGGCGACAGCTCTCGATGTCGGGTTCGATGCCTTATGGTGGCGCGTGGTGGGCACACGGCGGCCCGGGAGACGGCCCCGGTCGACGAACGCACGGCCGCCCCGTGCAGACGCCGTGACCCCAGTCGGCACAGCCAGCGACCCAGGAGGTCCGCAGTGACCCGTTCCAGCACCGTCCTCATCACCGGCGCCACCGACGGCCTCGGCCTCGGCCTGGCCGAAGACCTGGCGGCCGACGGCGTCGACCTCGTCCTCCACGGGCGCAGCCGGGAGAAACTCGACCGGATCGCGGACCGGATCGAGGAGGGCGGCGCGGCCAGGCCGCGCACGGTGGTCGCGGACATGGCCGACCTCGGCCAGGTCCGCGCCATGGCCGCCGAGATCCGCGCCTCCGAGAGCCGCCTCGACGTCCTGGTGAGCAACGCCGGTATCGGGTCCGGGGAGCCGGACGGGCGCGACCGCCGCACCAGCGCCGACGGCCACGAACTGCGCTTCGCCGTCAACTACCTCTCCGGTTTCCTGCTCACGCTCGAACTCCTGCCGCTGCTGCGCGACTCGGCCCCGGCCCGCGTCGTCAACGTCGCCTCCCTCGGCCAGACCCCGCTCGACTTCGACGACCTGATGCTGGAGCACGACTACTCCGGCACCCGGGCGTACCGCCAGAGCAAGCTCGCCCAGATCATGTCCGGCTTCGCGCTGGCCGCGGGGCTGCCCGCCGACGAGGTCACGGTCAACAGCCTGCACCCCGCGACCTTCATGCCGACCAAGATCGTCCGGGACATGACCGACCACAGCGTCGACACCCTGGAGCAGGGGGTGGCCGCCACCCGCCGGCTCGTCACCGACCCGGAGCTGTCCGGGACCACGGGACTCTTCTTCAACGGGACCGAGGAGATGCGCGCCAACGGCCAGGCGTACGACGAGCAGGCCGTCCGGGACCTGTGGAAGGCGAGCCTGGAGCTCACCGGGGCCGAGAGCCCCTTCTAGCGCGGGCCGCTGACCGCGACCGGGCCGGGCGGGGGCGCGCTCCCGCCCGGCCCGGGGCACGTCAGTCGCGGGTGAAGACGTAGGGGCGCAGGCCGGACGGGACGGCGTCCGGGTCCGCGTCGAACTCGGCCCACACGCCGGTGCCCAGGTCGCCCCACGGCCCGAGCGGGTGGTGTCCCCACCTCCGCGACAGGTTCTCCACGAGCAGCAGGCCCCGCTGCCCCTCGGCCTGGCCCCACTCGTCGTCGCTGCGCCCGGCCGGGATACGCGGGACGCCGCCACCGCCGCCCGAGTCGCTGACGGAGAGGCGCAGCGTGGCGCGGTCGGGCATGGACAGGGCGCGCAGGACCTCCCCGTGCGCGGTGCCGGAGTCGGTGTACTTGAGGGTGTTCGCGAACAGCTCCGACAGGCACAGCTGGAGGGTCGCGACCAGGTCCGGGTCGAACCCGGCGAGGTCGTGGGCGAGGTGCGCCCGGACCAGGGGGAGTTCGCGGAAGTCGCCGGAGTACATGCGGTGCTCCCAGTGGACGAGGGGCCTCATGCGGCCACGTCCTTGCGGGCCTGCTGGGCGAGCCAGACGCGGGTCAGGCGGGCGAAGGCGCGCCAGTCGTCGGGGTCCTCGCAGGCGGCCATGGGTGCGCGCGGTGCGGGGACCGCGACCGGGACCGGCGGGGTCGTGAAGGGGGCCGTGGCGAGCAGGTCACCGGGCGGGGGCACGGCCCCGGCGGTCCAGCGGCGCAGACGCGCGGCGGCCTCCTCCTGGACACGGTCGAGTTCGCGCTCGTGGGCCTCGAAGTAGGTCCGGACGGGGGCGAGCTCGTCGGCGGGGAGCCGCTCGGGCGGAGGCGTCAGGCGGGGTGCGGGGAGGAGCGGCTCCGAGGGTCCGGCGGCCGGGAGGGCCTGCGGAGGTGCGGCGGCCCCGACCGTCGCGGGGACGGGCGCGTAGCGGCGGACGCGGGTGGAGCGGCGGCGACGGCGCGCGGCGGCAGCGGAGTGGCGTCCGCGCGGGGGTGTGAGGAGGGCCGTGAGCGGGCCGAGGGCACGGCTCAGAAGGGCGGCGCTAAACTGGCGCATGCTGGCAATCCTTGTCTTGAAAAGGGTGGAAGTTGCTGGCCACGGCCCCGGGCGGTTCTATCCGTCGCGGGGCCATTTGGCTGTTGAGTTGTGTGTTCGAGGTCAGATTAGAGGGGGGCGGGGTGGGGGTGGGGGCTTTTCGGGGAAGAAAGGTGGGGGAAGTTGGCGGGGGGACTGTTATTCCAGGTGGGGTGGGTGAAAGAGCATTTCTCGCGAAAGTGGCGAATGGGTCTCTTGGGGTGTTGAACGCAGAACGGCCCCCGTTCCCCGGGGGGAGCGGAGGCCGTCGTCGTGCGGAGTCGGCTAGGGCCTGTTTGGTAACCGGTGTGATCAGGGGCAAAAACACCGATCCGGTAACACCAGGCGTGCCGCCTCCACAGACAAGCGAAGCCTTCGG
>NZ_JBEXSY010000044.1:0-57960 GCF_040613895.1 Nocardiopsis sp. NPDC006198 | reverse complement strand
GGTGTGCTCTTGGGATCGGGACGGGGGCGCCGCGGGCAGTACGGGCCGGGGGCTCAGGCGCGGTGCCGGGGGGCGTGGGGGGCCGAGTGCGCGCCCGCGCGCGGAGCGCGGTCCTCGTCGTCCTCCTCGTAGAGCCCGTCGAAGTACACCTCCTCCTCGCTGGGGCCCTCGGGCTCGCGGCGCCAGCGCCCGCCCACGAACAGGGGGGCCAACAGTACGAGCGCGAGCGGGACGAACACGCCCAGGGGGAGCAGGACCAGGGCGCCCTCGGCGCCGGGGACCTGGGGCAGCCGCTCCAGCAGGGGCATCCGCACCAGGGACAGGGCGGTCAGGGCGCCCAGGACCAGCGCCGCACCGAAGGGCAGCATCGGCGTCAGCCGCGGGGGGACCGCGAGCAGCGCCACCAGGACGCCCACGCCCACCAGGCCCGCGACCGCCACCGGCCCGGGGCCCTGCAGGGCTCCCAGGCCGGCCGCGTGCAGGCCGCGCAGGTGGGCGAAGGCCCATCCGCACACCAGGACCAGCACGGGACCCAGGATCAGACCGGACAGGAAGCCGACGAAGTGTCGCACGGGGGTGCTCCTCTCAGGGGTTGCGCAGCACCCTAGCGACAAAAAACAAGTTCAGCACCAAATCGCACAAATGACCGCATCTCGGACACCAGTGGTCGCGTAGGCCCCCACCCCGCCCACCGGGCCGCAGGACCCACCGAAGCGGACCACAGGCACCGGCAGGACCACGGACGCGGGCCCAGGAGCGGGGCGGCGGTACGCACCCGCGACGAACACACCACTTGCCCCCGAACACCCCGGCACCCCACAGGCGGCGGGGGCCGCCGCCCGCACCCGGACGACGGCCCCCGCCGCACACCACAGGGCCGGCCACCGCCGGCCCCGCACCCCCTCAAGGGGCCGCGGGATCGCGCCTGAGCCCCTCCGCCCCGGGCCGGCCCGCCAGCTCCAGCACCCGGTCCGAGGGCCTGGACCCCCACCGGCGCCGGAACGCGTACGCCACCAGCGCCACCACCACCGAACCCACCGACGCCCACAGCGCCTGGCGCTGGTCGGGGATCACCACCATCGCCACGAAGATCGTCACCAGCCCCGCCAGCACCACCCACGTCAGATACGGGAACGCCCACATCCGCAACGACAGGCGCTCGGGCTCACGGCGGCGCACCCGCCCACCCAGCACCAGCTGGGAGGCGCAGATCGTCAGGAACAGGATCAGCAGGATCGCGCCGATCGAGGCCACCAGGAACGGGAACACCCGCCCCGGCCACAGGTAGTCGGCCACCGCCGCCGCGTACCCCACCACCGTGCCCAGCAGGATCGCCCGCACCGGCACACCGCGCCGGTTCACCCCCCGCAGCACCCGCGGGGCGTCCCCCTGGCGCGTGAGCGTGAACAGCATCCGCGAGGAGGTGTACATCGCCGCGTTCAGCACGCTCAGCACCGCCACGAAGACCACCACCTCCATGATCAGCGCCGCGCCCGGCACCCCCACGCGCTCCATCACCGCCACGAACGGGCTCAGGGCCGGGTCCACCGTGTGCCAGGGCAGCACCATCACCACGACCACGATCGAGGCCACGTAGAACAGCCCGATCCGCCACAGCACGTTGGTCACCGCCGAGGCCACACCCCGCTCGGGCTCGGCGCTCTCACCCGCCGCCACGGTGATGATCTCCACCCCGCCGAAGGCGAACAGCACCACGACCGTGGCCGCCAGCACCGCCACCCACCCCTGGGGCGCGAACCCGCCGTGCTCCCACAGGTTGGAGACCCCCGACCCGTCCGAGCCGCTCCACAGCCCCAGCGCCCACAACCCGCCGATCAGCAGGAACGCCACGATCGTGGCCACCTTGACCAGGGAGAAGAACGACTCGGTCTCGGCGAAGAATCGCACCGACACCAGGTTGGCCACCGTCATCGACAACAGCACCAGCAGCGCCAGCGCCCACCCGGGCACCCCCGGCACCCACCGGCCCAGGATCGCCGCCCCGGCCACCGACTCCGCGGCCACCAGCACCGCGTACATCCACCAGTACACCCAGCCGATCGTGAACCCCGCCCAGGGGCCGAACGCCAACCGGGCGTAGTCGGAGAACGAACCCCCCGCGGGGACCGCCACCACCATCTCGCCCAGGGCGCGCAAGGTGAGGAACACCAGGGCGCCGGCCAGCACGTAGGACACCACCGCCGCCGGCCCCGCCATCCGGATGACCGCGCCGGAGCCGATGAACAGCCCCGCGCCCACCGACCCGCCGATCGCGATCAGCGCCATGTGGCGCCGCCTCAGCGAGTGCGCCAGCCCCGCGCCCGTGTCGCCTGTCTCCTTGGCCGCCCCACCGGGCGGCGTCACACTGCTCGTCACCAGCCCCACACTAGGAGCAGCACCGGCCCCCCACGTGCACCGACCCCACAATAAACAGCCCATGACCCCACGAATGTGGTCGGCGCGACACCCCCGCCCCCGCCGCCCGGGGGAGCGGCCCCACCCGCCTCACCCCCCGGAGGGAGGCGCACCACCACCCGCCTGTGCCACGATCACCCACGTGCGCCACCTCACCCCGCTCCTGCACCCGCTCACCAGCGCCCACACCTACCGCCGCTGGGCCCACCTCGTCATCGGCGGCGCGCTCCTGACCCCCTACGCCATGGCCGCCCTCGTCCTGGCCTCGCTCCTGGCCCAGAACGGCCGCACCGTCGACGTGGGCGCATCCCCCGGCCCCGCCGTCTGGGCACTGACCGCCGCCCTGGCCCTGACCGCCGTCGCCGCCACCGCCCGCATCCCCGGCGTGCGCAACGCCCAGATCCACCTGGCCCGCGCCCTGCTGCGCGGACCCCTCACCGAGCGGCCCGCACCCGCCGCCACCTGGCGCAGCACCGCCCGCACCAGCGCCTTCCTGTGCCTGCACATGGTCCTGGGCCTGGCCGTGTGCCTGCTCACCATGACCGCCCTCACCGAAGCCGCCCTCCTGGCCGCCGCGCCCCTGACCCCCGGCCCCCACACCACCGCCCAGGGCCCCCTGACCTTCACCGGCCACGGAGAACCCACCCGCGCCCAGCTCCTGGCCGCCCCCCTGCTGGGCCTGCTCCTGCTCGCCGCCCTCCTCTACACCGTCGCCCTGGCCGGCCACCTGCTCGCCCTGGCCGCACCCCGCCTGCTGGGCCCCTCGCCCACCGAACGCCTGGCCGCCGCCCAGGCCCACGCCCACACCCTCGCCGAACGCAACCGCCTGGCCCGCGAACTCCACGACTCCCTGGGCCACGCCCTGTCCGTGGTCACCCTCCAGGCCGCCACCGCCGCACGCCTGCTCGACACCGACCCCGAGTTCGCCCGCCAGGCCCTCACCCACATCGCCGACCAGGCCCGCACCGCCACCGCCGACCTCGACCACGCCCTGGGCCTGCTGCGCGAGGACACCGCCGCCCCCCGCACCACACCCCCCGACCTGACCCACCTGTCCCACCTGGCCCACGCCACCCAGCACACCGGCACCGACCTGACCTGCCACGTCAGCGGCGACCCCGCCCGCGTCCCCGCCCTGCTCTCCCGCGAGACCTACCGCATCAGCCAGGAGGCCCTCACCAACGCCCTGCGCCACGCCCCCGGCCAACCCCTCACCCTGCGCCTGCAGACCACACCCACCAGCCTCACCCTCACCGTCACCAACCCCCTGCCCCCCACCCGCACCCACCGCCGCCCCCGCGGCGGACGCGGCATCACCGGCATGCGCGAACGCGCCCACCTGCTCGGCGGCACCCTCACCGCCCGCCCCCACGACCGCACCTGGCAGCTCACCCTGCACCTGACATGGAAAGAACAACCGTGATCGGCATCAACCTGGTCGACGACGAAGCACTCATCCGCGCCGGCCTGGCCGCCCTCATCGACGCCGAACCCGACATGGAGGTCACCGGCCAGGCCGCCGACGGCTCCGAGGTCCCCGACCTCGTGCGCCGCACCCGCCCCGACCTGGTCCTGATGGACGTGCGCATGCCCCACCTGGACGGCATCCAGGCCACCCGCACCCTGCACACCACCCTCACCGACCCGCCCCGCGTCATCGTCCTCACCACCTTCGACAACGACGACCACGTCTGGGACGCCCTGCGCGCCGGAGCCGTCGGCTTCCTCCTCAAGCGCACCCCGCCCGAGGACATCCTCGCCGCCCTGCGCATCGCCCACCGCGGCCAGACCCTGCTCTTCCCCACCGCCCTGCGCCACCTGGCCGCCACCCGGCCCGCCGCCCCCACCCCCGCCGCACGCGCGGTCGCCACCCTCACCGAACGCGAATCCCAGACCCTCACCCTCATGGCCCAGGGCATGACCAACGCCGAGATCGCCGACCGCCTCTTCCTGGGGGTGCAGACCGTCAAGACCCACGTCTCCAACACCCTCACCAAACTCGGCGCCCGCGACCGCACCCAAGCCGTCATCGCCGCCTACGACGCCGGACTCATCCGCCCCAACACCGGCCCCTGACCCCGCCCGACACCACGACACACCCACCCTTGCGCAAACACAGGGTGATAACACTGCTACGTTCAGTCATCAAAAGGTTCTGGACGCGACAGCCACACGGGGGAAGCATGCCAACCGCGTCAGCGATCGACATCGACCACATCAGCAGCCTGTACCGCACCCACCGCGACGACCTCGCCCGCGTACGCGACCAGATGCGCGCCCACCACCAGGCCGCCGACCCCCCCATGACCCCCCAACTCGACGACATCGAAGCAGAGATCACCTACCTGCTCCTGCGCGAGCACACCCCCGCCCACACCGTCGAGATCGGCACCTACTACGGCTGGTCCACCACCTGGATCCTGTCCGCCCTGCGCGACAACGGCACCGGCCACCTCTACTCCTTCGACATCATCGACCACGCCCCCCGCCACGTCCCCCCACACCTGGCCCAGAACCGGTGGACCTTCACCAAGGGCGACGTACGCGCCAAGATCGCCCACATCCCCTCCGACACCGACTACCTGTTCATCGACGCCGCCCACAACGGCTGGTTCGCCCGCTGGTACCTGCACCACCTCCTGCCCGCCCTGCCCGCCCACATCCCCGTCAGCATCCACGACGTCTTCCACCAACGCCACGCCCTGCCCTTCACCGAAGGCGCCATCGTCCTCAAATGGCTCACCACCAACACCACCCCCTTCTTCACCGCCTCCAGCGCCCGCGCACCCCACACCCACCAGGCCATCCAGGACCTCAAACGCGAACTCGGCCTGGACGAACCCGTCCGCACCGGCCACCACAACCCCATGATCTACTTCCGCCTCCCCGTCCTGCCCGGCCACAACCCCCACCCCCACCGCCCACCCCAGCAACGCCCCGCCCCCCACGAACAGACCGAACCCCACCCCTCCGACAGCCCCTGACCCCGCACACGAAAAAACGGGGGGCGGGCCACCGGCCCACCCCCCGCACACCCCCGCTCACCCCGCCCCGTCGGCCTCCACCGCCCGCGGCGAACCCCCACCACCCTCCACAGCCCGCTCACGCACCGCCACCACATCCGCCGCATCGGCCACGATCCGCGAGAAGTTCACCGGCTGGTCCAGACTCACCATGTGCCCCGCCCGCGGCACATTCACCAACCGCCCGTCCGCACACGCGTCGAAGAACTGCTTCTCATGGATCCGGAAATGGTCCCGCGCACCGTTGATCAACCACACCGGCCCCTTGTACGAGGCCAGCGCCGACAACGGATCCATCTCCGAGACCGCGTCGATCACCGCCGTGGCCGCCTCCACCGCCAGACCGCCGTCCAACACCGCCTCCGCCGCACCATCACGCAACGTCAACCGGTGGAACCGCTCATTGAGCGTCGCCCCCTTGTCCGGCAGCCGATCCATCAGCACCGCCGGAATCCGGTACACCTGCGCCAACGACTGCGCCGGTTTGGCCGTACAACTCGCCGCCACCAGCCCCGCCACACGACCCGGCGCCGCACCCGCAGCCGCGATCGACACGAAACCGCCCAGACTCAACCCCACCAGCAGAGCCCGACCGCCCACACCGTCGATCGCCTCCAGCACCGTGTCCACCGCACGCCCCAGCGAGAACTCCTCACCCCGCCGCGACCCGTGCCCGGGAAGATCAGGGGCCACCACCGTGCACCCCTGCCCCTCCAACAACTCCACCTGCGGACGCCACATACTCCCCGACACCCGCAGACCATGCACCAGAACGATCGGCACACCCATGACCCGTCCCCTTCCCTACGCCCGGTACCGCACCGTCACCGGCGCATGGTCGGACCACCGGGCCCCGTGCTCGGCCGCCCGCTCCACCCGGGCCGACTCCGCCCGCACCGCCAACCCCGGCGTGCACACCTGATAGTCGATACGCCACCCCGTGTCGTTGTCGAAGGCCCGCCCCCGGTAGGACCACCACGAGTACGGCCCCTCCTGATCGGGGTGCAGCGCCCGCACCACGTCCACATAACCGGCCTCATCGAAGACCCGCCCCAACCACTCCCGCTCCTGGGGCAGGAACCCCGCACTCTTCCTGTTCCCCCGCCAGTTCTTCAGATCCGCCTCGGTGTGCGCGATGTTCCAGTCACCGCACACCACCAGATCGCGACCCTGCCCCTCCACCTCCTTGCGCCGCCGCACCAGATACGGCAGGAACGCCTCCATGAAACGCTCCTTCTCCTCCTGACGCGGGGTGCCCACCTCACCCGAGGGCAGGTACAGGCTCGCCACCGTCACCGCCCCCAGATCCACCTCCACATACCGGCCCGACCCCTCGAACTCGGCCTCACCGAACCCCACACGCACAGCATCGGGCTCCACACGCGAATACACCGCCACACCGGCCCGCCCCTTGGCCTGCGCCGGAACCAACACCACATGCCACCCCTGCGGCGCCACCACCTCCTGAGGCAACTGGGAGGCCTCGGCCCGCGTCTCCTGCACACACACCACATCGGCCTCGGTGGCCGACAACCAGGACACGAAACCCGGATCCTTCTTCGCGGCGGCCCGCAGGCCGTTGACGTTCACGGTGGACACAACGAAAGTCGACTGATTCACGCCCACAGAGTAGCCACCCCCGCACCCCCGCAGCTCCCCTGCGCCCACTCACCCCACCACCTCACCACCCCCCAACCGCCGCAACACCCCATAGGTACGGTTGGCCCCCGCCGCCTCCCGCTGCGCACGGTCCGTCACCTGGATGTAGGCCTGCGACGACGACAACGACGCATGCCCCAGCAAACGCATGATCTCGGTGACCGACGCCCCGTCCTCCGCCAACCGCGTCGCGAACGTGTGCCGCAACGCGTGCACCAGCGTCCCCCGCGCCACCCGGTCGTGCACACCCGCATGCCTGTAGCACTGCTTGACCAGGTACTGCAGCCCACCCCGGCGCAACCCCTCACCCCGGTTGTCCACCAACAGCGGATCCGACCCCCGCACCACCCCGAACCGCGCCCGCCGCGACTCCAGATAGGCCTCCAACAACACCTCCAACGGCACCTCGATGGGCAGCGACCTCTCCCCACCGCCCTTGCCCACCACCCGGATACGCCGCTCCCCGGCACGGCCCCCCACCGACTCCACCCGCAACGACAGCATCTCCGCCGAACGCATCCCCGTCAGCAGCGCCAGCGCCAACACCGCCAGATCCCGCTCCGGCCACGGATCCCGCGCCTTGCGCGCCCCCCGCGCCAACGCCTCCAACAACCGCTCGGGGGTGTCCTCACCCATCAGCGGCTTGGGCACCGAGGGCCGCACCCGCGGCCGCGGCACCGCCGACATCGGATTGCCCGCCACCACCCGCTCCGACACCCAGAACGCGAAGAACCCGTTCCACGTCGACCACGCCCGCAGCACACTGGAGGCCGCACGCTCGGCCGCGAACTCCGCGAACGCCCCCCGCAGCACCGTCGCATCCAGGTCCGACCACACCACCGCACCCGGATCCACACCCCGCACCCGGCCCACACACGCCAACACCCCCAGCAGGTCACGCCGGTAGGCGGCCACCGTGTGGGGGGAGGGCTTGGCGGCACGCCGCGCCACCAGGTACTGCTCCACGGCCTCGACCACGGACCCCTGTTCAACATCCATGACCACAGCATCCCCGATACCGCGGGCACTTCCACCCCCGCACCCCGGGTGTCCGCACCCGTTCCACACCCCCGCCTTCCGCCCCGGCGGGGGAGCGGGGCACACCCGACCGGGGGAGCGGCCCACCCCCGCCTCACCCCCCGCCCACGGCACAGAAAACGGGGGCACAGGGAAAAACCCCGCCCCCCGCAGAACCCGCCTCACCCCCCGCCCACCACCTCCCGCACCCCCCGCGCCACCTCCACGTCCTCACGCGCGTGCACCACCAACGTCCGCACCGCAGCCCCCTCAGCACTCACCTCACCCTCCACACCCACACCCTCGTTGGCCCCCGCATCCACCTCCACACCCAAGAACCCCAACCCCTCCGCCACACGGGCCCGCACCAGCGCCGACCCCTCACCCACACCACCGGTGAACACCAACGCGTCCAACCCGCCCAACGACGCCGCCATCGCCGCCACCCCCGCACGCAACCGGTGCACATACACCCCCGCCGCCAGCACCGCCTCCGCGTCCACACGCCCCAACACCTCACGCATGTCCGCCGACCCCGCCAACGCCAACACCCCCGACTCGTGCTCCAACGCCTCCGCGATCTCCTCCACCGCCAATCCCGCATGCTGGTGCAGCCACAACACCATCCCCGGATCCACACTCCCCGACCGCGTCGCCATCACCAGCCCCTCCAACGGCGTGAACCCCATCGTCGTATCCACACCACGCCCCTCCAGCACCGCCGCCAACGACGCCCCCGCCCCCAGATGCGCCGTCACCACACGCCGCACACCACCGGCCACCTCCACCGCCCGACGCCACGCATACGCGTGCGAGAGCCCGTGGAACCCGAACCGCCGCACCCCCCACTCACGCCGCCACCGCTCCGGCACCGCATACGTCGACGCCTCCTGCGGCATCCCCGCGTGAAAGGCCGTGTCGAAACACGCCACCGCCGGCAGCCCCGGCAGCACCCCCTCGACCGCCTCGATCCCCGCCAACGACTTGGGCTGGTGCAACGGCGCCAGATCCCCCAACGCCCTCAACCGCCCCACCACCCGCGCATCCAACCGCACCGGCGACACGAACTCGCGCCCCCCGTGCACCACCCGGTGCCCCACCGCCTCCACCGCCGGAAACCCCTCCAACACCGCCCGCACCGCACCCCGGTCCCACACACCGCGCCGCACCGGCACCGACTCCGACGCCAACACCTCCTCCCGCGGCCCCACCACACTCAACTTCAGACTCGAGGACCCCGCGTTGACCACCAGAACACGCATCAGTACGGCCACACCCACTCACGCACCTCCACCGGATCCTCACCGAACTCCCGCGTGTACGCCCGGTGCCGCAGACGCTCGTCCACCATCCGCTGACGCACCCCCGCCGCACGCCCGCCCAACCCCGCAACCCGGTCGATCACATCCATCACCAGGTGGAACCGGTCCAGGTCGTTGAGCATCACCATGTCGAACGGCGTCGTCGTGGTGCCCTCCTCCCGGTACCCGCGCACATGCAGGTCCCCGTGCCCCGCACGCCGGTACGCCAGCCGGTGCACCAGTCACGGATACCCGTGGAACGCGAAGACCACCGGCGTGCCCACCGGGAACAGCGCCTCGTACTCCGCATCGGGCAACCCGTGCGGATGCGCGCTCGGCGGCTGCAACCTCATCAGGTCCACCACATTGACCACCCGCACCCGCAACTCCGGGAACAGCTGCCGCAACAGGTCCGCCGCCGCCAGCGTCTCCAACGTCGGCACATCACCCGCACACGCCAACACCACGTCCGGATCCTCACCCGCGCCCGTGCTCGCCCACTCCCAGATCCCGATCCCGCGCGTACAGTGCGCCACCGCCTCCTCCACCGACAAGAAGTCCAGAGCAGGCTGCTTGCCCGCCACCACCACGTTCACGTAGTCCCGCGAACGCAGACAGTGGTCGGCCACCGACAACAACGTGTTCGCGTCCGGCGGCAGATACACCCGCACCACCTCCGCCGGCTTGTTCAGCACCACATCCAGGAACCCCGGATCCTGATGCGTGAAACCGTTGTGGTCCTGACGCCACACATGCGACGTCAACAAGTAGTTCAACGACGCGATCGGCCGCCGCCACGGCAGCCCCCGCGTCACCTTCAACCACTTCGCATGCTGGTTGAACATCGCATCCACGATGTGCACGAACGCCTCGTAGCAGTTGAACAACCCGTGCCGCCCCGTCAGCAGGTACCCCTCCAACCACCCCTGGCACAGGTGCTCACTGAGCACCTCCATCACACGCCCGTGCCGCCCCAGGTGCTCGTCCGAGGCCAGCACCTGCGCCTGCCACACCTTGTCCGAGGCCTCCAACACCGGCGCCAACCGGTTCGACGCCGTCTCGTCCGGCCCCATGATCCGGAACGAGTCCGGGTTGCGGCGCAGCACATCACGCAGGAAGTGCCCCAGCACCCGCGTCGCCTCACTGCTCTGCTTGCCGTTCCCCGACACCCGCACCCCGTACTCGCGAAAGTCCGGCACCACCAGGTCCCGCAACAGCGACCCGCCGTTGGCATGCGGATTCGCACTCATCCGCCGCGCCCCCGCCGGCGCCCACTCCCGCACCTCCGCCACCGGGGCCCCCGACCCCCCGAACAACTCCTCCGGCCGGTAGGAGCGCATCCACTCCTGCAGCATCCGCCGGTGCTCGGCGTTGGCACGCACCTGCCCCATCGGCACCTGGTGCGAGCGCCACGTCCCCTCCACCGCCACCCCGTCGACCTCCCGCGGCCCCGTCCACCCCTTGGGCGAACGCAGCACCACCATCGGCCACACCGGACGCCCCTCCAGACCCGAGGACCGCGCCACCCGCTGGATCCGCGCGATCTCCTCCAACGCCTCGTCCAGCACCTGCGCCATACGACGGTGCATGTACACCGGATCATCACCGGCGACCACCAGCGGCCGGTACCCGAACCCCTCCAACTGCTTGAGGAGCTCCTCCTCCGGGATCCGCGCCAACACCGTCGGATTCGCGATCTTGTACCCGTTCAGGTGCAGGATCGGCAGCACCGCCCCGTCCCGCACCGGGTCCAGGAACTTGTTGGAATGCCAGCTGCCCGCCAACGGCCCCGTCTCGGCCTCACCGTCACCCACCACGCACGAGACCACCAGATCCGGGTTGTCGAAGGCCGCCCCGAACGCGTGCACCAGCGAATACCCCAGCTCACCGCCCTCATGGATCGACCCCGGCGTCTCCGGCGCCACATGGCTGGGCACACCCCCCGGGAACGAGAACTGGCGGAACAACCGCCGCATCCCCTCCTCGTCCCGCGTGATGTGCGGATACACCTCGGTGTAACCGCCCTCCAACCACGCGTTCGCCACCGCCGCCGGCCCCCCGTGCCCCGGACCCATCACGTAGACCATGTCCAGGTCGCGCTCCCTGATCACCCGGTTCAGGTGCGCGTAACAGAAGTTCAGCCCCGGAGTGGTGCCCCAGTGCCCCAGCAGGCGCGGCTTGATGTGCTCGGGCCGCAACTCCTCCCGCAGCAGCGGATTGTCCAGCAGGTAGATCTGCCCCACCGACAGGTAGTTCGCCGCACGCCAGTACGCGTCGACACGCCGCAACTCGTCATGGTCAAGGGCCATACCGTGTGCCTCCCCACAAGGCGGTGCCGTGAGCGGCCGGGGCGGACCCACGGCCTCCGGGACAGGACCCGCCCGCCACCCGCGCACCGGACGGACACGCCGCGAACCCACCGGCGCCCCGGCGCCACCACCCGCTCAGATCTCCTGGCAGCGCCTGCCCAGATACCGGACCGGGAAACGCCCGCCGCATACACCTGTACGAGGACACCCTGACCGTCAGGAAGGCGTTCGACGCCGGCCGAGCACAGAGCACCAAGGCCCCCACGGCAGGGGAGGGGCCGCGCCGGCAACCCGGCGCCGCACACGGTCCTCCGCGTGCGGCACCGGCAGAGGAGGGGCCGCGCCCCCGGGGAAGGGCCCGACCGGGGCAGGAGCTGCCCCGGCCTCACCCCCGCCAGGCCCGCGTGGCCGCCGACTGGGCACGGCGCACCCCCGTGGTGGGGGAGAGGGGCCTCCACTCCTCCCAGAACGCGGCCACCTCCTCGCAGCGGCGCACCATCCACGCGTGGCGCTCGGCCCACGCCGGACGCAACCCGTACGCGGCGAAGAACGCCTCCAGCGCCCCGACCTCGCCCGGATGGTAGGTGCGCACCACCCACTCACACCAGGCAAGGTCCTCCACCGGCGCCCCCGGGTGCGCCCACTCCCAGTCCAGGACGGCCGCCACCCTCCCGCCACAGGGCTCCATCAGGACGTTGTTGGGACCGAAGTCCCCGTGCACGAACACCTGCCCCGGCAGCGGCCCGGGACCGGGAAGCAGCGCGGGGTCCAGGGCGTGCACCAGGCGCAGCACCCGCCCGCAGGCGGCCATGACCTGCTCGGCGCACCCGCGCGCCCACAGGTCCTTGGCGTGGACGGCCTCGACGAAGGCGGTGCGCAGGGGCGGGACCGTTCCCCCAAGGCCCTCGGAACCGCGGCCGTCGGCGCCCGGCTCAGGGTCCAGGAGCGCAGGAACGGGCACCGAACCGGCAGCGGCGCGCAGGGCGAGAGCCTCGGTGTCCCGGCGCCGCGCGGCGCCGGGGCCGAGGTGGTGTTTGACCACGACGCCGCCACTCCTGCGGGTGTCGTTGGTGTAACTGTGCGTGAGTCCTGTCATGGGTGGCTCCTGTGGCGGGGGAGGGGCGGCCGCGGTGCGACCTGACGGCCGAGTGCGCGGGAAGGGAGGGGGAGGCGGGACCGGGATCCGGGCCCGCGCGGCGCCGGGGTTGCGGGCGGGGGCTCGGGGAGCGCGGAGGGGCCAGGGACCGGTCGAGGCGACGAGGGGGTGGGGGCCGGTCGAGGCGACGGCCGACCAGGAGATCACCACAAACCACTCAGGTGTCTGCAAAGTTCACCAAAATCATGCATAACACGGTTTATGCATCAAACATGGAGAGATCGGGCTCGACCCTGCGGGGGACGGCCTCCGAAACCTGCGCACCGGGGCCTGCGCACCGGGGCCGCTCGACCCCGGGACACCGCACCGAGCGGCCGCAGGGGGCGTCGACGCCCTGACCCGCTGCCGACCCCGGAGCGGGCCGGTCGTCCACAGGTCCCGAACGACCCTTGCCGCGCACCCAACGACCTGCGGATACTGGGATTCGGGGGCGGCACGCCCCGGCAACGAGGCCGCAGGCGCCCCCGGATCCACGCTAACCCGCCACGCCGCGCCCGCACCAGACCGGCACAGGACCTGTGGACGGACGACAGCCCGGAGAGTTCGCCCCGGAGCCCCCGGCGCACCGACCCCTTCCCACCACTCTGCCCATATCGCCGATAATGCACATTATGTCAAGTTGAAGCTCTTGAGCCCCCGTCGGGTCGGAGTCGCCCGGCCCATGGCGAGTTCGAGTGAGCCGCCCCCACCGATCCCGGTCCCCTGCCGCACCACCGCCCCCGTGCCCGGCCGCGCTCCACACCGCCCCCGGCCCGCTCGCCGGAACCGCCGACCCCGCACACCGCCCGCACCCGCCAAACTCCCGCCCCCCACACCGCACCAACAGACGCACAAAACCCGACAAGCTCGGCCGTTCACCCCCACCACCACGCACACACCACCTATTCTGCGCACATGCTCATCCGAACCCTGTGCCGCAGCTGCCTGGGCAGCGGTACACGCGTGGCACTCCTGGCCCACCTCACCCTCACCGGCCCCGACTCCCCCGCCCACACACACGACCCCGACCACCCCGCACCCGACCTCGGGGACCAGGCCCTGGCACCCCACCCCTGCCCCCACTGCGACGGCACCGGCCACCACCTGCTCGCCGCCACCACACGCCCCCCGCCCCCGAAAAACGCGATTTAACCACCCACCGGATACCGACATGTATACGTAACCACCGGGCACGCCCCACGAAACACCCCGACACCAGCCTCCTAGGTGCACCCCCACCCCCGACCCCCTAGGAGATGGGCACACGTGGCACGCACCCGCCCGCGCACAACACCCCTGGCCGCCACCGCACTCGCCCTGGCCCTGACCGCCACCGCCTGCGCCCCCGCCGGAACCGGAACCGACGACGACACCGTCACCGTCGGCCTGCTCCACTCACTCTCGGGCACCATGGCCATCAGCGAGGTCACCGTCCACGACGCCGTCCAACTCGCCATCGACGAGATCAACGCCGACGGCGGCGTCCTGGGACGCCAGATCGAACCCATCGTCGAGGACGGCGCCTCCGACGAGGCCACCTTCGCCGAACGCGCCCAAAAACTCCTCCAGTCCGACGGCGTCGCCACCGTCTTCGGCGGCTGGACCTCCGCCTCCCGCAAGGCGATGCTCCCCGTCTTCGAACGCAACGACGGCCTGCTGTGGTACCCGGTCCAGTACGAAGGCCTCGAAGCCTCCCCCAACATCGTCTACACCGGCGCCACCACCAACCAGCAGATCATCCCCGCCCTGGACTACCTGCGCGAAGAAGGCCACACCAGCCTCTACCTCGTCGGCTCCGACTACGTCTTCCCGCGCACCGCCAACCAGATCATCACCGCCTACGCCCAGGCCCACGACATGGACGTCATCGCCCAGGAGTACACACCCCTGGGCCACACCGAGTACTCCACCATCACCGACGACATCGCCCGCACCGCACCCGACGCCGTCTTCAACACCCTCAACGGCGACTCCAACGTCAGCTTCTTCCAACAGCTGCGCTCGGCCGGGGTCAGCGCCCAGGACACCCCCGTCCTGAGCGTCAGCGTCGCCGAGGAGGAGATCGAGGGCATCGGGGCCGACAACATCACCGGCCACCTCACCGCCTGGAACTACTACCAGAGCACCCCCACCGACACCAACACCGGTTTCGTCGAGGCCTTCACCGACGCCTACGGCGAAGAACGGGTCACCTCCGACCCCATGCAGTCCGCCTACAACGCCGTCCACCTGTGGAGGGCCGCCGTCGAGGAAGCCGGCAGCTTCGAGGTCGCCGACGTCCGCCAGGCCCTGGACGGCACCACCTTCGAAGCCCCCGAAGGCACCATCACCATCGACGGCGCCACCCAGCACGTCGTCAAGACGGCCCGCATCGGCCAGGTCAACGACCAGGGCCTCATCGACGAGATCTGGTCCTCCCCCCAGCCCATCACCCCCGACCCCTACCTCGAAGGCTACGACTGGGCCGCCGCCCTCACCGGCTGAGACCACCGCCCGGCGGCCGGGCCCCGACCCCTGCGGGCCCGCCCCGGCCGCCCCCGACCCCACAAGGAGCCGCGGTGGACGCCCTCGTCAACCAACTCCCCACCGGACTGGCCATCGGCGCCGTCCTCCTCCTGGCCGCCCTGGGCCTGAACTTCACCTTCGGCCAGATGGGCGTCATCAACATGGCCCACGGCGAATTCATCATGGTCGGCGCCTACACCGCCTACGTCCTGCACGCCTGGGCCGGCCTGGACCCCACCTGGTCCCTCATCGCCGCCCTCCCCCTGGCCTTCACCCTCACCGGCACCCTGGGCTGGCTCCTCGAACTCGGCCTCATCCGCCACTTCTACGGGCGCCCCCTGGACACCCTCCTGCTCACCTTCGGCATCGGCATGATCCTCCAACAGGCCGCACGCGACACCTTCGGCGCACCCAACGTCGACGTCCCCGCACCCGGCTGGCTCACCGACGGCACCACCCTGCCCGGCGACATCCGCCTGCACCACTCACGCCTGTTCATCCTCGCCCTGGCCCTGGTCTGCGTCCTGGCCATCGCCCACTACCTGCACCGCACCCACCAGGGGCGCCAGATGCGCGCCGTCATCCACAACCGCGACCTGGCCGGCATCAGCGGCATCAACACCCGCAAGGTCGACGCCACCACCTTCTTCATCGGCTCCGGCCTGGCCGGAGTCGCCGGGGTCGCCCTCACCCTCATCGGACCCACCGGCCCCACCCTGGGCGCCAACTACATCGTCGACGCGTTCCTCGTCGTGGTCATCGGCGGCCTGGGCCGGCTCCGCGGCACCGTCCTGGCCGCCTTCGCCCTGGGCATCCTCAACGCCACCGCCCAGGCCTGGACCGACGCCTCCCTGGCCAAACTCCTCGTCTTCGCCGCCATCATCGCCTTCCTCCAGGCCCGCCCCCAGGGACTGTTCACCGTCAAGACAAGAGCGCTGACATGACCCCCACCCCCGCGCCCGGGCGGCGCACACCCCTGGCCCGCCTGCGCGGCCCCGCCACCTTCCTCGCCCTGCTCGCCGCCGCCCTGCTGCTCCTCCCCCACCTCCTCGAACCCTTCCGCCTCAACCTCCTCACCCAGTACCTGTGCTACTCCATCGTCGCCCTGGGCATCGCCCTGGCCTGGGGCCGCGGCGGCATGCTCACCCTCGGCCACGGCGTCTACTTCGGCCTGGGCGCCTACGCCATGGCCATCCACCTGACCCTGGCCGCCACCGCCGCCGACCCCCTCACCCGCGGCCAACTCCCCCAGTTCATGACCTGGTCCGGGCTCACCGAACTCCCCTGGTTCTGGCAGGCCCTCACCCACCCCGCCGCCGCCGTCACGGCCGCACTGCTCCTGCCCGCCGCCCTGGCCACCCTCCTGGGCTGGTCCGTGTTCCGCCAACGCGTACGCGGCGCCTACTTCGCCCTCCTCAACCAGGCCCTGGCCGCCGCCTTCGTCATCCTCCTCATCGGCCAACAACACCTCACCGGCGGCTCCAACGGACTCACCGACTTCCCCGTCTTCGCCGGCCACAGCCTCTACACCCCCACCGCCCAGACCACCCTCTACACCCTCACCGTCCTGACCCTGGCCGCCACCTACCTACTCCTGCGCCACCTCACCCACAGCCGCTACGGCAGACTCCTCATCGCCATCCGCGACGGCGAGGACCGCGTCCGCTACCTCGGCTACGACCCCACCTGGGCCAAAACCCTCGCCTACGCCCTCTCCGCCACCGCCGCCGGCGCCGCCGGAGCACTCTTCGTCCCCGTCATGGGCATCATCTCCCCCACCCTCATCGGCGTCGTCCCCTCGATCATGATGGTCCTGGCCGTGGCCATCGGCGGCCGCCACTCCCTCGCCGGCGCCGCCGCCGGAGCCCTCATCATGAACACCGCCCAGACCACCTTCTCCGAAACCTTCACCGGAGGCTGGACCTACCTCCAGGGCGCCCTGTTCGTCGTCGTCATCGCCCTGGCCCCCCACGGCCTGGCCGGACTCGCCCACACCGCCCGAGCCGCCCTGCGCCGCCCACGCACCCCCGCGCCCGCCCAGGAGACCGCCACCGCCGGGAGCACCCCATGACCCTGCTCGACATCCGCGACCTCACCGTCACCTTCGGCGCCTTCACCGCCCTGGACCACATCGACCTCACCCTCGACCACGGCGAACTCCGCTTCCTCATCGGCCCCAACGGCGCCGGAAAAACCACCCTCATCGACACCATCACCGGCCGCACCCGCCCCACCAGCGGCACCATCACCTTCAACGGCCACACCCTCAACAAACGCAGCGAACACCACATCGTCCGCGCCGGCATCGGCCGCACCTTCCAGACCAGCGTCGTCTTCGAACACCTCACCGTCGCCGACAACGTCGACCTGGCCGCGTCCTTCCGCCTGCGCCCCTGGCAACTCCTGCGCCGCCCTCGCACCCCCCACCCCGAGGTCCCCGACCTCCTCGAACGCGTCGGCCTGACCCCCCACACCCACGCCCCCGCCGGCACCCTCTCCCACGGCCAACGCCAATGGCTGGAGATCGCCATGCTCCTGGCCCAACACCCCCGGCTCCTCCTCCTGGACGAACCCGTCGCCGGCATGAGCGCCGCAGAGCGCACCCGCACCGGCGAACTCCTCACCCAGATCGCCGCCGACCACACCGTCGTCGTCATCGAACACGACATGGACTTCCTGCGCCGCTACGCCCGCCAGGTCACCGTCCTGCACGAAGGACGCATCCTCACCCACGGCGACCTGGCCACCGTCCAGAACGACCCCCGCGTCCAAGAGGTCTACCTCGGCCGCACCCCCCAGGAGACCCGACCGTGAACACCCCCCACCTGAGCATCCACGGCCTCCACGCCGGCTACGGGCGCGCCCGCGTCCTGTTCGACATCGACCTCACCATCGACACCGGCACCATCGCCTGCGTCATGGGCCGCAACGGCGTCGGAAAAACCACCCTCCTCAACACCATCGCCGGACTCCTCACCCCCACCGCCGGCACCATCACCCACAACGGCACCGACATCACCCGCCACCCCCCGCACACCCGCACCCGCAACGGCCTCGCCTACGCCCCCCAGGGCCACGCCACCTTCGCCCCCCTCACCGTCGCCGACAACCTCCACCTCGCCCACCGGGCCACACGACGAGGCGGCCCCGAACTCATCGACGCCGCCCTGGACCGCTTCCCCCGCCTCCAACCCCTCCTGCACCGCCGCGCCGGACTCCTGTCCGGAGGACAGGCCCAACAACTCGCCATCGCCCGCGCCCTGGTCACCGACCCCACCCTGCTCATCCTCGACGAACCCACCGAAGGCATCCAGCCCTCCATCGTCGCCGAGATCGAACAGGCCGTCACCGACATCGCCGCCCAGGGCATCACCGTCCTGCTCGTCGAGCAGTACCTCGACCTGGCCCTGCGCCTGGCCGACACCGTCACCGTCATCGACGCGGGCCGCATCGTCCACAGCGGCGACCGCGCCGACCTCACCGACGACACCGCCCACGCCCTCATGGCCATCTGACAAACCCCAAACCAGGCTTTCCCCAGCCTTGCCCACCAGCGGGTTCACCACCCCGCCCCCGCCGTGATCGACTCGGCACCGGTGCGCCCACCCGGCGCACCGCATCCGAGACACCACGCACAAAGGGGGCACCACCCATGGGCCGCATCACCACACGCGACAACGTCGGGATCCACTACAAGGACTGGGGCAGCGGGCGCCCGGTCGTGTTCATCCACGGATGGCCGCTCAACGCCGACGCGTGGGAGGACCAGATGAAGTGGGTGGCCGACAACGGGTTCCGCGGCATCGCCCACGACCGGCGCGGGCACGGCCGCTCCGACCAGCCCTGGGACGGCTACGACTTCGACACCTTCGCCGACGACCTGAACGACCTCATGAACCAGCTCGACCTGCAGGACGCCACCCTGGTCGCGCACTCCATGGGAGGCGGCGAACTCGCCCGCTACATCGGCCGCCACGGCACCCGCAGGGTCCGCCAGGCGGTCCTGCTCTCCGCCGTCCCGCCCATCATGATCAAGTCCGACACCAACCCCGAAGGCGTCCCCGAGGACGTCCTCACCGGCATCAAGAACGGCATCCTCACCGAACGCTCCCAGTTCTGGAAGGACACCGCCGAGGGGTTCTTCGGCGCCAACCGCCCCGGCAACAAGGTCACCCAGGGCAACAAGGACGCCTTCTGGTTCATGGCCATGCACCAGTCCATCCAGGCCGGCGTCACATGCGTCGACGCCTTCGGCTACACCGACTTCACCCAGGACCTGCGCAGCTTCGACGTCCCCACCCTGGTGGTGCACGGCGACGACGACCAGGTCGTCCCCATCGACGCCACCGGCCGCAAGTCCGCGAAGATCATCGCCGACGCCACGCTCAAGGTGTACGAGGGCGGCTCCCACGGCATCGCCCTGGTCCCCGGCGACAAGGAGAGGTTCAACCGCGACCTGCTCGAGTTCCTCAAGAGCTGACAGGCCCGCTCGGCCCGCGCCCCGGCGCGGGCCGAGCGCCCCCTACGGCAACCGCAACCACCCCGTGCGCACCTGCCAGGAGCCCCCCGACTCCAACCGCTCCACCACCGCGCGCTCCAACCGCGTCCGCCTCGGCGCACCCCCCACATCCACCCGCGCCATGCCGAACACGAACCGGAACACGTCCGACTCCCCCGGCACACCCGCACCCACCAGCGTGAACCGCCGCTGGAACCCCACGATGTTGGACCCCTCCCCCAACACCGGGCCCCACTGCGGATCCAGCAACCACGACGTACACGTGGCCACCACCGGATCGATCCCCAAACACTCCCGGGCGAACCCCCGCGCCCGCCCCAGCGCCTCCTGCACCGCCACCGGGTCCAACCCGCCCGTGGGAATGTGCAACCGCAGCACCGGATCACCCACACCCATCCCCGGACCCAGCCCCCGAGCCTCCTCGGGCGCATACCACTCCACCCCGCCCTGGTTCCCCAACAGGGCCGGCTCGAACTGCAACCCGCCCACCCAGAACAGGCGCCCCCGGAACTGCGCCGCCACCCACGACGCCGTCTCCAGCGACAACCGGCCGAACATCCGCCGCGAACGCCCCATCTGCACACCCACGTCCGCGAGCGTGGCCGCCGTCACCGACCGCTCCACACCCCGCGCACCGTGCGAGGCGAACTGCGCCCCCACCATCGCCGCGAACGCCCACAGCGACGCCACCCGCACCCGCGGATCCTCCACGCCCACCAGCGAGGGCCAGTCCCGCCACTGCCCCGCCGCCAGCTCCGCATCGGCGCACAACCGCCGGTACATGCACTCCACCACGTACCACAGCTCCGGCGGCCACACCCCCCACGGCCCGCCCGACCCCGGCCACAACCCCTCCACCTCGACCCGGTCCACCGCCTCCAGGGCGAACAGGTCCAACACCCGCGCCGCCTGCGCCCCCGAGGGCACCACCAGCGCCCTCACCGGCTCCGGCAACAGCGCAGCCTCCTCCAACCACGCACGCTCACCAGCACCCAGCCCGAAACGCTCCGCAACAGCACCACTGTCCATCCCCACATCATGGCCGAACCGCCACACCCGGCGCGAGTGAGGCCAGGCTCACAGGTGGGCATAGGGTTGACGTAACCCGGCGATACCAACAAACCCACCGAAACCGAGGAAGACCACCGATGCCCGTGCCCGACCCGGCGCACCACGTACGCGACTGGCTCGCCACCTACGACACACCCACCACATCGGTGGCCCACCTCCTCTGCGACCGCCACGACCCCCACACCGTCGCCACCACAGAAATCGGCCCCACCCTCACCGCCACCACCCTCACCTACGGCGAACTCGCCCACCGCTCCCGCGCCCTGGCCACCGGACTCGCCGACCTCGGCATCACCACCGGCGACCGCGTCGCCACCCTCCTGCCCAAAGGCACCGACCTCACCGTCACCGCCCTCGCCGTCTGGCGCCTGGGCGCCGTCCTGGTCCCCCTCCTCTCCTCCTTCGCCCCCTCCGCCATCAACGAACGCCTCACCAACTCCCGCGCACGCCTGGTCGTCTGCGACGACGAATACCGCACCAAACTCGACCCCACCCCCCACACCACCCCCACCTGGGACATCGCCACCACCGGCACCCACCCCCTACGCCCCGGCGACCACACCCTCACCACCCTCACCCAACACACCACCACCCCCACCGTCACCGACACCCCCATCGGCGGCCACGGCACCCTCGCCATCCTCTACGTCTCCGCCAACGTCGGCCCGCCCCGCGGCGTCCCCGTCCCCGCCCGCGCCCTGACCGCCATGCACGCCTACCACCACTACGGCCTCGGCGTCCGCGACGACGACGTCTACTGGAACACCGCCGACCCCGGCTCCGCCTACGGCCTCTACCACGGCCTCATCTCCCCCCTCCTGGCCGGACACGGCTCCCTCGCCCTGCGCGCGGGATTCTTCGACCCCGAACTCACCCTCGACGTCCTGGGCCTGTACGGCGTCACCAACCTCGCCGCCGACCCCACCACCTACCGCACCCTGCGCGCCGCCACCAAGACCCTGCCCCCCGAAGTCATGGTCCAACGCCTCACCAGCGCCGGCGAACCCCTGGCCCCCGACGTCATCGACTGGGTCGCCGACGTCTTCGGCGTCCCCGTACGCGACCACTACGGCCAGACCGAACTCGGCTGGTGCATCGGCGTCCCCAACGGCGACACCCCCGACCCCGCCACCCCCCTCGTCCCCGGCGCCATCGGCCCCGCCCTGCCCGGCTGGAACATCCAGGTCCTCGAAGCCGTCTCCGACGACCCCGCCCCCCTGGGCACCTACGGCCGCATCGCCATCGACCTCGCCAACAGCCCCCTCGCCTGGTTCGACGGCTACCTCGACAACGAGGCCGCCTCCCAGGTCCGCTTCACCCCCGACCACGCCCACTACCTCACCGGCGACACCGGCATCCAGGACCGCGACGGCCAGATCTTCTTCTCCACCCGCGACGACGGCGCCATCCGCACCCACGGCTACCGCATCGGCCCCACCGAGGTCGAGGCCGTCCTCAACGACCACCCCGCCGTCGAGGAGTGCGGCGTCTACTCCATCCCCGACGAAATCGCCGGACAGCTCATCGGCGCCCGCATCGTCCCCGCCCCCGGGCACACCGCCACCCCGCGCCTGGCCGACGACCTCAAGGAATGGGTACGCACCCGCTTCGCCACCCACGCCGCACCCCAGGTCGTCGACTTCGTCGACGAACTCCCCCGCACCGCCTCCGGCAAGATGCGCCGCTCACGCCTGCGATGACCCCGCCGGGCGGCCCGGCACAGGACCGGGCCGCCCGGCGTGCACGCCCCCCGAGAACCACCGCGAACCCACACAGACCCCCACCCCCAAACCACCCCAGACACCCCCCAACCCTCACTTTTGATAACTTGACTTATCGAAACTCAAAAAACAGGCGTCCACCCCACCCCCGGAGCCCCCGTGACAGCCCAGCCGACCCCCCACCCCACCGACGACCCGACCCAGGCAATCGCCCTCCGCAACCACCACACACCCGCCCTCCCCGACACCGCACTGACCGCATCCGCAGCCGCACGCGTGGCGGACGGATGGGCCGCCTCCACCCGCACCGGCTACGCCCGCGACTGGCACACCTTCACCACCTGGTGCTCACACACCTCCCGCACCCCCCTCCCCGCCACCGCCGAAACCCTCGCCTCCTACACCGACCACCTCACCACCACCCAAGCCGCCCCCACCACCGTCGACCGGGCCCTGGGCGCCATCGCCTCCCGCCACGCCGCCGCCGGACACGCCGTCTCCACCAAGGCCGCCCGCCTCGTCCTGCGCTCCTACCGCCGCGAATGGGCCGCAGCCGGAGGCCGCCGCAAACAGGCGCCGGCACTCTCCGTCGAAGAACTCCGACAGATGCTCGACGCCGCCCAAGAAGGCCTGACAGGCCTGCGCGACCGCACACTCCTCCTGCTCGGCTACGCCATGATGGCCCGCCGCTCCGAACTCGCCGCCCTGAACACCACCGACCTGCGCCAGGTCCCCGAAGGCCTCGAAGTATTCGTGGCCACCTCCAAGACCGACAAGGACTCCGCCGGCACCACGGTCGCCATCCCCTACGGCACACACCTGCTCACCTGCCCGGTACGCACCACCACCGCCTACCTCGCAGCCCTGGCCGACGCCGGGGTCACCGAAGGACCGCTGCTGCGCTCGATCGACCGCCACGGACGAGCGGCCGGAACCGCCGATTCGGCCGGACGCGGAACAGGCCGCATGTCCGGAGCCGGGATCAACCTCGTGGTCAAACGCCTCGCGGACAAGGCCGGCATCGAGAACGTCACCGCCCACTCCCTGCGCTCCGGACCCGCCACCGCCGCAGCCGCCGCCGGCGCCCCCCGCGCCTGGATCGCCCGCCAGGGCCGATGGTCCGAAGCCTCCACCGCCGTCGACACCTACATCCGCCCCGCCGACGCCTGGCGCGACAACCCCATCCGCAAAGTCGGACTCTGACCCCCCGCCCCCACCCGGGGGCACACCGGGTAAGGCCCAAAGGGGCAACCGCCCGACGAGGCCCTTGGGCACCGCCCGGATGCGATGGCCGGCGCTGTTCGGTTGCACCTCCTCAGCTCCCCGCGACGCGGCGGCCTCTGGAACGACGCGAACGCTGCCGCCTGCTCATCGGACAAGAACCCGACCGGCACCCGGGGCTTCCATCAGGTCCAGGGCTCAAGACCCGCAAAGGCTCCGACAGCGATCACAAACCGGCCAAACCGGAAATCACCAGGGCAAACGCCTAACCGTCGACCGCGCAGATGCGGTCCTCAAGGCGACGGAACACGGCTGGCCTTGAGGACCGCTTCGAGCTGCTCGCGCATCCAGGCTGCGAGGGATCCCTCGCGATGCAGTGCCCAGCCGATCATCGCGCCGTGATAGGCCGTCTCGAGAAGCTTGGCCAGGGCAATGACGTCGGTGCTGTCACGGAGCTCACCCTCGGTTACCGCTGCCTGCAGGTGGCGCTCGAGTGCCGCGCGTAGCCGGCGCGCGCCACGCAGGGTCTCCGCGTGGAAGTCGGGTTCGACGAGGTCCAGCTGGAGCATCGCCACCGAGTTCGCAACCCCCTCCGGGGTCATGTCCGGGTCCACCGCGCCGACCAGGCCCTCGACGACCCGGTCCAGCGGCGAAGGGTGCTCGGCCTTCTCAACCGGGAGAACCCACCGCTCCACACCGCGGCGGTCCGCGGCGAGCAGCAGCTTACGCTTGGTGCCATAACGCTGGACCAGCGTGGCGGGAGCGAGGCCGACCTCGCGAGCCGCCGCGGCGAGTGTGAGCTTGGCTGGGCCGACACGATGGGCGAGCGCGAGAACGCCGTCCAGGACGTCCTCGTCGGAGACAGTGCGCGGACGTGGCATCTATTCGACGGAGGGTTGCGCGGCCTCGGCGTCGGCCAAACGCGCCTCCGCGTCGACTACACCCCAGTCCGGGTACTCTCCGTCGACGTCGGAGAAGCCGTAGGTGTGCATGAGCTCCCACGAGCCGAGGCATTGCCCGGCGAAGCGGGCCCGGTCGGGGTCGGCGGCGAGGGCCGCGATCCCACGGCCGAGCAGGTGGGGGGTCTCTGAGTAGCGGAAGTAGCCGCCGTGGGCATCGGCAGCGTCGCGCCAGGTGGCCTCGGTGACGCCGAAGTGTTCGAGCATGGCCTCAGAGCGCAGGAAACCGGGGGTCACCGACAGCGCGGTCGCACCGTACGGGCGCAACTCGGCCGCCAGCGAGAAGCCGAGCCGCACGACCGCCTCCTTGACGTGGTCATAAGCGACGACGCCACGGAACGGGACGCCGGCCTTGCCGTCGCCGACCTCCACGACCAGCCCGTCTCCGGCCTCGATCAGCAACGGCAGCGCGTAGTGCGCGGTGATCAGATGCGTCTCGATCCCGTTGCGCACGATCCGCAGCGTGTCCTCAAGCGGATGTTCCCACACACCCTTGACCCAGCGCGTGTACGGGTCGCCGCCCCAGACGTCGTTGACGAGCACGTCCAAGCGGCCGTGCTCGGCGCGGATCCGGTCCGTCAACGCCGCGACATCGGCACTCTGGGAATGGTCGCAGCGGACGGGGATCCCGGTCCCACCGGCGGCGTCGACCAGTTCCGCGGTCTCTTCGATCGTCTCCGGCCGGTCCATCTCCGAGCGCCCGTCGCGAGTACTGCGGCCGCTGCCGTAGACGGTGGCTCCGAGCGCTCCGAGCTCGACAGCGATCGCGCGGCCACAGCCGCGAGTGGCACCGGCGACGAGGGCGACCCGGCCACTGAGGGGAGGCGTGATACTCATGTGGGCGATTATAACCAAACGAACGTTTATATTGCCATTCGGAACGCTCAGAGTGAGATCTTCCCGTGTGCACAGTGCGGACGCGTCGTCATGGTCTACCTCGACCTGCAAGAGGTGCGACCGCTCGGAAAGGGCGGTCGAGATGGAGTGGGGTCGGGGCTCGGGACAGGTGGTAGAGAGGCCTGGATGCCGTGGTGCCGGCGAGGAGGAGGGCCGTTGTCCAGCGGCTGCGGCGGCCTCGATCCTGGTTCGCCCCCATGTGGCGGGCGGCCTCGGTGGGACCGATGTTGATACCGCCGGTGAAGACCGCCAGCGCGTAGCGGCCCAGCGGGTCCTTGAGCTCGGGGTCCGAGCCCGAGGCGGCCCCGAACCGGTGGTGCCAGCCCAGCCAGTGCGCGGTGCGCCCCACGATCCCCAGCAGGGAGCACTCGGGCAGGCCGGTCTCGATCGCCGCGGCCAGCCTCTCCACCGCCTGAGCCGAGCCGGGGCCGCGGCGCTTCTTCAACCGGGGCGCCCCGTCGTCGATGAACAGGTCGGCGTTGTCGGCATAGCCCACCTCCAAGGCCCGGGAGGCGTCCAGATGCCGGTTGCGCAGGTCCTCCACGAACCCCGCCGCGGTGGCGGGCAGGCCGACCTCGCCGCAGAAGGCCTCCAGTGGTTCACGACGGGCTCAGGGGTGGCATTGCCCCTCTCGGGCTTACTTGGTTCACCCCCACCCGGCCCGCGCCACCGAGAACAGCCACCCGCCGGCCCCCGGCGCCCCGGGGGCCGCGCCGGCGGACGAGAGGCCCCGCAGCGGACCGGCCAAAGGAGCCGGATGCCATCATCTGCACATGGTGATGGAGCCGATGCCCGACTACGACGACTTGATCTGGCTCTTCGAGGACGAGCCGATCTATCGGTATGCCGAGGACGAGAAGGCGACCGGGTACGAGTACGGCTGGCGCGAACTGTGGCCGTACACGTCGGTGACCTTCAAGACCACTCGGTCCGGCCATGAGATCGCGATGGACATCGAACCGGGATACGAGGTTGTCCGCCTGCGGCTACGCGCCGAGAGCGACGGCACCGGACTGTTCGACCTGAACCTCGTCGGCGTGCGAACGGTCGGGGTGGAACGAACAGGTGGCCGCGAGTTCCTCCGCGTCGACTTTCCCGACGACGCCCCGGCGGCGACGCTATGGCTACGCATGAAACCGGACATAGCACTCCTGTGGTCATACGACGCGAACTCGCCCTGAGGAGGAGCACCGGCACGACCCCTGGCTACACGGCATCACACCCACACATAGTCGTCATCGGTCACAGCACCCCACCCCGCGTCGGCCACCACCGCACGCGGAGACGGCAACGCCGCCAACGCCGCACCCACCGGCGGGAACAACGGCAGCGCCCCGGCCGCCCGAAAATCCACCCACTCCACCACACCCACCTCGAAACCGCCGTCCCGCTGCTCGTCGTACTCCTCCACCGCCAACACCTCCCGCACCGCCTCACTCACATGCAACCGGTACAACAGGTGCAGCTTGCGCGGAGAGGGCGTGGGCCCCGGACGCGTCACCCGCTGATCCACCACCCACAACAGCTCCGGCGCCCCCGCCTGCCCCTCCCCGAGCCACAGCTCCTCGCCCAGCTCGCGCCACAGCGCGACCAGCAGGTCCTCACCGGGCTCGACGTTCCCGCCCGGAGGCGTGTAGTGCACGGAACCGGGCCGGTCCCTGCGGATCAGCGCGACCTCCTCACCGCAGAACACCAGCGCCCCGACACGGATCTTCACACGCGAGAACCCCTCGGAAGCACTCACCGCGAAGCCCCGCCGAACGGGAACCCGGCGCCCTCCGGACCCCGGAACACCGCCTCGCGCACCCCGCCCGGGCAGGCCCCGCGCCCCGCCGACGCGATGCCGACCCCGGCGACCCCGGCCTCCGAGCCGTCGACGAACACCGTGCTCATCGCACGGCCCGCACGTTCGGGACAGGCCTCCACGAACACGCCCCGGCGCCCGGCCGACTCCCACACCGCCTCCGTCTCACCGTCCCCGTACACGGGCGGCGAGCCGAACAGGCGCTCGTACCACGCAGGGGCGGCCTGGTGGTCGGTGACGGGGATTCCCGCGTACAGGTCAAGGGCCATGCCGAGATCCTAGGGACTCCCCTCCCCCGCCGCCAGGAGCGGCCCCGCACCACCGCGGCGCCGGGAGGCGCTCAGGGCACGAGCTCGTCGATGCGCGCGGCCAGGGCCATGTCCTTGTCGGTGAGGGCGCCCTCGGAGTGGGTGCTCAGCGCCAGGTGCAGCGTGTCGTAGCGGATGTCGATGTCGGGGTGGTGGTCCACCTGCTCGGCGGCCTGGGCGATCTCGTTGACCAGGGAGACGGCCGCCGGGAAGCCGGACAGGCGCACCGTCCGGCGGATGACGGGTGCGTCGGGGTCCAGCTCCCAGCCGGTGAGCCTGGTCAGGCCGTCACGGACCTGGTCCTCGGTGAGCTTCATGCGGATCCTCTCCCCTGCCCGCGCACGGCGGACGGTCTGCTGCGCCCGGTACGCGGGACGGTCGGTCCCGGCCGTCCCGCGTACCGTTTCCGGCGCCGTTGGGTGAACGCCCGGTCGCCCCGGGTACACACGGATGTGTTCGCAGGAGGCTACGTACCCCTCGGAGAGCCCCTGTTCACACAGAGCTCTCGCTACGGAAGTGATTTCTGGTATTCAGTGCGGCGAAGCCGCCCCTTTGTTCTGTTTGTCTGATTTTTGAGAGAAGTGCCTATCTTTACGTCGTAGATTTTTTGTCCGTTTCGCGTTATCAAGCTGAGGCCCACGCCCTGACCTGCGAAGATGCTCTCACACACCCTCTCATCAGCCTTTTCAGCCCTTTCAGGCTTGCGTAATCCCCCGCGGAGCGGTTCACTCTGGGAAACCCCGGCCCTCCCCCACCCCGGCGGACGCTTCCCAGCCACGCCCGCCTCTCCCCCGGAAGCGAGCCCATGCCCCACGAGAAGCGCCGGTCGCTTCGCGCCCGCATGATCACGCTGGTCCTGATCCCCAGCACCGCGCTGCTGCTCCTGTGGGCTGCCTTCACCGCCGTCCTGGTCACCGACATCCGCGAACTGCGCACCACCGCCGCCCTCACCGAGCAGGTCGCCACCCCCGTCATCACGGTCATCGGCGAACTCCAGCGCGAACGGCGCGCCACCATGGACTCCGCCAACGGCACCGAGCGCACCGCCCACCGCCTGCGGACCACCCGGCAGGAGACCACCGAGGCCGTCGAAGCCCTCCGCCTGCGCCTGCGCGCCTTCGACGAGGACGACCTGCCCGAACAGGCCCTGAACTTCCAGCGCTCCCTCAACCGGCTCGAGGCCCACCGCCAGAGGGTCGACGCCCTCTCCCCCGGCGAACGCACCCTGGAGGAGGCCGCCACCGCCTACACCGAGATCATCGAGAGCGGACTGCGCGTGTGGGACGCCCAGGTCGAGCGCGCCGACTCCGCCCAGGTCCCCCACCTGCGCTCCCTGACCTCCCTGGCCCGCACCCGCGAACTCCTCAACCAGCAGGACGCCGTCCTGGCCCACGCGGTCGCCACCAACGCCTTCCCCGCCGAGGCCCACGCCGAGTTCGCCGCCGCCGCCGGGGCCCAGCGCTACACCTGGGGCCGGGTGGGCGCCGAACTCAACGACCAGGACAGTCAGCACTACCTCCTCCTGGAGTCCTACTCCGCCCTGCAGAGCGTCTACCAGCTCCAGGAGAGCATCATCAGCATGCCCGTCCGGGGCGAGAACACCGTCCCGGTCAACGCCACCGCCTGGCGCGGCGCCGCCGAGGCCGTGGACCTGCGCATGCGCGGTGTGGAGGAGGCCCGCACCGAGCAGGTCGTCGCCTTCAGCCACACCCAGTCCGCCGAACTGCGCAACAGCGCCCTGCTCATCAGCGTGCCCGCCCTCGTGGCGGCGCTGGCCTCCTCCGCGGTGGCCGTGGGCGGCACCCAGCGCCTGGGACGCCGGCTCCAGCACCTGCGGGTCCTCACCCTGGAACACGCGCAGGTGCGCCTGCCCGAGGTGACCGCCCGCCTGCGCGCGGGCGGCAGCGTGGACGTGGACGCCGAGGTCCCCGAACTGCGCGTGCGGGTGCGCGACGAGATCGGCCGGATGGCCGAGGCGTTCAACGACGCCCAGCGGGCCGCGGTCGCCGCCGCCGTGGAGGAGGCCCAGGTCCGAGCCGGGGTGCGCGCCATGTTCCGCAACATCGCACGCCGCACGCAGTCACTCGTCCACCGCCAGCTGGGGCTGCTGGACACCCTGGAACGGGGCGAGACCGACCCCGAGGTGCTGGAGGCGCTGTTCCGCATCGACCACTTCAGCACCCAGCTGCGGCGCAACGCCGAGAACCTCATGCTGCTGAGCGGGGACACCCCCGTGCGCCGCGGACTGGGCCCGGTGCGGCTGCACGAGGCGGTGCGGGCCGCCGCCAGCGAGATCGAGGACTACGCGCGGGTGCGCATCCTGGCGCTGCCCGCGGTCGCGCTGCGCGGCGACGTGGGGACCGACACCGTCCGGCTGCTCGCCGAACTGCTGGAGAACGCGACCTCCTTCTCCCCCCCGGGGACGGAGGTGACGGTCCGGGGCCGCGAGGACGACCGCGGCCGCCACGTCCTGGAGGTGGAGGACCGCGGACTGGGCATGACCGACGCCCAGCTGGACTCGGCGAACGTGCTGCTGGCCGACCCGCCCCGGTTCGACCTGGCCCGCATGCGCGAGGACTCGCACCTGGGCCTGTTCGTGGTCGCCACGATCGCGGCCCGGCACGACTTCGAGGTGACGCTGCGGGACTCCCCCCACGGGGGGACCCGGGCCGTGGTGTCCATCCCCCGCCGGGCCCTGGCCGCGCCCGGGGACGGCCCCTCGCCGCTGCAGGCCACCGGGCCGCACCGGCGACCCGTCCCCGGCGCCGGAACGGCCGACCCGGCCGCGGAGCCCCGCGGGGTGCTCACCGAGGTCGCGGCGGCCCCCGCCCCCTCCGAGCCGCAGGACCGGGGCGCCCCGGCCGGCGAGGGGGCCGCCGGCGGCGCCGGGGACGGGGCGGAGGACACCTACATGGGGCTGCCACGGCGCCGGCGCAAGCACGTGGCGCCCCCCCAGGAGGCGCCCGCGGCGGCGCAGGACACGGGCGGGCAGCGTTCGCTGTCGGACATCCGGTCCATGATGAGTGCCTTCCAGTCCGGGACCCTGCGCGGGCGCGCGGAGTCCGAGGAACTGGGTGAGGGTGGCGCGCGCGGTGCGCGCCCCGGTGAGAGGTCGGAAGGGTGATGTCGATGTCGGCGGGCACTACGGCGGGAGACCGGGTCACCGGTGGAGAAGAGGTGGGCGGGGAGTCCCCGGCCAGGACCCTGGACTGGCTGCTGGGCGACCTGGTGGACAGGGTGGCCGGTGCGCGCGACGCCCTGCTGCTGTCCGCGGACGGCCTCCTGCTGTCCTCCTCCCCGGGGCTGGTCCGGGAGGAGGGGGAGAGGCTCGCGGCGATCGCGTCGGGGTTCGCCAGCCTGGCCCGGGGGGCGCGTTCGCAACTGGGGGCCTCGGAGGTGCGTCAGACCGTCGTGGAGATGGACAACGTCTTCTTCTTCGTGCTGGCCGCGGGCCGGGGCGCCTCGTTGGCCGTGGTGGCCGAGTCCACGTGCGACATGGGCCAGGCCGCGTTCGAGGTGAACCGCCTCGTGCGCCAGGTGGGGCCGCACCTGTCGGCGCTGCCCCGCCGCGGGCACGGGAGGTCGTGAGGCGGGGGCCGGTGCGCCGCGACGGCGCACGGCCCGTGCCGTCGAGGAGGAGTGGGAGTGAGCGCGGTGCCGCCTGGCGAGGAGTTCCCCCGGGAATGGTCGTTCGAGTCGAGCCTGATCCGGCCCTACTCGCTGACGGGTGGGCGGACACGGCCCTCGCGCTCGGACTTCTCCATGACGTCGCAGGTGGTGGCGGTCCCGTCGGGGGCGCCGCCGGAAGTGGACCCGGAGCTGGAGCTGATCCTGTCGCTGTGCGCGCGTCCGCTCTCGGTGGCGGAGGTGGCCTCGCGGTCGGGTTTTCCCCTGGGCGTGACCAGGATCCTGCTGGCCGACCTGTTGGACCAGGGGTACGTGATGGTGCATACCTCGGACTGGGAGCGGAACAGGCCCGACGCGGCGACGCTGCGCGCGGTACTGGACCGTATCCGGGAGTTGTGAGGGTGGAACGGATGGGCCTGAGAGGCCGGATGGGGTGGATGGGGCGTTGGTCGTGATGGAGGCCGAGGGGGCAGGGCCTGTCCCCGACACCCTGAAGATCGTGGTGGCCGGGGGTTTCGGGGCCGGCAAGACCACCTTGGTGTCGGCGTTGAGCGAGGTGGAGGCGCTGCACACCGAGGAGGTCATGACCTCCGAGAGCGTGGGAGTGGACGACCTGGAGGGCGTGGAGGGCAAGACCACGACGACGGTGGCGCTCGACTTCGGACGCATCACCTTGGACGAGTCGACGGTGGTGTACCTGTTCGGGACCCCCGGGCAGCGCCGGTTCTCGTTCATGTGGGAGGAGCTGGTCGAGGGCGCTCTGGGCGCGGTGGTGCTGGCCGACACGCGCCGGCTGGCGGACTCCTTCGACGCGATCGACTTCTTCGAGTCGCGCGGGGTGCCGTTCGTGGTGGCGGTGAACTGCTTCGACGGGCACCGCACGCACCGGGCCGACGACGTGCGGGTGGCGTTGGACCTGGAGGAGCGTGTGCCGTTGCTGCTGTGCGACGCGCGGGACCGGGAGTCGGTCAAGGAGGTGGTGGTGGAGCTGGTGTCGCTGGTGCTGCGGTTGGAGCTGTCGGGGGCCTGAAGGAGGCCCGGCCCGGGCCGTGACGGGCGCGCCGGCCGGGCGGGCCCGCGGCCCGGGCGCGCGCGAGGGGCTGCCGGCGGCCTCCCGGGAGGGCCGTCCGCCGTACGGGCCCCGGGGGGGCAGGTGCACGCGGACGTGGTCATCGGCTCGACCCCGGGCCCCGCCGTGGGGAAGGCCCCGGCCTCCCCCGCGGGCCCGCCCCGGGCGGGCGCCGCTACCGGGCCGCGCCCCGGCGGTCCACGGGCACGATCATCGGCGTGCCGGTCTCGGGGTCGGGGATGATCCGCACCGGGAGCCCGAACACCTCCTCCACGAGCTCGGCGGTGACCACCTTCGCCGGATCGCCCTCGGCGACGATGGCGCCCTCCTTCATCACGATCAGGTGGCTCGCGTAGCGGCACGCGTGGTTGAGGTCGTGCAGGACGGCCACCAGCGTGTAGCCGCGCTCGGCGTGCAGGTCGGCGCACAGGTCGAGCATGTCCATCTGGTGGGCGATGTCCAGGTAGGTGGTGGGCTCGTCCAGCAGCAGCAGCGGGGTCTGCTGGGCCAGGACCATCGCCAGCCACACGCGCTGGCGCTGCCCCCCGGAGAGCTCGTCCACCGACCGGTCGGCCAGGGCGGTGACGCCGGTGGCGTCCATGGCCTCGGCCACCACCGCCTCGTCCTGGGCCGACCACTGGCGCAGGAACCCCTGGTGCGGGAACCTGCCCCGGGCCACCAGGTCGGCGACCCCGATGCCGTCGGGGGCGATGGAGGTCTGCGGGAGCAGCCCCAGGCGGCGCGCGACCTCCTTGGCCGGGTAGGAGCCGATGACCTGCCCGTCCAGGTGGACGTGCCCGTGCGCGGGCTTGAGCGTGCGCGACAGGGCCCGCAGCAGGGTGGACTTGCCGCACGCGTTGGGGCCCACGATCACCGTGAAGGAGTTGTCGGGGATCGACACGGCCAGGTTCTGGGAGATGACGCGCTGCTCGTAGGCGAGGGTGAGGTCCCGGCCGTTGAGGCGGGAACCGGTGTCGGCTGGAGTGGTCATCGTTCTCTCTCGGTCTCGCTCAGGCACGTCCGCCGCGCCATTCGGTGTACAGCAGCCAGATCAGGTAGCTCCCGCCGATGACGGCGGTGACCACGCCCACGGGAAGCTGGGTGGGGGCCAGGGCGCGCAGCGCCACCAGGTCCGCGACCGCCAGCAGGGCCGCTCCCGTGAGCGCGGAGCCCACCAGGGTGGTCCCGCCGGCGCGGGTCAGGCGCCGGGCGATCTGGGGCGCGGCCAGGGCCACGAAGCCGATGGGGCCCGCCACCGCGATGGCGGCGCCGGTCAGCGCGCTGGCGGCCGCCAGGGCCCAGATCTGGGTGGAGCGGATGGGCACCCCGAGACCCTGGGCCGTGTCGTCGCCCAGCTCCATGAAGCGCAGCCGCTGCCCCAGGGCCAGGAGCACGGGGGCCAGGACCGCCAGGGAGATCCACACGGCGGCGACCTCGGCCCAGCCGCGCGAGTTGAGGCTGCCGATCATCCAGATCTGGGCGCCCAGGGCGTCGGTGAGCTCGGCGCGGGTCAACAGGTAGTCGCGGACCGACCCGAGCATCGCGGACACGCCGATGCCCACCAGGACCAGCCGGTACCCCTGCACGCCGTTCTTCATGGCCAGGAGGTAGACGATCGCGGCGGTGAGCAGCCCCCCGGCGATGGCCCCCAGGGACACCGCCAGACGGCCGGCGCCCAGGACCAGGATGACCAGGACGGCGCCGGTGGCGGCCCCGGACGTGAAGCCGATGATGTCGGGGCTGCCCAGGGCGTTGCGCGACAGGCTCTGGAAGACCGCGCCCGCGATGCCCAGGGCCGCGCCCACGCCGATCGCGGTCAGCGCGCGGGGCAGGCG
Source organism: Nocardiopsis sp. NPDC006198 (assembly GCF_040613895.1). NCBI lineage: Bacteria > Bacillati > Actinomycetota > Actinomycetes > Streptosporangiales > Nocardiopsidaceae > Nocardiopsis > Nocardiopsis sp. NPDC006198. Next base: position 23,565 of record NZ_JBEXSY010000044.1, on the reverse strand, counting down.
CACGCCCTGGACGAAGAAGACGTCGAGGCGTTCGCCGTAGCCCAGGATCGCGCCGGGCACGGCCGCCAGGGAGATCTCGTAGTCCCCCACCGTGACCGTCACGGCCAGCGCGAGGACGCCGACCAGGACCAGGGTCAGGCACACGGCCACGGTGCGCGGGCGCACCAGCAGGGAGAGCCGTTCGCCGAACAGGCGCACGGCCAGGGCGCCGCGCGGGGTGGCGCGGCCGGTCGGGGTGGGGCGCGGCGGCGCCAGGGTCTTGCTCACAGCTGGGCCATCCTTCTGCTGCGGACCAGGGCGATGAACAGGGGCGCCCCGACGAAAGCGGTGATGATGCCGACCTCCAGTTCGGAGTGGGGCAGGACGACGCGGCCGACCACGTCCGCCGCGGTGAGCAGGATCGCGCCCAGGACGGCGGCGTAGGGCAGTAGCCACCGCTGGTCGGGGCCGGTGATCATGCGCGCGGCGTGGGGGATGATCAGGCCCACGAACCAGATGGGCCCCGCCGAGGCGGTGGCCGCCCCGCACAGCAGGACCACGGCCAGGGCCGTGGCTGCGCGGATCAGGGGGATCCTGGCGCCGAGGGTGGCCGCGAGGTCGTCGCCCAGGGCGACCGCGTTGAGGGAGGGGCCCAGGCACAGGGTCAGGACCACCCCGGCGACAAGGAAGGGGGCCACCTGCCAGAAGACGTCGAGGTCGCGTCCGGCGAGGGAGCCCACCTGCCAGAAGCGGATCCGGTCGAAGACGAAGTCGTTGAGGACGATCACCCCGTAGACGATCCCCTGGAGCACGACCGCGACCGCGGTGCCGGCCAGCGCCAGGCGGACCGGGGTGGCGCTGGCGCGCCCGCGCGATCCCAGGGCGTAGACGGCCACGGCCGCCACGGCGGCGCCGATGAACGCGGGCCACACGAACGCCGCCCCGCCGGCGCCGAACGCGAAGACGGCGATGACGACGGCGGCGGCGGCCCCGGAGTTGATGCCCAGGAGGCCGGGTTCGGCGAGGGGGTTGCGGGTCAGGGCCTGCATGAGGGCGCCGGCCAGGCCCAGCGCGGCGCCGACGAAGATGCCGATGACCGTGCGGGGCACGCGCAGGCTGCGGATGACGTCGTGGTCGTAGCTGCCGTCGTAGGCGGCCAGGGCGGCCCAGACGTCGGCGACGGGGATGGGTTTGGCTCCGACGGTGACGCTGAGCAGGGCGCACACGGCGAGGACGCCGAGGGCCAGGAGCAGACCCGTGGGTCGAAGGACACGCCTGGTGAGGGTGGGGCGCGTGAGGGTGGGCGCGCGCAGGGCCACGGCTTCCCCGTTCGTTGTGGCGTGGGTGGTGGGTGGGGCCGCCCTGTCGGGCGCGGCCCGGCGGGGCGTGGTTCGCGGAACCGAAAAGCCCAGGGGACAGGTTAGCCTTACCTTCATCCTGTTCGCACGGAAGGGCCCCTCATGGTTTCGCTCCCGCGCACCGCACGCACCCTGGTCACAGTAGCCGCCCTGGGCTCGCTCCTGGCCTGCGGGTGCTCCCCGCAGCCCCCGGCGCCGGAGGAACCGGAGGGCGGCACCCGCACAGTGGAGGCGGCCAACGGGTCCGTGGAGATCCCCGCCACACCGCGCAGGATCGCCGTGCTGTGGCGCCCCACGCTGGCGGCGGTCACGCTTCTGGGCCACGACGTGGTCGCGACCATGGGCACGCCCGGCGGGGAGGACCAGGGGCTGGCGCCGTTCCTGCCCGAGGGCGCGGACGGCGGCGGGCACGCCCTGGTGACCAACTCCCCCTCCGAGGAGGACGTCGACGTCGAGGAGCTCGCCAACGCCGCACCGGACCTGATCATCGGCGTCAGCACCCCGGTGGGCGCGCAGGCGGACATGCTGGAGAGCCTGGAGGCGATCGCGCCGACGGTGCTGCTGGAGTGGGAGGGCACCGGGTCCTGGCGCGGGCACCTGGACGAGGTGGCCGGGGTCCTGGACGCCTCGGAGGAGGCGGGGCGGGCCCTGGAGGCGTACGAGGAGGCGGTGGCCTCCGCCCGCGGGGACATCGAGGCGGCCGGCGTGGACCCCGCCGCGACCGAGCTGTCGCTGGTGCGGTTGCAGAGCGGGAGCGAGATACGCCTGGAGACGGCGGAGTCCTTTCCCGGGCAGGTCGTGGACGACCTGGGGTTCGCCCGCCCGGAGGGGCAGCTGGAGGGCGAGGGCCCGACCGACTACATCGCGCAGAGCTACGAGAACCTGGACCGGGCGGACGGGGACGCCGTCTTCGTCATGGCCGGGTCCGGGTACCCCGACGCGCCGCGGACCTTCTCCGAGGGGGTGTGGTCGAACCTGGACGCCGTGCGCGAGGAGGCCGTGTACCGGGTGGACCACGACCACTGGGGCGCGGCCAACCACTACGCGGCGCTGCGGATCGTGGAGGACGTCAGGGCGGCCCTGACCGGGGAGGCCGAGCCCGCCCTGTGAGGCCGCCGCCCCGGCGCGGAGGGCTCATCCGGTCCCGGGGGACGTCTCCCGGGCGGCCCGGTGCAGGGCCTCCGGGCCCCGTGCGACGGCGGGCCGGCCGCCGCTGCCCCGGCGCACGCAGGCGACCAGGCGCCGCGGGGGCGCCGGCGCCCCCGCCAGGGGGAGGCGCCTGACCGCGTGCTCGGGCGGGACGGGCGCCAGGCGGGGCAGCAGGCACACGCCGAATCCGCGGGCGACCAGGGCCGTGACGGCCACCCGTTCCTTGGCGTGGTGGGCCACGCGGGGCGAGAACCCGGCGGCCGAGCAGGCCGCGTGCAGCGGGTGGTACCGGTCGACGCGCTCGGGGTCGGACGCCCTAGGCGAGGAGGTCCCAGGCCATGCGCAGGAGCAGGGCCAGGACGACGACGAGCAGGACGGCGCGCACGAACCCGGAGCCGCGCCGCAGCGCCATACGCGCGCCGATCTGGGCGCCGATGATGGTGCAGACGGCCAGGCTCAGCCCCAGGAGCCAGTCGACGTGGCCGCCGAAGGCGAACACGGTGAGCGCGCCGAGGTTGGTGCACACGTTGACGATCTTGGCCGAGGCGGAGGCGGAGACGAAGTCCATGCCGACGACGGCGGTGAAGGCGATGATGAGGAAGACGCCGGTGCCGGGGCCGATGAGGCCGTCGTAGAGGCTGACGCCGACCCCGGCCAGGGCGGTGACGGCCAGCAGCCGGTTGCGTGTGCGCAGGCGCGGGTCGGGGGTGGCTCCCATGGCGGGGCGGAAGTAGACCAGCAGGGCGACCCCGGCCAGGACGACCATGATGACGGGTTTGAGGACCTCGGCGGTGAGAGCGGCGGCCATGGCGGCGCCGACCCCGGATCCGAGGAGGGCGAGCGCGGCGGTGGGCAGGACGACGCGGCGGTCGACGGCGACCTTGCGGGAGTAGGCGATGGCGGCGGAGACGGTGCCGAAGACGGCGCCGAGCTTGTTGGTGCCCAGCAGGGTGGCCAGGGGGGTGGTGGGCGCGGCGACGAGGAGGGCGGGCAGCAGGAGGAGGCCGCCTCCCCCGACGACGGCGTCCACCCAGCCGGCGGCGACGGCGACCCCCATGACCAGGGCGAGGATCTCGGGGTCCATCTACCGCACGCGTTCGGGGAGAGAGGTGATCATGGGTTCTTTTCAATGAGGGAGAGCGGGAACCCGGTGAGTTTATCCAGCCCGTACCGGTGCATTCGGGGCGGTCGACTACCGTGAACCCCTTACACAAGTCCCTCCTTTACTACGTAGATTCGTAGTGGGGGGAAGGGGCGGCGGCGCCCGGGATCAGGGGGCGCCGCCGCGGTCTGCTGTCCCGGTCAGAACCGGGAGCGGTCGAACCAGTCGCGGGCCTGCGCCAGCACGTCCGGGTCCAGCCGGTGTCCCCCCGGGTGCTCGCGCGCCTCCACGTCCGCTCCCCTGTCGCCGAGCTGGGCGGCCAGCAGCCGCGCCTGGTCGGGGGTCGTGACGGAGTCGGCCGCCCCGGACCCCAGGAACACCCGGACCCCGGACAGGTCCACAGGGTCGGGTTCGCGCCCCTGGAGGGGAGCCCCCGCCGCGAACAGGGCGGCCCCGCTGAGCAGGCGGGGGTGGAGCAGCAGCAGCGCCGCACCGGTGTTGGCCCCGTTGGAGAACCCGCTGACCACGATCCGGTCGGGGTCCAGGCCGTAGTCCCGGGCCGCGGCGGTGACGAACCCCGCCAGCTCGGCGCTGCGCGCGACCACGTCGTCGACGTCGAAGACGCCCTCGCGCAGGCGGCGGAACCAGCGGTTCATGCCGTTCTCGCTCACACGGCCGCGGGGCGAGAGCAGGGCCGCGCCGGGCGAGAGGGCCCGGCCCAGCGGCAGCAGGTCGCGTTCGTCGGCGCCGGTGCCGTGGAGCAGCAGGAGCGTGGGCGCTCCCGGCCGGGTGGCGGGCTCGAAGACGTGGACGAAGTCCTGGGTCGCCGTCACCGGGGGACCTCCAGCGCGGGCAGGCGGCGGGCGATCTCCTCGCGTCCGGGCTCCAGCCACGGCGGGAGCCTCAGCTCCCGGCCCAGTGCGAGCAGCGGCTCGTCGTAGTCGAAGCCGGGGCCGTCGGTGGCGATCTCCAGCAGGACCCCGCCCGGCTCGCGGAAGTAGATGGAGGTGAAGTAGGTGCGGTCGCGGATCTCGGTGACGCCCACGCCGTCGTTCTCCAGGGTCCGGCGCCAGGCCTCCTGGACGTCGCCGTCGGGGGCGCGGTAGGCGACGTGGTGGACGGTGCCGGCCGCGACCAGGCCGCGCTCCGCTCCGGGAGCGGCCAGGACGTCGACGATGGTGCCCACCCCGTCGCCGGAGCCGCCGGTGCGGAAGCGGAGCCGGTCACCGTCCTCGCCCTCCAGCCGGAAGCCGAGCTGCCCGCTCAGCATCTCCACGGTGCCCTCGACGTCCTGCTCGGTGAGGGTGACCGCGCGGATGCCCCGGACGGCGTGCTCGGGGGGCACCGCTCCCCCGTCCCAGGGGTCGGTGTCGTGGGCGTCGGCACTGGCGGCGAGCTCGATGGCGAGGCCGTCGGGGTCGCGCAGCACGAGCACGTCCTCCTCGCCCCTCTCGGCGGGCCGGGTGGCGTCCACGCCCAGGGAGGCCAGGTGCTCCGCCCACCATCCCAGGGAGCCCTCGGGCACGGAGAGGGTCGTGGTGGTGGCCTGGCCCGCGCCGATCCTGCCCCGGGGCGCGTCGGGCCAGGGGAAGAAGGTCATGATCGTGCCGGGGTTGCCCGCGCGGTCGCCGTAGTAGAGGTGGTAGGTCTCGGGCGCGTCGAAGTTGACCGTGCGCTTGACCAGCCGCATGCCGAGGGCGTTGAGGTAGAAGTCCGCGTTGGCCTGCGGATCGCTGGCGATCGCGGTCACATGGTGGATTCCCGCGGGGCGCACGTCCATGTCGTCACCTTCCGTCGAAGTCGCCGGTGTGTCCTCGGACCAAGGTAGTTGAATTTTAAACTAACCCGGCCGATGCGTCTCCCCCACCCTCCCCCGGCGGGGCGCCCCCGACGCCCAGGGACACGGGGCGGGCGCCTCCGCGGACCGGCGCCCGGGCAGCCCGGGTTGCCCGGCCCGCGCACGCGGGCGGTGCAGCGCGGACCGGTCCCGCCACCGGGGCGGGCGAGCAGGGGGGCGGCGCGGCCTCAGGCGGCGGGGGGCAGGCGGCGCAGCCGCAGCCCCACCAGGGCCGCCGCCGCGCACAGCCCCGCCGCGAAGGCCACGGCGCCTCCCCAGCCCACCGCGTCGTAGACCAGACCGCCGCACCACCCGAACAGGCTGGAGCCGAGGTAGTAGGCGAGCGTGTACAGGGCCATGGCCTGGGCGCGGCCGGTGACCGCGCGGGCCCCCACCCAGGCCGAGGCGGTGGCGTGGGCGCAGAAGAAGGCGAACGTCAGCACCAGCAGGGCGGCCATGAGGCCGGCCAGCGCGGTGGTGAGCAGGCCGCCCAGGCCCGCGGCCATCAGCGCCGTGGCGGCGATGAGGACGGGGTAGCCGCCCCAGCGCCCGGAGAGGTGCCCGGCGACCGCCGAGCCGAGCATCCCGGCGGTGTAGGACAGGAAGAGCAGGGACGCCGCGGACTGGGAGAGCCCGAAGGGCTCGCCCATGAGACGGAAGCCGAGCAGGTTGTACACGGTCATGAACGCGCCCATGAGCAGCAGGGCCTGGGCGTAGAGGGCGGGCAGGCCGCGCGTGGTGAGCGCGGCGGCCAGGCGCCGCCCCATCCCCGGGGCCCCGGGGGCCTTCACGCCGCCCGGGCCCTCCCCCCGCGCCCCTTCCGCGGGACGCCGGGAGGGGGGCGCGGCCCCGGCCGCGCGCCGCGGGCGCGGCAGGACCAGCACGAAGACGACCAGGCACACCAGTCCCAGGAGGGTGTTCGCCGCGATCCCCCACTGCCAGCCGCCCAGGTCGGCGGCGAACCCGGCGAGCAGGCGCCCGCCCATCCCGCCGAGGGGGTTGCCCGCGATGTACAGCCCGGTGGCGCGCGCGGCGTCGGCCGGGTGGACCTCCTCGGACAGGTAGGCGACGGCCGCGGCGGGGACCCCGCCCAGGGCCGCGCCCTGGAGCGCGCGCAGGGCGAGCAGGACCCAGAGGTCGCCCGCCAGGGGCGTCACACAGCCCAGGAGGGTGGTCAGGGCCAGGGACACGGCGATGACGCGGGCCCGGCCGAACCGGTCGGCGGCGCCGCTCCACACCAGCGTGAACCCGGCCAGTCCCCCGGTGGCCACGGAGACCGTGAGCGCGGCCTGGGACGCGGTGGAGCCGAAGCCGTCGGCGATGGCGGGCAGGACCGGCTGGACCGACCACAGCTGGGCGAAGGTGGCCACGGCGACGGCCACCATGGCGGCGACCGTGCGCCGGTAGGCGGCCGTGCCCGCGCGGAGGCGGGCGTCGTGGTCGGGCGGGGACGTGGTCGCGGTCATGGGTCCACGCTAGGAACCACGGTTTCATACGTCCAATGCATGGTTTGCCCCTGACTCATACTGGAATGCATGGAACATACGGAGGGGTCGGAGCGGGCGGGGCGGCACGGGCGCGCGGACGCGGACGCGCTCGCCCGGGTGCTGGCGCCCCGGCTGAGGATGGTGGCGGCGGTCGCCGGGACCGAGCACGTCACCCTGGCGGCCGAGACGCTGGGGGTGCCCCAGCCGACGCTGAGCCGGGCCCTGGCACGGGCCCAGGAGGAGCTGGGGATCGCCCTGGTGGAGCGGACCGGCCGGGGGGTGCGGCTGACCCGCGCCGGCCGGATCCTGCTCCCGCACGTGGAACGCGCCCTGGACGACCTGCGCAGGGGGATGGCGGAGCTGACCGGCGCCGAGGAGGGGCGGGTGGCGCTGACGTTCCTGCCCACGCTGGGGGTGGAGGTGGTGCCGGTGCTGCTGCGGGGGTTTCGCGCCGAGCACCCGGGGGTGCGGTTCTCGCTGACCCAGGAGCCGTGGGCGGAGTCGCTGAGCCGCGTGTCCTCGGGCGGGGCCGACCTCGCCCTGACCTCCCCGCTGCCCTCGGGCAGGGGGCTGGCGTCCGCGGTGCTGCACACGCAGTCGCTGCGGCTGGTGGTGCCCGAGGGGCACGCCCTGGCGCGGTCCCCGCGGGGGGTGGCGGCGGTGGCGGCGGCCGAGGAGGAGTTCGTCCTGCTCAAACCGGGCCGGGGCGTGCGCCACCTGACCGACCGGCTGCTCGACCGGGCGGGGTTCACCCCCCGGGTCGCGTTCGAGGCCGACGACATCTCGACCGCGCGCGGCCTGGTGGCGGCGGGCCTGGGGGTGTCGGTGCTCCCCGCCCGCCCGCGCGGGCCGCTGGCCGGGACGGTGGAGCTGCCGGTCCTGGGCGGGGGCGCGGACCGGCCGATCGGGGTGGTCTGGCCGCGCGAGGGCTCGGGCGGCGGGTACGAGCCCCCGGCCGTGGCCCTGTTCCGCGACTACGTGCGGCGGGTGGGGCCGCGCATCATCCCCGGCCTGACGGGCTGAGCCGCCGCACCGGGGCCCGGCAATTCCGTTGCCCCGCCGCACACGCTGCGCCACGATGGCCGCATGACCTTCTCACCGCCCTCCTCCCCCGCCCGGCCGGTCGCCCTCGTCACCGGGGTGGGCCGCACCGTCGGCATCGGCTCGGCGATCGCCCGCCGGCTGGCGTCCTCGGGCTGGGACGTGGCCTTCACCCACTGGACCCCCTACGACGCGCGCATGGACTGGGGTGTGGAGGCCGGCGCGGCCCGGGCCACCCTGGACGCACTGGCCGAGCGCGGCGCGGCGGCCCACTCCGTGGAGGCCGACCTGGCCGACCCCTCCTCCCCCGCCCGGATCTTCGACGAGGCCGAGGAGCGCCTGGGCCCCGTCACCGCGCTGGTGATGGCCCACTGCGAGTCGGTCGACTCGGGTCTGCTGGACACCACCGTGGAGTCCTTCGACCGCCACTTCGCGGTCAACGCGCGCGCCACCTGGCAGCTGGTCCGCGAGTTCGGGCTCCGCTTCGGCGGGGCGCACGGGACGGGGCGGATCGTCGCCCTGACCAGCGACCACACGGTCGGCAACCTGCCCTACGGGGCGAGCAAGGGCGCCCTGGACCGGATCGTCCTGGCCTGCGCACGCGAACTCGCCCACCTGGGGGTGACCGCCAACGCCGTCAACCCCGGCCCCGTCGACACCGGCTGGATGTCGCGGGAGACGCGGGAGGAGTGCGCGAACCACACCCCCCTGGGACGGCTCGGCACCCCCGAGGACACCGCCGACCTGGTGGACTTCCTGTGCTCCCCCCGGGGGGTGTGGGTCAACGGCCAGCTCCTGCACAGCGACGGCGGCATCTCCGCCTGAGCGCGCCGGGGCGTCCGCCGAGGGGGGCGGCGGGCCCGGCCCCTCCCCGCCGGGTCCGGGAAGCCGGCCCGGTGGGGAGAGGCCGACCGCGCCCGTGCGGAACCTGCCCCTAGACTCGGGGGCGAGCCCCTCGACAGCTGCCGGAAAGAACCTCCATGAGCCAGACGGACGGCGTCCGCACCGCCCACCACGGGCAGGACCGTCTGTCCCTCCCCCAGGTCCGGCTCGACGACCTCCTGGACGAGGTCCGGTCGCGGCTGAGCGAGATCTCCGCCGGCCAGGAGCGCATCCACACGCTCCTGGAGGCGGTGGTCTCCATCGGGGAGGGACTCGAACTCGACCCCCTGCTGGTGCGCATCACCGAGACGGCCGCCAGCCTGGTGGACGCGCGCTACGGCGCCCTGGGCGTGATCGGCCCCGACGGGGAGATGAGCCGCTTCATCCCCGTGGGCCTGGAACAGGACGAGATCGCGGGCATCGCGCACTGGCCCAAGGGCGAGGGCGTGCTGGGCCTGCTCATCAAGGAACCGCGCCCCCTGCGCCTGCGCGAGGTGCGCGACCACCCCGAGTCGCGCGGGTTCCCGGCCGGGCACCCGCCCATGCACACCTTCCTCGGCGTTCCCATCAGCATCCGCGACCAGGTGTTCGGCAACCTGTACATGACGGACAAGCGCGACGGCGCGGAGTTCACCGGGGACGACGAGCTCCTGCTGCGCGCCCTGGCCACCGCGGCGGGGACCGCCATCGAGAACGCCCAGCTCTTCGCCCAGACGCAGAGCCGGGAGACCTGGTTGGACGCCTCGGGCCAGATCACCACCCGGCTGCTGTCCGGCGCCCCTCCCGAGGAGGTGCTGCGCCTGGTCGCGCGCCGCGCCCGGGGGATGGTCGACGCCGACCTCGCGGTCATCGCCATGCCGGGCGAGGAGCCCGACACCCTCACCGTGCGGGTGTGGGACGGGCCCGACAAGCACAGCGGGGCCGTGGCCGCCGGTGCGCGGGGGGCCACGCTCACGTGTGCGCCCCACACCCTGCTGGGACGCGTCTACCGCAGCGGTGAGCCCGTCCAGACCGACGTGTCGGCCTCGGACGGGGACGGGGCGGGCTTCCTGACCCGACTGGGGGTGGGGCCCGTGCTGGTGCTGCCGTTCGGTCCCCCGGACGGGGCGCGGGGCGTGCTCGTGCTCGCCCGGGGCCGGGACGGCGGGGATTTCCAGGACAGCTGGCTGAGCATGCTGTCGCCGTTCGCCGACCAGGCGGCGGTCGCGCTGGAGCTGGCCGAGGCCCGGCTGGACTCCGAGCGACTGAGCGTGCTGGAGGACCGCGACCGCATCGCGCGCGACCTGCACGACACGGTCATCCAGCGCCTGTACGCCACCGCCATCACGCTGATGGGCACCGTGCGGCGCATCGACGACACCGTGTCCTCCCAGCGGGTGCAGAACGCGGTCGACGACCTGGACGACACCATCCGCCAGATCCGCTCCACGATCTTCGCGCTCCAGAGCTCGGGCGAGGAGGGCCCCTGGCTGCGGTCGCGGGTGCTGGACCTGGTCAACTCCGCCTCGGAGACGCTGGGGTTCGCGCCCCGCCTGCTCACGCAGGGGCCGATCGACAACGCGGTGGACGAGGCGGTCGGGGAGCACCTGGTGGCGGTGCTGCGCGAGCTGCTGTCCAACGCGGCCCGCCACGCTCGGGCCACCGCCGTGGACGTGGAGCTGTCCGTGGGCGAGGAGCTGGTCCTGCGGGTGAGCGACGACGGCCGGGGCATCACCGGGGGCGTCTCGCGCAGCGGGCTGCGCAACGCGGCCTCCCGGGCCGAGGAGCTGGGCGGCCGCCTGTCGGTGACCTCCGGTCCGGGCGGGGGAGCGTGCGTCGAGTGGTCGGTGCCGCTCCGCCGCACCGGCGGGGCCGGGGAGGTGCGCGGGTGAGGCCCGCGGGGGCCTCCTATCCCTGGTCCATGGACAGCCGCACCGCGTAGGCCGCGGCCTGGGTGCGCCGGGCCATCCCGAGCTTGGCCAGGACCCTGGAGACGTAGTTCTTGACGGTCTTCTCCGCCAGGTACATCCGCGCGCCGATCTCGCGGTTGGTGAGCCCCTCGCCGATGAGCTCCAGGACGCGGCGCTCCTGCTCGGTGAGTTCGCTGAGCGGGTCCTTGCGCACCGCCTCCTCGCGCAGCCGCTTGAGCATGCGCGCGGTGGACTCGGGGTCCAGCAGGGAGCGCCCGTCGGCGACCGTGCGCACCGCTCCGACCAGGTCGGTGCCGTGGATCTGCTTGAGGATGTACCCGGACGCCCCGGCCATGACCGCGCCGTAGAGCGCCTCGTCGTCGGAGTAGGACGTCAGCATGAGCATGCGGGTGTCGGGGAGCAGGGAGCGGATCTCCCGGCACACGGTGACGCCGTCGCCGTCGGGGAGGCGCACGTCGAGCACGACCACGTCGGGGGCGAGCGCGGGGACCCGCGCCAGCGCCTGCGCCGCCGTCCCGGCCTCGCCGACCACCTCGATGCCGTCCTCCTCGTCCAGGAGTGATCCCACACCCCGCCGGACGATCTCGTGGTCGTCCACCAGGAACACCCGGATCGTTCTGTCTCCACCCATCGGGCGGGCACCTCCTCAGAGCTGGGGACGGGAGCCCGAGGCGGCCCGTCCGCCCTGTGTCGGGGTCGCCCGCCGCCGCGTGCCCATTGTCGGGCACCCGCGGCGGGGGCGCTCCGGCCGCGGGAGGGGCGGGGCGGGAGGCAGGCTCCCGTCCACCCAGCCTAGCCAGCGAAGATTCATGCCATATGAGTCGAACGTCCCGTTCTGTTTGAGCCCTGCGTCCCCCCGGGTAAGCGCACAGGAGGGGACCTCCGCCGCCGGACGAGGGGCCGGCGGTCCACGCCTTCGGGGCCGGGACCGGCGACAATGGCGGGGAACGGAGCGAGGGCACCGACTTCGGGGAGCCTGTCATGGACGGATCACGCGGCGCCGGGGCGCCGGACCAGGATCGGGGAACGGTCGCGGGGGCGGCCGCACCGCCCGCGCAGCGGGAGGCGGACGACTACGCGGGGACCGACCGGCTCGCGGAGGAGCAGGAGCTGATGGAGGGCGCCGACGTCGCCGAGGGGGACGACGGGGCGAGCTTCACGGTGCTGGAGCGGCAGACCTGCCTCAACCTGCTGGGCACCCGCGACATCGGCCGGGTGGCCTTCACCATCGACGGGGACGCCGCCCCGACGGTGCTGCCGGTGAACTACGCGCTGTTCAACGACACGGTGGTGTTCCGCACCACCCTGGCGGGAACCGTGATGCGCTACGCGCGCGGCCACGCCGCCTTCCAGGTCGACCTCTTCGACGAGGAGCGCCGTGACGGCTGGAGCGTCCTGGCGAGCGGGCGGTGCAGGTGGGTCCGCGACGCGGAGGAGCTGGCCCGCATCCCCCGGGGCCGCCTGCCCCTGCCCTGGGCGGCGGGCGAGCGCGACCAGGTCCTCAAGCTGGTCCCGGGCCGGGTGAGCGGGCGGCGGGTCCACCGGCCCTGAGCCGGCGGGCGGCGGCGCGGCCGCCTCCGGCCCGTGGCCGGGGGTCGCGGGGCCCGGCCACCGGCGCGTCACCCGGGGGTCGGCGAACGTCTCCCCAGCCTTGTCCGTACCGGGCGTTCGGTCTGTCCGGTTGCGGGTACCGAATCCGTCATGGGAGCACATCACCCCCTTCGGGCCCGGTACGCCACGGGCTCCCCCCACCGCCGTCCGGGCCCGGCCGCCCCCTGCGCGCACCCCGCCCACGGGGCGCCGGGGCCCGGCCACCGGCGCCCCGGGCAGCTGCCCGTCCCCTCCCGCGTCCCCGGGGACGCGGCCCGCCGCGCCCGCTCCGCGGGACACGGCTCCCACCGGCCCGGCCGGTACCCTGCGGGGCGCCCGGCCCCCTGCGGCCGCCCCGGACGCACGTGAGGGCGGGACCGCGGGGCCGCACGCTCCTGGGCGCCGCGGCGGCCGCCGCGGCCGTCCTGCTCACCGTCTCCGGCGCGCCCCTGCCCTTCGGCCTGTGGGCGCGGCCCGCCGCCCCCGAGACCCCCCGCGACGCCGACGCACCGCTCTCCCTGGAGGTGCTCTCCTCCCGCCCCGACACCGTCATGGGCGACACCGCCCTGGTCAGGGTGGTTCCCTCCCCGTCCGTGCCCGCCGCCGACGTCCGCCTGGACGCGGGAGGCGCCGACGCCACCCCCTCCCTGCGCACGGTGCGCCTGGCCGACGGCACCCCCGCCCTGGAGGGCCTGGTCTCCGGGCTGCCCCGGGGGAACACCGTCCTGACCGCCTCGGCGCCCGGGGGCGGGGGGAGCGCGCAGGAGGGGACCGACCCGGTGACGGCCAGGGTCACCGTCACCGCCCACCCCCTCACGGGCCCGGTCTTCTCCGGCCCCCACCAGGAGCCCTTCGTGTGCGACACCGAGCGCTTCGAGCTGCACGGCGGCGGCACCCTCGGCCCGCCCCTGGACCCCGACTGCTCGGCCCCGACCGTGGTCCGCCACATGTACCGCACCGAGGAGGGGGCCTGGGCCCCATGGCCGACCCCGACCGGGTGCCCGGCGACGCCGCCCGGACCACCACCTCCACCGGCCACAGGGTCCCCTACACCGTCCGGGTCGAGACCGGCACGGTGAACAGGTCGATCTACGAGACGGCGCTGCTGTACACCCCCGGCGACCCCGGGCCCGACCCGTGGCAGCCGCCGCGGGGCTGGAACCGCCGCCTGGTGTACACGTTCGGCGGCGGGTGCGCGGGCGGCTGGTACGTCCAGGGGACCAGGACCGCCGGGGTCCTGGACCACGGCATGCTCTCGCAGGGGTACGCGGTGGCCTCCGCCTCCCTCAACGTGTTCGGCAACAACTGCAACGACCTGCTGGCCGCCGAGACCGCGGCCGCCGTGGTCCAGCGCTTCTCCCTCACCCACGGCGCCCCCGACCTGACCCTGGGCCGGGGATCCTCCGGGGGCGCCTACCAGGCGCACCAGATCGGCGACAACCAGCCGGGCCTGCTGGACGGCCTGCTGGTCTCCCACTCCTTCCCCGACGTGGCCTTCTCCGTGGTGCCGACCGCCACCGACGCCCTGCTGCTGCACGAGTACGCGCGCGAGCACCCCGGCGCCCTGAGCAGGGAGGAGCAGCGCGCCGTGTCCGGGTTCGCGCGCTGGGACGCCATCGGCAAGCTCGCCGGGGAGGCCGACCGCGTCGACCCCGCGGGCGTGTGCGCGGACCGGGTGCCCGAACGGGTGCGCTGCGAGCTGTACGCGCACACCGGCAACGTCTACGGGACCGACCCCGCGACCGGCCTGCCGCGCCGCCCCCTGGACAACGTCGGCGTCCAGTACGGCCTGGGAGCCCTCCTGGACGGCACGATCGACGCCGACCAGTTCCTGCACCTGAACGAGCACGTGGGCGGCCTGGACGCCGACGGCCGGGTGGTGGAGGAGCGCACCGAGGCCGACCCCGCCGCCACCGTCGCCGCCTACCGCACCGGCCGCCTCCTCAACGGGGGCGGCGGACTGGCCGACATCCCCGTCGTGGACCACCGCGCCTACGAGGACGACGTCCCGGGCGGCAGCATCCACATGCGCTTCCACTCGTTCTCGCTGCGCGAGCGCCTGCTCGCCGCCAACGGCACGGCCGACAACCACGTGATGCTCGTGGAGCGGGGCGGGCGGGGCGGGTTCTCCTCCTCCGCCCCGGTGGCCGGAAGGGCCTTGGCCGAACTCGACGCCTGGGCGAGCGGGGTGCGGGAGCTCGGCGCCGCCGACCCCGGCCGCCCCGCCATCGACCACGTGCGCGCCGCGCGCCCGGAGTGGCTCACCGACTCGTGCTGGGTGGGCGACCCCGCCCGCCGGGTGGTGGCCGAGCAGCTCCCGCTCAGCGCCGGGCAGGGGGACGCGTGCGCCGACGCCTACCCCGTGCACGCCTCGCCCCGGCTGGTCGCGGGCGCGCCCCTGGCCCTGGACGTGGTCGCGTGCCGCCTGGTCCCCTTCGACGCCGCGGAGCACCCGGCCGACCTGACCCCCGAGCAGGCCGAGCGCGCCGCGGAGGTGTTCGCCGACGGGGTGTGCGACTGGTCGGCCCCCGGACGGGGGCAGCAGGGACTCGCGGGAACCTGGCTGCGCTTCTGAGCCGCCGCGGGGGGCGGGGGCGGGGCCCGGTCCGCCGGTGCCCGTGGGCCCGTCGGCGGACCCCGGCCCCGAGGACGCGGAGCCTCCGGGTGCGGGGTCCGCACGTCCCGGCGGCGCGCCCCGGGGCGGCCCGCTAGCGACCGGCGCCGTCCGGGCCCGGCCCGGCCTCCCCGTCGCGGGGCGCGGTCGCCCCGCCCCCGGCCGGGTCACGGTCGGCCAGGGCGTGCAGCAGGAACGCCCCGCCGTAGGCCGGCCTCCCCCGGCGCTCGTGCTCGGTGAGCACGTACTCGTCCAGGACGGCGAGGATGCGCCGGCCCAGTTCGTCCCGGTCCTCGTCGGACAGGTGCAGCACGAACCGCGCGTAGTCGCGGACCGAGTCCGGCCCGACCTCCTCCAGTTCCCGGCGCAGGGCCTCCACCGGCGCGTCGGCCGCTTCGTCGCCGGCGCCGATCAAAGGCCCGTCCAGCCACCAGGACTCCCCGGTGGCCCGGTAGGGCTTCTCCAGGGCCCCGCTCGCCCCGGTGCGCACGGGCGCGGGCACGAGCAGGCCCGAGTCCACGAGCTGGCGGACGTGGTACAGGACCGTGCCCGGGGTCGTGTCGAGCCGGTCGGCCAGTTCCCGGTTGGTGAGCTCCCGCACCGCGCACAGCCTCAGGATGCGGATCCGCAGCGGGTGGGAGAGGGCCTTGACCTCCTTGACGGTGGCCGGTCGCCTCCTGCGCGCCGGGGGCGCCTCCCCCTGCGCCCGCGTCCCGGTCCCCTGCGCACCAGCCCGTTCTCCCATGGGGCCAGCGTAGCAACGATCGACAAAAGCCAAATCGATTGTTTTCCCTCAATCGCCCTGTCAGGCTCGACCCATGACGGAGACGACCCCCCTTTCCGACCCCCCGCCCCCCACTGGACCCCGGCACCTCGGAGGCCGGTTCTGGACCGTGTGGACCTCCTCCGGACTCTCCAACCTCGCCGACGGGGTCCTCAAGGTCGCGCTGCCCCTGGTCGCCCTGCGCTTCACCGACTCCCCCCTCCTGATCGCGGGCGTGGCGTTCGCGCTGACGATCCCCTGGCTGCTCCTGTCCCTCCCGGCCGGCGCCCTCGCCGACCGGTACGACCGCCGTCGCCTCATGGTCGGCGCCAACCTCGCGCGGGGGCTGCTCCTCGCCGGCCTGGCCGCGGCGCTGGCCCTGGACCTGGGGTCGGTCTGGCTGCTCTACGCGGTGGCACTGGGCGTCGGGACCGCCGAGACCGTCCACGACACCTCGGCCCAGTCGATCCTGCCCCAGGTGGTCGGCCGCGACCGGCTCTCCCGCGCCAACGGGCGCCTGCACGCCGTCGAACTGACCGCCCACCAGTTCGCCGGACCGCCCCTGGGCGGGATCCTGGTCGCCCTGGGCCTGGCCGCCGCCTTCACCGCCCCCGCCGCCCTGTGGCTGGTCGCGGCCGGCACGCTGGTCCTGGTGCGCGGAAGCTTCCGGACCGAACGCGCCGCACCCGCCACCATGCGCACCGATATCGCCGAGGGACTGCGGTTCCTGTGGCGCCACCGGACCCTGCGCACCCTCGCCGCCATGGTGGGCCTGAGCAACTTCTCCACCAACGCCGCCTTCACCGTCATGGTGCTGTTCGCGGTGGGCCCCGCCTCCCCCATGGGCCTGTCCGAGCCCGCCTACGGGCTGCTGCTGACCGCCACCGCGGCGGGCAGCGTGCTCGGCGCCCTGACCGCCGAGCACGTCGAGCGCCTCCTGGGCCGGGCCTGGTCCCTGCGCGTGAGCGCGCTCGCCTTCGCCGTCCTGGTGGGGGTCCCGGCGCTGACCGCCGACCCGCTCGTGATCGGGGCGGGCTTCTTCGTCGGCGGGGTGGGCCTCTCGGTGTGGAACGTGGTCACCGTGTCGCTGCGCCAGCGGATCACCCCCGACCACCTGCTCGGACGGCTCAACAGCGCCTACCGGCTGCTGGCCTGGGGCACGCTCCCGCTGGGCGCCGCCGCGGGCGGGCTGATCGCGCAGTTCTTCGGACTGACCGCCGTGTTCGCGAGCATGGGCGCACTGGCCCTGGTCACGTTCCTGTGGCAGTTCACGCTGAGCGAGGCGGACCTGGGCGGCGCCGGGCGCGCCACCGCCGGGACCTGAGCCCCCCGAGCGCCGGGAGAAGCGCCCCTCCCGGCGCCGCGCGGGCCGCGGTGCGGCGCGGGAAAACCACCTGCGCCCCAGAACGTCGCCGGGGATACTGCTGCGATGACCGAACCAGAACACCGGGAGCAGCGCGAAGAGGTCCTGGAGGGCGGCAACGTCGCCGACGGGGTCGTACGGGTGGGGCGGACCGTGCGCAAACCGTGGACGCGGTCGTCCCCGTCGGTGGCGTCCCTGCTCCGGTACCTGCACCGATGCTCCTTCGAGGCCTCCCCGGTCCCCTTGGGCGCGGACGCCCGCGGGCGCCAGGTGCTCGGCTACCGCCCCGGCGCGATGGCCGACACCCTGCCGCCCCTGACCGGGGCCGAACTCCGCCGGCTGGGCGGGATCGTCCGGCGCCTGCACGACCTCACCGCCGGCTTCCGGCCGGACGGGGAGCCGGAGTGGGACATCGCGACCCCGGACCCGCGCGAGGAGGTGCTCTGCCACTACGACCTCGCGCCGTGGAACCTGGTGCGCGACGGCGACGAATGGACGTTCATCGACTGGGACGGCGCGGGGCCGGGCACCCGGATGGGCGACCTGGGGTACGCGGCGCACGGGTTCGTCCCGCTGCACGCGGGCGGCGACCCCGGGTCGGACGCCCTGCGGCTGCGCGCCCTCGCCGACGGCTACGGGTGCGACGACGCCCAGCGCCGCGAGCTGCCCGACGCCGTCCTGCACCGGGTGCGCGGCATGTACGACCTGCTGGAGGAGGGCGCCCGGACCGGCGCCCAGCCCTGGGCCCGGCTGCACGCCCAGGGGCACGCCGACCACTGGGGGCCGGCCGCCGACTACGTCGAGCGCCACCGGGCGGTGTGGCTGGCGGCGCTGACCGGCCCCGGGGAGCCCGCCGCCACGTGAGCGCCTCCGGCGGGGGCCTGCGCCGGCGGGCGGCGGAGGCCCTGCGCGCGGAGCGGGCCGACCGGCCCGCGCGGTGACCGGCCGGACCGGGCCTGCCCCGGGCGCCGCCGCGGCAGCGCCGCGACCGGTCCGGGAGGCGCCTCCCGGACCGGCTCCGGGAACCCTCCGCGGCGGTACCGGCGCGGAGGGCTCAGGCTGGCCTGGTCCACACGTAGGCCGCCGAGACCGGGTGCCCCCGGAACCTCTCCCACGTGGGCTTGGCGGCCACCCACGTGTCGTCCACCGTGCCCTCGGAGAGCTCGGCCAGGGTCCAGCCGGCGGCCGTCGCGGCGCGCACGTGGTCGCTGATCAGGTGGACGTGCGTGGTGATGGCGATGTCCTCGCCGGAGGCGTCGGTGTAGTGGGTCGGCATCCCGGAGACCATCGAGAAGTGCGGGTGGTAGGACACCAGCACGCAGGTGCCGCCGGGGCGGGTCAGCCGGAAGGCCTCGGCGTAGAAGGGGGCCAGGTCGGGCAGGTGCTCGTCGATGAGCGAGGCGATGGCCAGGTCGTAGGAGCCCCCCGGAAGGCCGGTGTCGCGCACGTCGCCCAGGGTCAGGGTGTCGTGGGCGCCCCGCTTGCCGGCCAGTTCCAGCATCCCGGAGCTGATGTCGACGCCGTCGATCCGGGCGACCCCGCGCGCCCGCAGCCAGGAGCCGGTGCGGCCGGTCCCGCAGCCGAGGTCGGCGGCGGCGGTCACGGCCGACCAGTCGGGGGCGGTGAGCCCGTCCAGCAGTCCGAGGTCCATGGCGTCCAGGACCGAGCCCTCGTAGGTGGCCGACCAGCCGTCGTAGCCGGTGGCCGGGTCCACGGTGCGGTAGTGGCGGGTGTCGAAGTCCGCGAAATCTGGCATGGGGCCGAGTATGGCGCGACCCGGGATCGGGCCGCGAACGCTTTTTCCGTCCCGTGCCCGCTGCCGGGCAGGCCCGGGCAGGCGCCGTTCGTACGCCCGGCGCCGCACTCCGGGCCGTGCGGCGGGAGAGGCCCGCCCGAAAGGGCCCTCCGGTGCGGGAGGGACCGTGCGGGAGGGCCGCCCCGCCGCCGGGACCCGGCGGCGGCCGAGAGGCGGTGCCGCGGCGCCGGGCCGCCGGGTCGCACGGCGGAGGGGCCGGCTCCGGCGCGGCCGGCGCCTCGTGCAGGTGCGCCGGGAGCGCGGCGAACACGTCCGCACCGGCGTTGACCAGGACGACCTGGTTCGGGGAGGGGCCCCGGGCGGGAGCGGGGCCGTGGGGCGGCGCCGGGGCCGGCACGGCGGAAAACCGGTTGCGGCGCCCCGGCGCGGCCTCCTACGGTGCATGCCATGTCCTGCTGCCACGCGATCTTCGACGGGGCGCTCGCCTGGTCGGTGAACGCCCACCCGTACGCCAAGCGCCTCCGGTCGGCCCGCCTGCACCGGTAGGCCGGGCCCCGGTCGACCCCGGTCCCCCCTGGGGGTCCGCGCCGACCGCCCCGCTTCGCGTACGCATCCCCTTCCGCCCCGCGCTCCCCGCGGCGCCGCCCAGCGGCCCCGGTGTCCGCGCCGGGCGGTCCCTCCCGTGTGGCCCGCCGGTCCAGGCCCAGTCGCGTCCCCTTTCCCACGGACGGGCTGCCCGGACCCCTTCACCCGCACGCCGGCCGGCGTGCCCGTTCGTGCTGCCCGTCCTCGTCCGCCACCCCGCGTGGCCGGAACGGACCTTCCTGTGGCACGAAACGAACGCCCCTCCCGGACGAACGCCCGCGACAACCGGCGCCGCCTGTCCCAGAACTTCCTCGCCGACCCCGGCGCCGCGCGCCACGTGGTGCGCGTGTCCGGGGTGGGGCCCCGGGACCTGGTGGTGGAGGTGGGGCCCGGCGAGGGCGCCATCACCCGCTTCCTGGCCCCGGCCGCACGCCGGGTGCTCGCCTACGAGCTCGACCCCCGCCTGGCCGAGCGCCTGGCCGCCCGCTACCGCGATCCCGAGCGGGGCGTCCGCGTCACGCGGGCCGACTTCACCCGTGTACGCCCCCCGGGCGAGGACTTCGCCGTCGTCGGCAACATCCCCTACGCGCGCACCGCCGACATCGTGCGCTGGTGCCTGGCCGCCCCGCACCTGACCTCCGCCACCCTGGTCACCCAGCTGGAGTACGCGCGCAAGCGCACCGGCGGGTTCGGCAGGTGGAGCCTGCTGACCGTGAGGACATGGCCCGAGTGGTCGTGGGCCCTGGCCGGGCGGATCGACCGCCACCGGTTCCGCCCGGTGCCCCGGGTCGACGCCGGCCTGCTGGTGCTGCGCCGCCGCCGCACGCCCCTGGTGGATCCGGGGAGGATGGGCGGGTACCGGCGCATGGTCGAACTCGGTTTCGGCGGGGCGGGCGGCTCCCTGGGCGCGTCGCTGCGCCGCGCCCACCCGGCCCGCCGCGTGGACCGCGCCCTGGACGCGGCCGGGGTGGCCCGGAGCACCCCCGTCGGCCACGTCTCCCCCGACCAGTGGCTGGAGGTGTTCGACGTGCTGGACCCCAGGGGGCGGTGACCGGGGAGGGCCGTCCCGCGCCGGCGCGGGGCGGGCCCCTGCCCAGGTGCGCCCCTGCCCCGGCGGGCCGCCGGCGCCCCGGCGGCGCGTCGCGGTCGGCCGCGCCGCCCCGCGCACACCTGGACGGCTGTGCGCCGGGCGGGGCCCTGGGGCGTCTTCGCACTCCCCGGGCCCCGGCCCCGCGACGGGGGACGCGGGGCGTCCGGCCGGGGCGGCTCCCCCGGGGCCGGGGCGGCGTCCGGGCGCGTTCTCAGCGCAGGAAGTCCAGGAGCGCGGCGACGAGTTCGGCGGGCGCGTCCTCCTGGACCAGGTGCCCGGCGCCCTCGAGGAACCGGAGGCGGGCGCCCGGGATCGCGGCGGCCAGCCGCTCCCCCCGTTCCGGGGGCAGCCAGGTGTCCTGCCGGCCCCACACCACCAGGGTCGGCTGGTCGAGGCGGGCGTACCCGTCCTCCACCTCGGCCGTGTGGCGCTCGTCGGCCTGGGCGATCTGGCGGTAGAACGCGGGCTGCCCCTCCTCCCCCAGCCAGGGCCGCACCAGCGCGTCCAGGGTCCCGGCACGCAGTTCGCGGTGGGCGGCCGAGGCCACGTAGGCGCGCACCAGCGCCTCGTGCAGGTGCGGCGGGAGCGCGGCGAACACGTCCGCACCGGCGTTGACCAGACGGAAGAAGTCGCTGCCCCAGGGGCGCACGCTCACCGCGTCCACCAGGGCGAGCCGCTCGTAGGCGACCCCGTCGAGCACGGCGGCGCGCAGGGCCACCGCGCCGCCGAAGTCGTGGGCGACCACGGCGGGCCGCTCCAGCCCCCAGTGGTCGAGCAGTGCGGTGAACGCGGCCTGTTGGGCGGGCAGGGACACGTCCTGGCCCCCGTACTTGGCGGAGGCGCCGTAGCCGGGCATGTCCCACACGTGGACGGTGTACCGGTCGCCGAGGGCGCGGACCGCGTGGCGCCACACGTAGGACGAGAACGGGGTGCCGTGCAGGAGCACGAGGGGGGCGCCGTCACCGAACCTGTCCCAGTGGACCGTCCCGTTGGGTGCCTCGAACCTGCGGCCGAGCCTCCAGTCGGCTTCGGTCATCATGAGCCCTTCTGTCGAACCGGCCCGGCGCCGGATGCCCGGTACCGGAAGCAGCCAGCCTAGAGGGGGACGGTGACCGGCGGCCCGGGCGGAGGCTCACACCCGCAGGACCGCGAAGCACTCCCCGGGCAGCGCGACGGTGGCGCCGCAGAACCGCGCGGCGCCGTTGGCCAGGACGAGTTCGCGGGGGGCGGCGTCCAGTTCCACCTCGGCACCGCCGGGGTCCAGGTTGACCACCACCCGCAGCCCGCCCCTCACCAGGACCAGCCTGCGGCCCTCCCCCTCGGCGGTCACCGCGAAGCGGTCCAGCCGCGGGTCGGACAGCTCGGGTTCGCGGCGGCGCAGCGCGATGAGCGCCCGGTAGGTGTCCAGGACGAACCGGTGGGGCCCGGCCCCGGGCTGGGACCAGTCCAGGACCGCTCCGTCGCGGGTGGCGGGGTCCATCGGGTCGGGGACCTCCTCCTCGGCCCACCCCAGGGCGGCGAACTCGCGGCGGCGGCCCGCGCGCACCCCCTCCGCCAGCGCGGGGTCCTCGAAGGAGGCGAAGAACGGCCACGGCGTGGTGGCGCCCCACTCCTCGCCCATGAAGACCATGGGGGTGAACGGCGAGCACAGCACGAGGGCGGCGCCGCACACGAGCAGGCCCGGCGAGAGGTGTTCGCCCATGCGGTCGCCGCGCGCCCGGTTGCCGATCTGGTCGTGGGTGCTGAGGTAGGCCAGGAACCGGTGCCCGGGGATGCGGGCGGTGTCCACGGGCGCCCCGTGGGTGCGCCCGCGGAAGCTCGAGTAGGTTCCGGCGTGCCAGAACACGCGGCCGAGTGTGGCGGGCAGCGCCCCGGGGCGGGCGAAGTCGCCGTAGTAGCCGTGGGTCTCCCCCGTCAGGGCCACGTGCAGCGCGTGGTGCAGGTCGTCGGACCACTGCGCGCTCATCCCCAGGCCGCCCGCCTCGCGGGGCAGGACGGTGCGGGGGTCGTTGCGGTCGGACTCGGCGATCAGCGACAGCGGGCGTCCCAGGGCCGCGGCCAGGGCGTCGGCCTCGGCGGAGAGTTCGGCCGTCAGGGGGACGGCGCGGTCGTCGCGCAGGGCGTGGACCGCGTCCAGGCGCAGCCCGTCCAGGTGGTAGTGGCGCAGCCAGCCCAGGGCGTTGTCCAGGACGTGGCGGCGCACGGGGTCGGAGTCGGGGCCGTCCAGGTTGAGGGAGGGGCCCCAGGCGTTCTCGCCGAGGAAGTAGGGGCCGAACCGCGGCATGTGGGCGCCCGAGGGGCCCAGGTGGTTGTAGACGACGTCGAGGAGCACGGCCAGACCCCGGGCGTGGCAGGCGTCCACCAGGGCCTTGAGGGCGTCGGGGCCTCCGTAGGGGGCGTGGACCGCCGCCCACAGGACCCCGTCGTACCCCCACCCGTGGGTGCCGTCGAAGGCGTTGACGGGCATCAGCTCGACGTGGGTGACGCCCAGGTCGACCAGGTGGTCCAGCCGGTCGACGGCGGCGGTGAGGGTGCCCTCGGGGGTGAAGGTGCCCACGTGGAGCTCGTAGACGACCGCGCCGGGCAGCGCCCGGCCGGTCCAGGAGGCGTCGGTCCACCCGAAGGCCGCGTGGTCGTGCACGCGGCTGGGGCCGTGCACGCCGTGGGGCTGGTCCCGGGAGCGCGGGTCGGGCAGGGGGGTGGGGTCGTCCTCCAGGAGGTAGGCGTACTCGGTACCGGGCCCGGCCCCCTCGACCCGGGCCCGCCACCACCCGTCCGCGCCCCGTTCCATGGGGACCACGCGCCCGCCGGGGGCGGGGGAGTCGCCCGGTCCCCCGGCGCCTGCCCCGGGGGCCACGCTCAGGCGGACCCTCTCCAGGCGGGGTGCCCACACGGCGAAGTCGCCGTGGACGCCCAGGCCGGTGTCCGCGGGGGGCCGGGCGGTGGTCGGGGTGGTGTCCGGTGCGCTGGAGTGGGCCACCTCCTGCCCGCCGCCGCGGCACAACTTCACGTCGCTGCCGCGCATCCGCTCGGAGCGTCCCGCGTTCGACCTGAACCAC
>NZ_JBEXSY010000043.1:0-58204 GCF_040613895.1 Nocardiopsis sp. NPDC006198 | reverse complement strand
CGGAGCCCTGCCCGCACCCCGGCCCCGGCGGGCCCTGCACCACTGACCGGCTCCGGGGCGGCTCCCCGGCCGGACCGCCCCGGACCCCGGACCACGACACCAGCTGGCGGCGGCGCCGGCGGACCCGCTCCACGTCCGTGAACGGCCACGGGGCCTCGTGCACCGACAGGCCCAGCTGTCCGCGCACACCCGTCGCGGCGCCGGCCAGGCGGCAGGCCGGTTCCCGCAGCCCGGCGCCGAACACCACCCGCGCGATCGCGACGAGCGCACGCGCGGCCTCGGCCCGCTGCCCCGTCGAGTGGCTGAGGAGCAGCCCCTCGCTCAGGTAGTCGTAGGCCTGGCTCGTGGACCCCTGCGCGTGCGCCACACGGCCGATCCCGGCCAGGCAGCGCGCCTCCTCCGCCGCCGCTCCGATCATCCGCTGGGTGTCCAGCGCCTCGCGGTAGCAGCGGTCGGCGGTGATGAGGTCGTTGTTGGCCTCCGCGGCCCGGGCCTGCCCGATGAGTGTGACGCCCACGCCCCACCGGTGGTCGATGCCCCGCAACAGGGTCAGGGCCGCGTTGTAGTGGTGGTCCGCCGTCGGGTAGTCGCCCTGCTGGGCGACCAGGGCCGCGCGGGTCCCCAGCGCGACCGCCTCGCCCCACTGGTCACCGGCCTCCCTGCACAGCCTCAGCGCCTCCTCCACCCGCACCGCGGCCTGGTCCGACACGCGGTCGCGCACCTCCACCAGGGCCAGCACGTTGAGCGCGGTGCGCACGAACGCGTCGTCCCCGGCCTCGCGGCACAGCCGCAGCCCCTCCTCGCCCAGCGCCACGGCCAGGCCGTGGTCGCGGCGCACGCGCGCGAGCTGGGCCCGGGCGACCAGGGCCCGCGCCCGCGAGGGCGCCTTGTCCGACTCCTCCAGCTCCAGCAGCCGGTCCATCCAGTGGGCGCCCTCGGCGTGGCACTGGTGGCTCACCCAGTGCGCGACCAGGCTCACGCACAGCCGGAGCCCGGACTCCGCGGCGCCGCGGGACAGGGTCCAGCCCAGCAGGGAGCGCAGGGTGTCGTACTCGGCGATCACCCGCTGGCGGCCGGCGTCGCGCTCGCTCCAGGGCATCGGCCGGCTCGACTCCAGCTTGAGGCCCAGGTCCTCGACCAGGCGGAGCATCCGGTCCAGCAGCCGCTCGTGGTAGAGGTCGGCCTCCCCCGCCGCGGCCAGGCGTCCGGCGGCGAAGCGGCGCACCGCCTCCGGCAGCTTGTAGCGGACCCTGCCCTCGAACTCACCGGTCACGGTGATCAGCGAGCGGTCCAGCAGCGACGTCAGGAGATCCAGGACGGCCGACTCGGGCAGGGACTCGTCCGCGCACACCTGCTCGGCGAGTTCGAGGTCCCAGCCCCGGAACACCGACAGGCGCCGCAGGAGCACCCGTTCCGGCTCCGGGAGGTGGACGTACACGAAGTCCAGCACCAGGGGCAGCACCTGGCTGCGCGAGATCGCCTGGCCCGGCCCCGGCTGGAACTCGGGCGAGGCCAGGTGGGCGCGCAGGCCCTCGGCGAGCGCGCCGGGCCCGACGACGGGCGCGAGCGCCCCGAGCACCTCGATCCCCAGGGGCACCCCGCCCGTGAGGTCGCAGACCACGGCCGCGGTCTCCGTCTCCTGCGGAGTGGCGGAGAAGCGGGGGTCGCGCGCCCGGGCGCGGTCGAGGAACAGCCGGACCGCGTCGGACGCGGCGGGGTCCGGCGGCGGGGCGTTGCGCGCGGCCACCGGAAGCGCCATCGGGGTCATCCGCCACACGGTCCCGCCCGCCAGCCGGACGGGCTCCTCGCTGGTGAGGAGGATGGAGAGCGCCGGGCAGGCCGCCAGCAGGGCCTCGCCGACCTCCGTCACCTCGTCGGGGACGTGCTCGCAGGAGTCCAGCACCAGCAGGAGGCGCCGGGAGCGCAGCGCCTCGGCCACCGTGGCCGCCAGGGGCTGCCCGGGTTCCTCGATCACGCCGACCGCGGCGCACACCCGCGCGTAGACCTCCAGCGTCGTGTGGGCGTCGGTGAGGTCGGCCAGCCACACCCCGTCGGGGAAGGACACGGTCGACTGCTCGGCCAGGCGCAGGGCCAGCCGTGTCTTGCCCATGCCGTCGGTTCCGCACAGGGTGACGGACCGGCTGGAGCCGAGCAGGCGGAGCAGGTCGCTCAGGTCCCGCTCACGGCCGACGAAGCCGGTGCCCGGTCGGGGGAGGTTGTGCCGCGCTGGCGCGGTCAAAGGTGCCATGGCCTTCACAGGTAGGGGCGGTCGGGGGGTTCCTCACCAGGGCTGAGGGGTCGGTGGGCAAGGGGGACGTCATCGAGGGGTGCGGTGGAGGTCGGGGTTTCTGTCTTAGCGGGTGCACGCGCACTGTGCAAGTGCTACCGGTCGATCGGGCCCCTCTCAGCCACCGTCGCGGGAAGCAGCCCAACCGGTCAACTGCGTCCTGGAGGAAATCGAGAGTTTTCTGAAGATGTTCGCTATATGTCTGGCCGCAGTGGCCTGACTGATGGTCAACCGCTCGGCGATCTCGCGGTTGGACAGGCCCCGCTCGGCGAGTTCGGCGATCTCCCGTTCCCGGGGCGTCAGCGACTCCGGCCCCGAGGCCCTCGGGGCGGGAGGCCGGGGGAAGGCGAGGGCCCGGTCGCGCACCTGCTCCAGGGGCAGCGACCGCCACGCGTTCCAGGCCTCGGACGTCCGGGCACCGCCCACGAGACGCTCCACACAGGAGCGCAGCCGCAGCGTCTCGGCCGAGGGACGGTCCAGGGAGGTGCGCAGGCCGGCGGCCACGCCCGCCAGGGCGGCGGCCCTCTCGGCCTCGTCCTCGGCGAGCGCGAGCTCGGCCAGGGCCTCCAGCGCGCGGGCGACCGCGATCCGCCGGCCGGACGTGAAACTCACCCGCAGGCACGTGGACAGCGGCTCCCGCGCCTTGAGGGGCTCGCCCCCCGCCAGGAACAGGCGGCCCAGGTCCCGCGCGCAGCGGGCGGTCGCCGGGGCCGCCTCCAGCTCGCCGAAGACCGCCAGCGCCTCGGTGAACAGGTCCCGCGCCCGGGCGAGGTCCCGGCGCTCCGCGGCGATCGAGCCCAGCCCGTGCAGGCCGCGGGCCACGCTCCACCGGTCGCCGAGGCCCTCCGCCAGCGTGATGCCGTGCTCCAGGTGGGCCACGGCCCGGTCGGGTTCCCCGCCCCGCCTGGCCGCCTGGGCCAGCACCCCGAGGGTCGTCCCCTCGGTGATCGGGTCGTCGACCCGCTCGGCCCAGCGCCCGGCGCGTTCGGCGTGCTCCAGCGCCTCGTCCGGCCGGCCCGACCGCAGGGCCAGGGAGGCCGTGGTCGTGAGGGCGGAGGCGGCGGCCCCCGCGTCGCGGCAGGCACGCGCGGCCTCCAGCGCGCACCGGGCGAGCGTGGACACGCGCGGAGCGGGGTCCAGCTCCAGCCGCAGCTCGGCCTGGAGGGCCAGGGCCCGCGCCCGCAGGGACGGGGACTGGTCGTCCGGGTCGGCCGCGAGGACCCGCTCCAGGACGCGGCTGCCCTCGGAGGCCAGGTCGCGCACCATCCAGTACGGCCGCAGCGCCACGCACACCCTCAGGGCGTCGTCCACGCGCCCCTGGGAGAGCGCCCACTCCACCATGCGCGAGTGGTTCTCCCGGTGGTGGTCGAGCAGCCTCAGGTACGACAGGCGCTCGTTCCACGCCAGCGGCGCCCGGAAGCTCTTGGCCCCCTCCTCCAGGCGCGTGACGGAGAAGCGGAGGTAGCGTTCCCAGCGCGCGTCCAGGTCCCCGTCCTCGGCCAGGCGCTCCGCGGCGTAGGCGCGCACCGTCTCGGTCAGCCGGTAGTGCGCGGTGCCGTCGATCTCGGTGTCCACCACCACCAGGGACTTGTCCAGGAGGGAGAAGTGCAGCGGCAGGATGTCGGAGGCGTCGACGCCCTCGCCGGAGCACACGTCCTCCGCGGCCTCCAGGTACCAGGTGGAGAAGACCGACAGCCGGTGCAGGAGGAGCCGCTCCGGTTCGGTGAGCAGGTCGTGGCTCCACTCCAGGACCGCGCGCAGGGTGCGCTGGCGCGGGGGCAGGTCGCCCGAGCCGTCACTGGTCAGGAGCTGGAACCGGTCGTCCAGGCGGCGCAGGATCTGCTGCACCGACAGCACCCGCACCCGTGCGGCCGCCAGTTCGATGGCCAGGGGCATCCCGTCGAGCATCCGGCAGATCTCCGCGATGTAGCCGGAGTTCTCCCTGGTCATCTCGAACCCCGCGCGGGCGGCGTGCGCGCGGGTGACGAACAGGCGCACCGACTCGTAGCGCTGGGTGTCGCGACGGGGGATGGGCGCCGGGTCGGCCGCGTAGGGGTCGGTGGGCGTGGCCCGTGCGGGCAGCGAGAGCGGCGGCACCCGCCAGATGCTCTCCTGGGGGACGTGCAGGGGCTGGCGGCTGGTGACCAGGATCCGTACCCGGGGGCAGTCGCGCAGGACCGCCTGGCACAGCCGGGCCATCGGCCCCACGGCGTGCTCGCAGGTGTCCAGGAGGAGCAGGAGGTCGCGGGTGCGCAGCGACGTGATGATCGCGTCGGTCATCGTGCGCTCGTCGTCCTCCACCGCCTGGAGGCTCTTGGCCACCGTGCGCAGTGCCTGGTCGTGGGTGGAGGACTCGCTGAGGTCGATGAAGCGGACGCCGTCGGGGAACCGGCGCATCACGCGTTCGGCCAGGTGGAGGGCGAGGCGCGTCTTGCCGATGCCGCCGGTGCCGGTCAGGGTGACCATCCTGGCGGTGTTGAGGAGGCGGCTCAGGTCGACGATGTCGCGCTCGCGCCCGACGAACCTGATGAACTCGCCGGCGGACAGGGGCAGGTTGTGGCGAGGATGAGACATGGCCTCGATCAGTAGGACTCCGAATCGGCCCGCGGGGCACGCCCGGGGACGCGTCGACGCGGAGAAAGCCGTTCCAAGTCTGGCATCCCCCGCCCCGGGCTGTCTCGCTGATGGCCGGTTCCGGCATGGGCGGCCGGAAACCGCCCATGCCGGTCGATGGGGTGCTACGGGTCGACTACCCTGCGCTGTCCGCGCCGGAGTCGGGGGACCAGGTGCCGGGGTCCGCCGGACCCTGGACGCCCGACCCCATGTCCTTCACCTCGTGGGCGCCGTCGGCGTCGAACGGGGGGAACCACACGAAGGGGATGCCCTTCTTGGCGGCGTACTGGATCTGCTTGCCGACCTTGGCGGTGGAGTGGAAGACCTCGGTGTTGAACCCGCGGGAGCGCAGCAGTTCGCCGGTGAGCAGGGCGTCCCGTCGGCGCTCGGCGCCGGGGACCACGACCATGACGTCGGTGGGACAGGTCCGCCCCTCCGTGATCCGCCCCTCGGCGACGAGCTTGGCGAAGATGCGGGTGAGGCCGATGGAGATGCCGACCCCCGGCAGCCTGCGGCGGATGAACTGCCCGGCGAGGTCCTCGTACCGGCCCCCCGCGCAGATGCTCCCGTACCCGGGGTCGTCGTCGAAGGAGGCCTCGTAGACGGTGCCCGTGTAGTAGTCCAGGCCGCGGGCGATGGACAGGTCGGCGACCACGGCGCCCTCGGGCAGGTCGGCGAGGTCTCCCATGACGAAGGCGAGCTCGTCGAGCCCCTCGTCGAGCAGGTCGGAGGAGATCCCGAGCTCCCGCACCCGGGCGGCGACCTCCTCGCCGGACCCCTTGACGCGGGCCAGGGCGAGGCAGGCGTCGGCCTGCTCGCCGCCGAGGCCCTCGGCCAGGAGGATGTCCCGCACGCCGTCGTCGCCGATCTTGTGGAGCTTGTCGACGGCGCGGATGACGGCGACCGGGTCCTTGACCCCGAGGCCCTCGTAGAAGCCCTGGAGGACCTTGCGGTTGTTGACGTTGAGCGTCCAGGCGGGGATGTCCAGCCCGCTGAGCACGCGGTGGACGATGCGGGGGAGCTCGGCGTCGAAGTGCAGGGGGACGGAGTCGACGTTGATGACGTCGATGTCGCACTGGGTGAACTCGCGGAAGCGCCCCTCCTGGGGCCGCTCGCCCCGCCAGACGCGCTGCATCTGGTAGCGCTTGAACGGGAACGTCAGCTCGTTGAAGTGCTGGGCGACGTACCTGGCGAAGGGCACGGTGAGGTCGAAGTGCAGTCCGAGCCGCGCGTCGGAGTCGTCCGCGGCGTCGGCCTGGAGCCGGTGCAGGGTGTAGACCTCCTGGGAGGTCTCGCCCTTGGCGGTCAGCACGTCGAGGTTCTCCACCGAGGGGGTCTCCACCGACGCGAAGCCGAAGGACTCGAACCCGGCCCGGATATGGTCCAGCCAGCGCTGCTCCACGGCCCGGACCTGTGGGGTCCACTCGGGGAAACCGCTGATGGGAGTGGGGCGGACGACGCGCTGATCGGACATGTGGGTTTCTCGGCTCCCTTGGGAGGGTCGGGTCGGTTCGGCTCGCCCCGGCCGGACGGCGGCGCGGGGTCGCGCGTGCGGGTCCGGCGGGGGGAGGGCGAGCCCATCCTACGGCCAACCAGGGGAAGCGGTCCCGGGAGCGGCCGGGGCGCGTTGGCGCGCCGGGTCCCCGGGGCCCGTGCGGCGGGGCCCTCGCGGTGGGCGGGGCGGGGGAGTGCGCGGGTCGGTCCAGCCGCCACCGGCCCACGTGGACGGTTGTGGGCCGGTGGGGCGCCGGAACGCCGACCTGAGGCGTCGACCGGACCGACGCCGAAGAGCGAGACGTCGGTGCGCGGCCGCCCCGGGGCGCCGCGGGGGCTCCCGCGGCGGTCGCGTCCTCGTGCCAGGAGTCCGTACCGCGACCGCACCGCGACAGCGTCGTGGCGCGGGGGCCCTGTCCTCCACCGTAGACTCCGTGGACGGCTCCGGACAGGGATCGGCGCGGCCGAAAGCGGCCGAAAATGACCGCTCACAATGTCGTAAAGTCGACCTTCCGGGGTAGAAGTCTGTGCTTACCTGGTTACGGCCGGTCCTGGGGTGCGGACCCGCCGCCACGGGACGGCTCGGGCCCCCGTGGCCGTTCCCGCTGTCCCGGAGGCCGCAGGGCCTTGCGCAGCCGGGAATGTGGTCTCTTGCACCACTGTTCCCAAAACGCCGTTGGCGGCCTCTTTCCGGTGTTAGGTTCCAGGGGCGGCGCCTCCCGAGAGGGTTCGGACCCCGGGAGCACACCGCACCCCTCAGGACCGGGCCGTGTGAGCCGTATCGTCCGTACTGGCCCGGCACTCTCGCTAGGACTAACTGTGATCGATCCAGCCAACAGCACGAACAACGTCCACGCCCCCACCGCGTTGTCCACCAAGATCATCATCGCCGGGGGCTTCGGGGTCGGGAAGACCACGTTCGTCGGCGCTGTCTCGGAGATCCCGCCCGTCCGTACCGAGGCCGCGGTCACCGCCGCCAGCGCCGGTGTCGACGACCTCTCCCACACCCCGGACAAGACGAGCACCACCGTCGCGATGGACTTCGGGCGGATCTCGCTGGACACCGACCTGACCCTGTTCCTGTTCGGCACCCCGGGCCAGCAGCGGTTCTGGTTCATGTGGGACGACCTGGTCCGCGGCGCACTGGGCGCGGTGATCCTGGCCGACACGCGCCGCCTGGAGGACACCTTCCAGGCGCTCGACTACTTCGAGCGCCAGTACCGGCTGCCCTTCGTCGTCGCCGTCAACGAGTTCGACCCCGAGGCCCCGTACAGCGCGGAGGAGCTGCGCGACGCCCTCGACCTGACCCCGGAGGTGCCCGTCGTCTACTGCGACGCCCGCGACAAGCAGTCCGTCGTCCGGGTCCTGATGACCCTCGTCAAGCACGCCATGGCCGTCGAGGCACGCCAGCGCACCCGCCGCCAGCTCGTGTGACGCGCGGGCGCCCCGTGCACGGGGGCCGGGCCCCCGGTCCCGCCCGGCACGAGGGCGCCCCGGGGTTCTCCGAGGGGTTGTGTCCGGCGTTACCCTGTGGTGGTGTTCGGACGAATGGCGGAAAGCGTCCGCCGCCTACTGGGCAAGCCCGGTGCGGTGGACCTGCGGCCCTATACCAAGCTCCTGTCGGCGATCGAAGCCGAGGAGGATGGTCTGCGTGAGCTCGACGACACCGAGCTGACGGAGAAGGCCATCGAACTCGGCAACGCCGAACTCCCCTACGATCGCAACGACCTCGTGTCGCTGTGCGCCGTCGGCCGCGAGGCCGCCCGGCGCTCACTGGACGAGCGTCCCTTCGACGTGCAGCTCCTCGGTGTCATGGCGCTGCTCGACGGCCACGTCGCGGAGATGGCTACGGGTGAGGGCAAGACCCTCGCCGGCGCCCTCGCCGCGGCCGGTTTCGCGCTGCGAGGCCAGCGCGTGCACCTCCTGAGCGTCAACGACTACCTGGCCCGGCGCGACGCCGAGTGGATGCGCCCCGTCTACGACATGCTCGGCGTCACCGTCGGGTGGATCACCGAGGACTCCACCAAGGAGGAGCGCCGCGCCGCCTACTCCTGCGACGTCACCTACGCCGCCGTCAGCGAGCTCGGCTTCGACGTCCTGCGCGACCGCATGGTCACCGACATCGGCGACCGCGTCGTACCCCCGCCCAACATCGCGATCATCGACGAGGCCGACTCGGTCCTCGTCGACGAGGCCCGGGTCCCGCTCGTCCTCGCGGGGGCCGCGGAGAGCGTCGCCGCCGACGTGGAGATGGCGGACATCGTCCGCGGGCTCAAGCCCCGCCTGCACTTCGAGATCGACGGCGAGGGACGCAACGTCCAGCTCACCGACGCCGGCATCGACGCCGTCGAGAAGGCCCTGGGCGGGGTCGACCTGTACTCGGAGGACGACACGTCGGTCCTCCCGCAGGTCAACCTGGCCCTGCACGCGCACGTGCTGCTCCAGCGCGACGTCCACTACGTGGTGCGCGACGGGGAGGTCCGGCTCATCAACGAGTCCCGGGGCCGCATCGCCCTCCTCCAGCGGTGGCCGGACGGCCTCCAGGCCGCCGTCGAGGCCAAGGAGAAGGTCGCGGTCAGCGAGACCGGCGAGGTCCTGGACTCCATCACGGTCCAGTCGCTGGTGCTCCGCTACCCCACGCGCGGCGGTATGACCGGCACCGCGATGGCCGTGGCCGAGCAGCTCCGCGAGTTCTACGAGCTGGAGGTGGCGGTCATCCCCTCCAACAAGCCCAACGTGCGCGAGGACCACGGCACGCGCCTGTACGCCACGCGCGAGGAGAAGGAGGACGCCCTCGTCGCGAAGGCGGAGGAGGTGCACAAGTCCGGGAGACCGATCCTCATCGGGACCCAGGACGTCGCGGAGTCCGAGCTGCTCGCCAAACGCCTGCGCGACGCCGGCCTGGACTGCGTGGTCCTCAACGCCAAGAACGACGCCGACGAGGCGTCGATCATCGCGGAGGCGGGCACCCACGGCGCCGTCACCGTCTCCACCCAGATGGCCGGCCGCGGCACCGACATCCGTCTGGGCGGCAGCGACATGGCCGACCGCGAACGGGTCGTCGAGACCGGCGGACTGTACGTGATGGGCTTCGGCCGCTACCCCAGCAGCCGCCTGGACGGGCAGCTGCGCGGACGCGCGGGACGCCAGGGCGACCCGGGAGACTCCATCTTCTTCGTCAGCATGGACGACGACCTGGTGGTGAACAACGCCCCCGAGACCACGGGGTACGAGACCACCGCCGAGGGCGAGATCACCGACAGCGGGTGGCTGCACATGGTCGACCACGCGCAGCGGGTCGCGGAGGGGCAGCTGCTGGAGATCCACCGCAACACCTGGCGGTACAACCAGCTGATCGACGTCCAGCGCGACGTGGTCCTGGAGCACCGCGAGATGGTCCTGACCGGGGACCAGGGCGACCGGCACATCGGGCTGGACCGCAAGAAGCACCACGGGGCGCTCGTGGAGGAGGTGGGGGAGGAGAAGGTCGCCCAGGCGGCCCGGCTCATCACCCTGTACCACCTGGACCGGGGCTGGACCGACCACAACGCGTTCCTGTCGGAGCTGCGGGAGGGCATCCACCTCCGGTTCCTCGGGCGCCGTGACCCCCTGGACGAGTTCAACCGCGACGCCGTGCCGGTGTTCAAGGGCTTCCTGGACGACGCGCGCGCCCGTGCCGCGGAGAGCTTCGAGGAGCTGGAGGCCGAGGACGGCGAGCTCGACGTCAGCGGGGTGGGGGTCAAGCGCCCGTCGATGACGTGGACCTACATGGTGCACGACCACCCCTTCAGTTCGGCGTTCGAGACCCTGGTGGGACGGCTCAAGGGCGGACGGGGCACGGCCGACCGGGACTGAGGTTTTTCGGCAAGGACGGTTTCCTGCGCGGGTCGGGACTTTGGTCCCGGCCCGCGCATTACCTTTGTCAGCTATTCTTCTGAAACGTCGGCCAGACGCGAAATCGCCATGCGCAATTGCCTGGACCGCGTTAACATGGCTGCGTTTTCAACGGAAACCGAGACGGTTGGGACTGAATCCACTGTGGTTCACGAAGTCGGCGCGCAGGAGAAGATCAGTTACGGCCGGAACGACCGCTTCGCGGGCGGCCCGGTCGGTGGGGGAAGCTTCTGGATCGACGATGAAGGCCGACCGGTGGCCAAGATCGGCGGACCGAAGGAGTGGCGACCCACGCCCATGATCGACGTCCACGTAGGAGATGTGTTCAGTGTGGGAGGGCAGGTGTGGAGGGTCACCGATATCGTTGACGCTGACAACCCCTCCGCCTATCTGCTGGCCACGCGAATAAGCTGAGCACGGCCCGGGCGGACGCCCGGGGTGCAAACGACTTGCTCGGATCCGGAATCGCAACCCCGTGCAACCTTTCCATGGGAAGTCACGGATTGTTTCCCTTTCCGGTTTTATGGATGTCGGCCTTTTGTCGGTGGAGTCCGCCCCAAGGGGCCGCAGCGTGCCCCGCCGGGGCTCCCGTGAGTTCTGTGATTTCTGGGGTTTCGGGAGTGAAACGGCGCCATGGCTCTGTGTCACCGCAGTTCAGCGCGTGTCTCCTGATATGGCCGGGAGGAATCGAGACGTTCCGGTTATCTGAAGGAGGGTGTTCGTGTTACCGCTGAATCGTTAACGTCTGTGGAGCAGGGCGCGCCTCGGCGCACGGGGAGGGCACCACTCTCGGCGGTTTCCGGGCCGCTGCGCCCTGCCGCCCCCCGAAGCCGGTCCCAGGGGCTGTCCCCCGCCCCTGGGCCCGGCCGCCCCGCCCCCCCGGGGAGCCGGCGCCGACCCCGCGCCGACCGGTCGTCTCCGGTCCGGCGCCTCCCGCCCTCCGGCCAGGCCTTCCCGCCCTCCGGCCGGTGCCGCGCCTTCCGCCCCGCCCGCCCCGCGCCGGCCGGGCTCCCGCCGTGGCGGACCCTCCGCCCCGCGCCCTTCCCGCCCCGTTCTCCGCGGCGTCGTGCCCGTGTCCGGCGGTGCGGCCGGGGCGCCCGCCGTGCGGCCCCCGGCCCCGCCGCGCCCGCGGTCGTCGGTAGATCCTGTTGCACCCGGCAGGGCGTCGAGTCGGATCCATGTCCTTCTTGCACGAGTTCTTCATGCGGGTCTTGCGGTAGAACGCGTTCCAGTATTAACCTCTGCGTATACCTGGCCCGGTGAGGGCGCCCGGCGGTTCGGTCGCCGGTCGTCAGCGGACGGGCAGGTGAGAGAGGACCGTCGCCCGTCGACGTCGGATCGCGCCCCGACGCCGGCGGGCGACGTCCGTCGCGGCGCCGCTCAGCCCAGGAGGCGGGCGAGTTCGGCGAAGGTGGGGCAGGGCCAGGTCTGGCGGCACCCCCCGCAGCGGTGCCCGTCGGCGCCCTCCCGCTCCTCCGGCCGGTGCAGCCGCAGCAGGTCCGCGCAGACGCCTGCCAGAGCGGCCACCTCGTCGCGGGCGTTCGCGTAGAAGGCGACGTCGTTGATCCTGGCGAGGGCGCTGTCGGAGCCGCCGTCCGGGAGGCCGACGGTGTCCGGCTCCCAGGGGACCGCCCGCACGGAGCGCTCCTGGATGCCCTGTACGCACCGGAGCAGCCTCGCGTGCTCGGAGAGGCCGCCCCTCCGCGGCGCCGGCGTGGTGAACGGTGACATCGCTGATCTCCCCCGGTGGGTGGATACGCAGCTTCACGTAGTGACACAGCGTATCTCCGGCGTCGCCCGTTGTCGCGACCTGTCGGGGGTGTGTGGCCCGGTGGAAACGCGGGCGGGCCGCCCCCGAGGGGGCGGCCCGCTGTCTCGTGGCGGTCCTCAGCCGCAGCCGCCGCCGCAGCTGCAGGAACCGCCGCTCTGGCATCCGCATCCGCAGCCCGTACCGCAGCTGCATCCGGCCAGGTCCGGGGGGGTGGTCAGGGGGTAGGTCACAGTCACTCCTCGGGGCTCGGCAGCGCCCGCGCGCGATCACGCCGGGTATCCCCCCGGGACGGGAGGGGCGTCGCGGGCGTGTCTCCCGCAAGCTGGCGTGCCCCCTCCCGGGCCTCCCCAACCCGCCACGGGGACCCTGCCGGGCCGTGACCCGGCGTGCACACGTCCGTCACCGGCTGTCCGCGACCGCGGCGAGCTGGGAGGCAGCGGCGCCCGGGGTCAGGCGAAGAAGGTCGCCCCGGCCGCTGGTCGGCGCGTCATTCGGTAGAGCCAAACCTGGCCGATGAGCATGACCGGAATTGTGGGAAGGAGGATCGCCCAGACGAACATCCCGGTCACGGACGGGACCGGCGACGACGGGAGGTGCGCGGCCCAGGCCACCATGAGGCCCGGAACGGCGATCGCGAGCGCCGACGTGTGCCGGGAGAGCATCGGCCCCGCGAGGCCGCTGGTCGCCGCCAGGGCCGCCGCGAGCACCGCGACCGGGGCCGCCGCGAGCAGGGCCGGCGCGGGCACCGGACCGCCCGGGAGGAGTGCGGCCGCGGCGGCCGCCGCCGTCGCGCCCAGGGCCAGCCGGGACAGCGGGCGGGTGACCCGTGCCGCCACGTCCGCGCTCTCCGCGTCGGTCGGACCGACCAGGCGCTCCGCGCCGAAGGCCGCCCCGCGCAGCGCGAACAGGGCCGTCACCACGAGTGTGCACAGCACGGTGAACGCGCTCGCCGTGAGGCCGCCGGTGAGCAGCCCCGCGACCGCCAGGCCCCACATCGCCGCGACGGTCCAGCTGCCCGCGACGACCGCGGCGTCGCAGGCCAGGCGCCAGCCGGGCCGGTCCACGCGGGCGCGCAGCCACAGACCGGCGTCCCGGACCAGCCACGCCGCGAGCAGGACCGCGAGCACCGGCCGCAGCTCGGCGACGACGTGGTGCTCCAGCACGGGGAACAGCCCCGCCATGACCCCGACGGCGGCGACCAGCCACACCTCCGAGGCGAGGAAGTAGGGGGCGATCGCCGCGACCACGCGGCGGCGCTGCCCGGGACCGCGCGCCACGTGGGGCATCAGCATGCCCAGGCCGATGTCGGAGCCCGCGAGGACGAGGTGGCCCACGACGAGCAGGGCGAGCAGGGCGGAGGATGCGAGGGACAGGACGTCCATGGTGGTTCTCCCTGGTTCAGAACGTGGTGACGGGATCGGCGGACTCGCCCTGCTCCTCCTCGCGGCGCTCCGCGAGGGGGCCGCCGTCGGGGCCGCGCCGGGCGTACCGCACCAGGAGCCAGTAGGTGACGGCCGCCAGGACCGCGAACGCGACGGTGAAGAAGGTGAAGGAGAGGACGGCCGCGCCCGGGGGCATGGGGGTCACCGCGTCCGCGGTGGTCAGGTGGTGCACCACCGTCCACGGCTGCCGGTTGGTCTCCCGGAACACCCAGCCGCCGATGCTCGCCAGGTAGGGGGCGAAGGGGGTGGCGACCAGCGGGGCGAGGAACCACCGCCACCGGTCCAGGCCGCCGAGGGGCCAGGCCAGCAGCATGAGCGGGCCGAGCAGGAACATCACCGCCCACATGCTCATCATGAGGCCGTCGGCGGTCGCGTTGACGCCGTTCAGGAGCGGTCCGCCGGGGGAGGCGGCCTCGATCGCCGCGATCTCCTCGGCGGTGTGGGTCAGGCCGCTCGTGGGCGGGGCCTCGCCGAAGAGCTCGAACTGGACGCCGCCGAAGACCACCACGAACACCGGTGCCACGCACATGACGACCGCGGCGTAGCGGATGCCCCGCCGGAAGATCCCGTACGGGTCGTCGCGCCGTACCAGGTGGTAGGCGCTGGTGGCGGCCACCACCAGGGCGCCGACGGTCATGGCGCCGCCGGCGACGTGTCCGAAGGCCGCCGTGGCGGCGGGGTTCGTCATCAGGGCGACCGGGTCGGTCAGCTGGGCGACGCCGTCCACGACCTCGAACCCGACGGGGTTGCGCAGGAACCCGTTGGAGACCAGGACCCACCACGCCGAGGCGTAGGCCGTCACGGTGACCACCGCGAAGCAGGACAGGTGGGCCCACCGGCCCATGCGGTCCCAGCCGAAGATCCACAGCCCCAGGAAGGTGGACTCGACGAAGAACGCCGTCATCGTCTCCAGGGCCAGCGGCGCCGCGAAGGTGTAGCCGAACACCTCGTGCAGCCCGCTCCAGTTGAGGGCCAGCTGGAACTCCATCACCAGGCCCGACAGGACGCCCATGCCGTAGTTGACGAGGTAGAGGCCTCCCCAGAAGCGCACGGCGGTCATCCGCGAGCGGTCGCCGCGCAGGGCGCCCAGGAACTGGGTGGTGAGGATGTACGGGGCGAGCCCGAGCGTCAGCGCCACGAACATGTAGTGCGTGGCGGCGGTCAGCGCGAACTGGAGCC
Organism: Nocardiopsis sp. NPDC006198; assembly: GCF_040613895.1. Lineage (NCBI taxonomy): Bacteria > Bacillati > Actinomycetota > Actinomycetes > Streptosporangiales > Nocardiopsidaceae > Nocardiopsis > Nocardiopsis sp. NPDC006198. The sequence goes on along the minus strand of NZ_JBEXSY010000043.1, from coordinate 43,524 downwards.
GCGCCAGGAGGAGTGGGTCTTCGAACATCGTCGGGCCTCGCGTTCGGCGGTGGGGACACGCCAAGGATCCGACGACGGCAGCGGCGGGCGCATCGTCCCGGAGGGGGCACCGGGCGGCCGTCCCCCGGGGTACGCGCCGCCCCGCCCGTACTCCCGCGGGTGTAGGGGGAGACCCCGAGGCGCCCCCGGCGCCCCTCGGGGGAGGGCCGGGGGCGGGCCGGTCAGGTGTTCCGGCTCCACCGCGGCGTGACCAGGGCCGTCTCGTAGGCGATCACGACCAGCTGGGCGCGGTCGCGCACGCCCAGCTTCACCATGGAGCGGCTGACGTGGGTCTTGGCCGTGGCAGGGCTGACCACCAGCCGGGCGGCGATCTCCTCGTTGGACAGCCCGCCCCCGACCAGCGCGACCACCTCGCGCTCGCGGTCGGTGAGCCCGTTGAGGCGGACCGAGGGGGCCGGGGCGCCGGGCGGGCGGCGGGCGTAGTCGGCGATCAGCCGCCGTGTGACCGCCGGCGAGAGCAGCGCCTCGCCCGCGTGCACGACCCGGACCGCCTGCAGGAGGTCGCGGGGCTCGGTGTCCTTGACCAGGAACCCGCTGGCCCCGGCGCGCAACGCCTCGAAGATGTACTCGTCCAGGCCGAACGTGGTGAGGATGACGATCCGCGTCTCCGAGAGGCCGGGGTCCGCGAGGATGCGCCCGGCGGCGGCCAGGCCGTCCACACCGGGCATGCGGATGTCCATCAGGACCACGTCGGGCCGCTCCGCGCGGGCCAGCCGGACCGCCTCCTCGCCGTCACCCGCCTCGGCGACCACCCCGATGTCGGGGGCGCTGTCCAGGAGTGCGCGGAAACCCGCACGCACCAGGGCCTGGTCGTCGGCGAGCAGCACCCTGATCACGGCGTCCTCGTTTCGTCGGCGCCGGACGCGCCGCGCACGTCCGGCGGGGTGGAGTCCGGCTGTCCCGGCCCGGCCGGCCCCGACGGCAGCCGTGCCCGCACCCGGAATCCTCCCCCCTCCAGGGGGCCCGCGTCCACCGTGCCGCCGACCAGGGCGGCGCGTTCGCGCATCCCGGTGATGCCGTTGCCCGGCACCGGGGGGCCGACCGTGCCGCGGCCGTCGTCCGTCACCTCGACCACCAGGGAGGACGCCCCGTGCTCGATCCGCACCCGGACGGCCGTCGCGCCGGAGTGGCGCACGGTGTTGGTGAGCGCCTCCTGCACGGTGCGGTAGGCGGCCGAGTCGGTGCTGACGGGCAGGCGGGCGGGGGTTCCGACGACCTCGACCTCCACGTCGAGCCCCGCGGTCCGCGTGCCCTCGGCGAGTTCGCCCACCCGGTCGAGCCCGGGGACCGGCGACCTCGGCGCGGCCTCGTCCACGGCGCGCAGCACCCCCAGCATCCCGCGCAGCTCGGTCAGGGTGTCCTTGCTGGTCTGCTTGATGGTGGCCAGGGCCTCCGCGGCGCGCCCGGGCTCCGTCTCGATGAGGTAGAGGGCGGTGCCGGCCTGCACGTTGATCAGCGAGATGTTGTGCGCGACGGTGTCGTGCACGTCCCGGGCCAGCCGGAGCCGCTCCTCCGACGCCCGGCGGAGCACCTCCTCCTCCTTCGTGCGGCCCGCCTCGACCGCGCGCTCGCGGTCGGCCCGCAGGTACTCCTGGCGCCAGCGCACGACCTCGCCCGTGCACAGCAGCAGCAGGACCCAGGCGACCATGCCCACCGCCTCGAAGCGGAACCCGCCGCTCACCAGCAGCTCGTAGGCGTTGACCGCGGCGAACTGGCCGACGCCCAGCGTCCACCCGAACACGCGGTAGCCCCAGCGGACCAGGGTGTAGAGCATGACGGCGGTGCACAGCATGACCATGCCGTCCGGGAAGCCCAGGGGGTAGTAGACGGTCGCGGAGGCGATCGAGACCAGGCCCACGACGCACGGGAAGGCGGTCCGCCACAGGAGCGGCAGGCACGCCCCCAGGACGAGGGCCCACCCCCACGGCCAGAGCTCGCGGTCGGTGGGGACGGGGTCGACCCACTCGACCACGAGCGTGCTGCCCGCGGACAGGACCAGCAGGACCAGGGCGAGCCAGGCGTCGGTGCGCGTCGGGCGCGGGAGTAGTGCTGCCACACCCACGACGGTACGGTCACCCCCCGGGGTCGCGCGTCCTCCTCAGGGGTGCACTTCGCGCGTCGGCGTACTCCCCCCGGAGTACGCGTCCCGCGTCCCCGGGAACCCGTCCGCCGGGAGCGGCGGCCGGTTCCGGCCGTCCGCGCCGGGGCCCGGCGGCGGGCTCAGAACACGTCGTCCGGCGGCGCGGGGGAGTCGACCGCGTCCGCGTCGTGGACGGGCGCGCGGCCCGAGACGAAGCGGTCCAGATCCCCGCCCTCCAGCAGCCGGGCCATCTCCGGGTCGCGGTGCGCGCGGCGGCCCAGGTCCTCCGAGGGGAGCGGCCGGTGCCCGGCCACCAGGACGAGGTTGCCGAACCGGCGCCCGCGCAGGATGGCGGGCGCGGCGGTCAGGGCCACGTGCGGCAGCACCGCGCGGGCGGTCGCCGCCTGCGCGCGGGTGTGCTCCAGGGAGTGGCCGTCGCCGATGTTCACCGCCAGCAGGCCTCCGGGCCTCAGCACGCGCGCCATCTCCCCGTAGAACTCCACCGAGGTCAGCCGCGCGGGCGTGCGCGCCCCCGCGAACACGTCGCTGACGACCAGGTCCGCGCTGTCGGCGTGCCGGGCGCCGATCCACTCGCGGGCGTCGCCGATCCCCACCCGCAGCTGCGCCCGGCGGTCCCACGGCAGCCGCCGCCGCACCATCTCCACCAGAGGGGCGTCCACGTCCACCGCGCGCTGCCGCGAGCCCGGGCGGGTGTGCGCCACGTACCGGGCCAGGGTCAGCGCCCCCGCTCCCAGGTGCAGGGCGTCGATCGGCTCGCCCGCGGGCGCGACGAGGTCGGCGGCGTGCGCGATCCGCCGCATGTACGAGAAGTCCAGGTAGGACGGGTCCGACAGGTCCACGTGGGACTGCGGCGTCCCCTCCACCACGAGGAACCACGAGTCGGACCGGTCCGCGTCCGCGAGCAGCTCCGTCCCGGGAACGCCCTCCGGCTCCCCGGCCCCGTCGGGTCCCGTGTCCCGAGTACCGCGTCTGCCCATGCTCTTCCCCGTTCGTCGGCGGCGTCCGCCGGCCCCTGCGCCGGCCGCGCCCGCCGCCCGGATCGCCGGCCACCAAGCCTAGGTACGGGCGGGAGCGCTCGCGCAACCCACGCGCGAACGCGTCCGCACTACCGCTAGCCTGGGACTCCCCTAGTCCTGATCCCCACGCCCCACGGGCGTGTTCACCGAGGAGTGGCCGTGCTGCTGCGGATGTCGAACCTGTTCCTTCGCACCCTGCGTGAGGACCCGGCGGACGCCGAGGTGCCGAGCCACAAGCTCCTCGTCCGCGGCGGGTTCGTGCGCCGGGCCGCCCCCGGCATCTACTCCTGGCTGCCCCTGGGCAAGATGGTCCTGGACAACGTCGCCCGCGTCGTGCGCGAGGAGATGGACGCCATCGGCGGCCAGGAGGTCCTCCTGCCCGCCCTCCTGCCCAAGGAGTACTACGAGGCGACCGGCCGCTGGGAGGAGTACGGCGACACCCTGTTCCGCCTCAAGGACCGCAAGGGCGCCGACTACCTGCTCGGCCCCACGCACGAGGAGCTGTTCACGCTCCTGGTCAAGGGCGAGTACTCCTCCTACAAGGACTTCCCCGTCGTCCTGTACCAGATCCAGGAGAAGTTCCGCGACGAGGCGCGCCCCCGGGCGGGCGTGCTCCGCGGCCGCGAGTTCCACATGAAGGACTCCTACTCCTTCGACATCGACGACGAGGGCCTCCGGGCCTCCTACGAGGCGCACCGCGCCGCCTACATCCGGATCTTCGACCGGCTCGGGCTGGAGTACGTGATCGTCTCCGCCACGTCCGGGGCCATGGGCGGGTCCGCCTCGGAGGAGTTCCTGGCCGTGGCCCCGAGCGGCGAGGACACCTTCGTGCGCAGCACGGAGTCCGACTACGCCGCGAACGTCGAGGCCGTCGCCACCCCGGCGCCCCCGGCGCTGCCCGTCGAGGGGCTGCCCGAGGCGGTGGTGCACCACACCCCGGGCACCGCGACCATCCAGACGCTGGTGGACTTCCTCAACGGGGCCGGGCTGGGCCGCGACTTCAGCGAGGCCGACACCCTCAAGAACCTCCTCGTCAAGACCCGCGAGCCCGGCGCCGAGGAGTGGAAGCTGCTGGCCATCGGCCTGCCCGGCGACCGCGAGGTCGACCTCAAGCGCCTGGAGGCCGCACTGGAGCCCACCGAGGTCGCGCTCCTGGACGAGGCCGACTTCGCGGCCAACCCCTTCCTGGCCAAGGGCTACATCGGCCCCCTCGCCCTGCTGGACAACAAGGTCCGCTACCTGGTCGACCCGCGCGTGGTCACCGGCACCGCGTGGGTGACCGGCGCGGACAGGGCCGACCACCACGTCATCGGCCTGGTGGCCGGGCGCGACTTCACCCCGGACGGCGTCATCGACGTCGCCGAGGTCCGCGACGGCGACCCCTCGCCCGACGGGCGGGGCACGCTGTACACCTCGCGCGGCATCGAGATCGGCCACATCTTCCAGCTCGGCCGCAAGTACACCGACTCCTTCCAGGTGGACGCCCTCGGAGCCGACGGCAAGCCCAGGCGCATCACCATGGGCTCCTACGGGATCGGCGTCTCGCGCGCCGTCGCCTGCGTCGTCGAGCAGTCCCACGACGACAAGGGCATCGTCTGGCCGCGCGCCATCGCGCCCGCCGACGTGCACGTGGTCGGGACCGGCAAGGGCGAGCAGATCGAGGAGGCCCTGCGGATCGGCGCGGAGCTGGAGGCACGCGGACTGCGCGTCCTCGTGGACGACCGCAAGGGCGTCTCGCCGGGCGTCAAGTTCACCGACTCCGAACTGCTCGGCATCCCGACCGGTGTCATCATCGGCCGCGGGCTCAAGGACGGCCTGGTGGAGCTGCGGGACCGCGCCACCGGCGACCGCGAGGAGGTCGCCCTGGCCGAGATCGTGGACCGCACCGTCGCCGCCTGCCGCGGCTAGGGCGCGCCCGGCGGGCGCCGCCCGGACACGCCCAGGGGCTCCCGCCCCGCGGGCGGCGGCCGGGACGACCGGGGTCGAGGGGCCGGGGAGCAGATCCCCGGCCCCTCGCGCGTGCTCCCGTCAGGCGGTCTCGAAGCCGGGGAGGGCGTCCAGCTCCCCGCCCCACTCCAGGCCCCGCAGCGTCGTCTCCTGGAGGGCGCGCGCGGCCCTCGACCGCAGACCGGCGTCGCCCGACGCCGTCAGCCACAGGTACGCACGCGCCGCCGTCTCCTCCAGCCCGACCGCGAAGGCGTCGAAGCCGTCGTCGTCGCGCCCCTCCGGCAGGGGATACGTCGCCAGCGCCGAGGGCGCCCCGAAGCCGCGTTCCACCGCCGCCGCACGCAGCGCGTCACGCAGGGCCTTGTGCTGCTGGGCGGCCTCCAGGGCGCGCTCGCGCCGGTCCCGGTCCCCGGCGGCACCGCCGACGAACTCGTACCCGTACACCGCCGCGTGCTCCGCGCTCAGCGCCTCGGCCAGCGCGTCGGGGCCGGGGTCCGCGCCGGGGTCCGCCCCGCCCGGGGTGGACACGGGACTCTCGCTCACCAGTACCGCCTTCAGGTTCGTGGATGCCGTGCGGGAAGGCCGGGCCTAGGCCCGGGCCAGAAGGTACGCGTGTCCTGCCTCGCAGGCGCCGATGCCGCTGATCAGCTGGGCCAGGCCGGGGTCGGACACGGCCGCGGCCTGGTCGAGGCGCGCACTCGTCGCGGCCGACTCCAGCAGGCGCAGCCCCGCGGTGTCCAGCACCCCGCCGGGCACGGGCCCGCCCTCCGGAGGGGTTTCCCCGCCCCCGGCCGGGTCGGCGGGAGGTGTGGGGGAGGCGCCCTCGGGGAGCGACTCCACGAGCGCGTCCACATGGGTCAGGTGGTGCTCCAGCAGCCGCTCCAGCAGGTCCGCCGGCCCCGTCCCGCCAGCGATCGCGGCCTCGTAGAGGGACACCGTCCGCTCCTTCTCCCGGATCACCGACCGGAGCACGTACTCGTCCGGGGTCACGTCCGCGGGGTACCACTCCGCCTCGCCGCACCCGGCCAGACCCGCGACCGCCGCTCCGGCCACCGCAGCGCCCAGCACCGTGCGGCGGCTGACGCAGCCGTTCACCTGGCCCACGTGCTCTCCTTCCGTGCCCCGTGCCGTCCCTCGCCGGCACGACGGCCGTCCGGGACGGCCACGGCCCCATCTTTCCACGGTCCGCGCGGGGCCCGGCCCGGGCCGACACACCCCTCCACGCGGGCTTTCCCGCCTCCCGGGGCCACTCCGCGGCGCCTCCCCGGCACCGACGGCGACCTGGAGGACGCCCGGGTGTGGATACCCTTGCAGCACAACCGCCGTCGCACGCGACGCGCGGTCGGTCCGCGTCCCTCAGGGGGCGGACCGTTCAGTCGCAGACTACGTACAGAGCTGGACCGCCCCGTACACCGGCCCGAGGCCGAGCGGGCGGGATTTCTCCGCTGGAGGGGCAGGCACCACATGGGAGCGCAGGCACGCGAAGAGCGCATCGCCGAGCTGCTGGAGCCGGTACTGGCCGAGGCCGGACTGGACCTGGAGGCCGTCGAGCTGACACCGGCGGGCAAGCGCCGGGTCCTGCGCGTCGTCGTCGACTCCGACGACGGGGTGGACCTGGACCGGGTCGGCGAGGTCAGCCAGGAGGTCAACGCCGCGCTGGACGCCTCCGACGTCATGGGCGAGCTGCCCTACGTCCTGGAGGTCACCTCGCCCGGGGTGGACCGTCCGCTGACGCAGCCGCGCCACTGGCGGCGCTCCCGTGGACGGCTGGTGAAGGCCGCCCTCGCCGGGGGCGGCGACGTCACCGGCCGGGTCACCGACGCCGACGACGAGGGGGTCACCCTCGACGTCGAGGGCCGGCCCCGCACCCTCGCCCACGCCGAGCTCGGCCCGGGCAGGGTCCAGGTGGAATTCCGTCGCGAAGCCGACACCGACGCGGCGGACTAGAGGGGGAGCCCCGTGGATATTGACATGAGTGTCCTGCGCAGCCTGGAGCGCGAGAAGGACATCGCGGTCGAGCTGGTGGCCAAGGCCATCGAGGACGCGCTTCTGATCGCCTACCACCGCGAAGAGGGACCCGACAAGAAGGCCAGGGTCGAGCTCAACCGCTCGACCGGCCACGTGACCGTGTGGGTGTCCGAGACGGACGAGGAGGGCGAGGTCGTCGGCGAGTTCGACGGCACCCCGTCCGGCTTCGGCCGCATCGCGACCTCCACCGCCAAGCAGGTCATCCTCCAGCGCCTGCGGGACGCCGAGGACGAGCTCACCCTGGGCGAGTTCGCCGGGCGGGAGCACGACATCGTCTCCGGCATCATCCAGCAGGGCAAGGACCCCCGGAACGTGCTGGTCGACCTCGGCAAGCTCGAAGCGGTCCTGCCCCCGCAGGAGCAGGTCCCCACCGAGACCTACACCCACGGGGAGCGGCTGCGCGCCTACGTGGTCCAGGTCCGCAAGGGCCACCGGGGTCCGTCGGTCACCCTCTCGCGCACCCACCCCAACCTGGTGCGCAAGCTCTTCGAGCTGGAGGTGCCCGAGATCGCCGACGGCACCGTCGAGATCTCGGCGATCGCCCGGGAGGCGGGCCACCGCACCAAGATGGCCGTCCGGTCGCACCGGGGCGGGGTCAACGCCAAGGGCGCCTGCATCGGTCCGCTCGGCAGCCGTGTCCGCAACGTGATGGCGGAACTGCACGGAGAGAAGATCGACATCGTCGACTTCTCCGACGACCCGGCCGCGTTCGTGGCCAACGCCCTGTCCCCGGCGCGGGTCAACTCCGTGGAAATCCTCGACATGGCCGCGCGTGTCGCGCGGGTCGTCGTGCCCGACTACCAGCAGTCCCTGGCGATCGGCAAGGAGGGCCAGAACGCCCGCCTCGCCGCCCGTCTGACCGGTTGGCGCATCGACATCCGCTCCGACGCCGAACCCGCCGGCGGTCCCGCCGACGGTGACGGAACCGACGGCGACGACGCCGCCGCGGCCGGTTAATCGGGTCGCGGCGATGCCCCGACGCGATATGGTGGCCGGAGACGGTCCCGACGGCCCTGTGCGCACATGCGTGGGGTGCCGGTCTCGGGCAGTCCAGTCCGACCTCGTGCGGCTGGTGGCTGTGGGCACGGCCATCATGCCCGACACCCGGGGTCGACGTCCGGGGCGTGGCGCCTACCTGCACGACGACCGGCGGTGCCTCGAGCTCGCCGAGCGTCGCAGGGTATGGTCCCGCGCCTACCGGAGGGGAGCGGGTGACGCCGGGTGGGACCTCTCACCCGTAGAGGCCCTGCTCGATGCCGCCCCTCGTGGCGGATAGGGTTACCGCTCCCGATAGGGTTGGAATGTCTGGGCCGGTCTCCGGGTTGTCATAACCGAGGTCGGCGTACCAGTGCTGTGTCGGCACGCGAGTACCGACCCATTGTTGTGTAGCGATGAGGAAGCAGGTCGAGATTGCGATGAGCGCCTGATGAGTACGCAGCGATGAGTAACTCGAGCTAACGACGGTCCGGCACAAGCCCATGTCCCGGACCGAAGCTGAAGGAGAGTAGTGGCGAAGGTCCGGGTGTACGAACTCGCCAAGGAGTTCGGTGTAGAGAGCAAGGCCGTGCTGGCCAAGCTCAACGAGATGGGCGAATTCGTCCGTTCGGCGTCCTCGACGATAGAGGCCCCCGTCGTGCGACGCCTCCAAGAAGCCTTCAACAACGGTTCCGACGGCGGCAGGAAGGGCTCGGCTCCCAAGCCCGGCCCCCGCGCCGCGTCCGAGCCGGGTGCGGCCCCCAAGCCGGGGCCCGCTCCCAAGCCCGGCCCGAAGCCGGGTCCGGCCGCGCCCAAGCCGTCGGCAGCGCAGGGCGAGTCCGCCCCGCGTCCCGGTGCGCCCAAGCCCGGCCCCAAGGCCCCCCGCGGCGAAGCGGGTGCCCGCCCCGGCGGTGCGCCCAAGCCCGGTGGTCCGGCAGGCCGGCCCGAGGGCGTGCGCTCCGAGGAGCCCCGCCCCGAGGGCGGGCGTCCCGAGGGTGGACGTCCTGAAGGCGCACGTCCCGAGGGCGCACGTCCCGAGCGCGGCGAGCGCCCCCCGCGGGGCGACCGTCCCGAGCGCGGTGAGCGTCCCGAGCGCGGCGAGCGTCCCCAGCGGGGCGAGCGTCCCGAGCGCGGCGGCGCCCGTCCGGGCCCGCGCACGTCCGGTCCGCGTCCGGGCAACAACCCGTTCGCGTCCAACGCCTCCGGCATGGGCTCCAAGCCCGCGCCGCGTCCCGGTGCCGCTCCCGGCGCCGGCGCTCCGCGTCCGGGCGGTCCCCGTCCGGGTCCGCGTCCCGGCCCGCAGGGCGGCGGCGACCAGCGCGCCCCGCGTCCCGGCGGCGCCGCGGGCGCTCCGCGTCCGGGCGGTGCCGCAGGCGGACCTCCGCGTCCCGGCGGCGGCGCCGGCGGACCCCGTCCCGGCGGTCCGCGTCCCAGTCCCATGAACATGCCCTCGTCCCGTCCGGCCTCGCCCGCGGGCGGCGGTCGCGGCGGTGCCGGCGGCGGTCGTCCCGGCGGTGGCGGCGGTGGCCGCGGTCGCGGGGGAGCCCCCGCGGGTGCGGGTCCGCGTCCCGGTGGCGGCGGCGGTGCCGGCGGCGGTCGTCCCGGCGGCTTCGGCGGTCGCCCCGGCGGCGGCGGTCGCGGTCGCGGCGGCGGAACCGCCGGTGCGTTCGGCCGTCCGGGCGGTCGTCCCGGGCGTGCCCGCAAGTCCAAGAAGCAGCGGCGCCAGGAGTTCAACGACCTCCAGGCACCGTCCTTCGGCGGCGTCAAGATCCCGAGCGGCAACAACCAGGTCATCCGCCTGTCCCGCGGCGCCTCGCTGTCGGACTTCGGCGACAAGATCGACGTCAACCCGGCGTCGCTCGTCCAGGTCATGATGCACCTGGGTGAGATGGTCACCGCGACCCAGTCGCTGCCCGACGAGTCGCTCCAGCTGCTGGGCGAGGAGCTCAGCTACCGCATCGAGGTCGTCAGTCCCGAGGACGAGGACCGCGAGCTGCTGGAGTCCTTCTCCATCGAGTTCGGCGAGGACGACGGCACGGCCGAGGACCTGCGTCCCCGTCCGCCCGTGGTCACCGTCATGGGCCACGTCGACCACGGTAAGACCCGACTGCTGGACACCATCCGCAAGACCAACGTCGTCAGCGGCGAGGCCGGCGGTATCACCCAGCACATCGGCGCCTACCAGGTCGCCACCGAGGTGGACGGCGAGGAGCGCAGGCTCACCTTCATCGACACCCCGGGCCACGAGGCGTTCACCGCCATGCGTGCCCGCGGTGCGAAGGTCACCGACATCGCGGTCCTGGTGGTCGCGGCCGACGACGGCGTCAAGCCGCAGACGGCCGAGGCCATCGACCACGCCAAGGCGGCCGAGGTGCCGATCGTGGTCGCGGTCAACAAGATCGACGTCGAGGGCGCCGACCCGCAGCGGGTCCGTGCGCAGCTCACCGAGTACGGCCTGGTCGCCGAGGAGTACGGCGGCGACGTCCAGTTCGTGGACATCTCCGCGCTCAAGGGCGACAACATCGACGGCCTGCTCGAGTCGATCGTGCTGACCTCCGACGCCTCGCTCGACCTGACCGCCAACCCGGACATGGACGCCCAGGGTCTGGCCATCGAGGCCTACCTGGACCGCGGTCGCGGTTCCATGGCCACGGTGCTGGTCCAGAGGGGCACGCTCAACGTCGGCGACTCGATCGTCTGCGGCGACGCCTACGGCCGCGTGCGCGCCATGCTCGACGAGCACGGCAACAACGTGCAGAGCGCCGAGCCGTCCCGTCCGGTGCAGGTGGTGGGTCTGACCAACGTTCCCAGCGCCGGCGACAGCTTCCTGGTCGTCAAGGACGACCGGGTGGCACGTCAGATCGCCCAGCAGCGCGAGGCGCGCGAGCGCTTCGCCCAGCAGGCGCGTTCGGCCCGCCGCGTCACGTTCGAGACCTGGCAGGACGCCCTCAAGGAGGGTGAGCGCTCCGAGCTGCTCCTCCTCATCAAGGGCGACATGTCCGGTTCGGTCGAGGCGCTGGAGGAGTCGCTCCTCAAGATCGACTCGGGTGGCGACGAGGTCAACATCCGCGTCATCGGCCGCGGTGTCGGTGCGATCACGCAGAACGACATCAACCTGGCGTCGTCCGCCGACGCGATCATCATCGGCTTCAACGTTCGGCCCGAGGGCAAGAACAGCGAGCTGGCCGATCGCATGGGCGTCGACATCCGGTACTACTCGGTGATCTACCAGGCCATCGACGAGGTCGAGGCCGCGGTCAAGGGCCTCCTCAAGCCGGTCTACGAGGAAGTCCAGCTCGGCAGCGCCGAGGTCCGCGAGGTCTTCAAGGTTCCGAAGATCGGCAACATCGCGGGCTCGATCGTCCGTAGCGGCCTCATCCGCCGCAACACCAAGGCACGGATCATCCGCGAAGGGGTTGTCATCTCCGAGAACCTCACCGTGGAGTCCCTGCGACGGTTCAAGGACGACGCGACCGAGGTCCGCGAGGGCTTCGAGTGCGGTATCGGTGTCGGCTACAACGACATCCGTATCGCTGACGTCATCGAGACCTACGAGATGCAGGAGAAGTCCCGCGACTGACCCTCGCGGAGTCTGATCCGAAGGGGCCCCGGCCGTGTGGCCGGGGTCCCACACTCTTTCCCCACAACACCACAGGTGATCATTTGTACGTCGGGTCGCTGACCCTGGACGTCCTTCTCGGTGACGTCCACTCGCTCAAACAGAAGCGCTCGCTGGTCCGGCCGGTGATCGCCGAACTGCGCCGCAAGTTCTCCGTCTCGGTGGCCGAGGTCGGGGACCACGACCTGTACCGACGGGCCAAGGTCGGCGTGGCGGTGGTCGCGCCGACGGCGGCGCACGCCCGTGACCTGATGGACACCTGCGAACGTTTCGTCGCGGGACGTCCCGAACTGGAGCTGCTCTCCGCCAGGCAGCGGCTCTTCAACGAAGAGGAAGACTGACGATGGTTGACGCCGCACGCGCGCGGAAGATCGCCGACCGCATCCAGCGCATCGTCGCCGAGATGCTGGACCGGAGGATCAAGGACCCGCGCCTGGGATTCGTCACCGTGACCGACGCGCGCATCACCGCCGACCTGCGGGACGCCACGGTGTACTACACGGTGTTCGGCAGCCCGGAGGAGAAGGCCGCCTCCGCCGCCGCTCTGGAGAGCGCCAAGGGCGTCATCCGCAGCGAGGTGGGGCGCCAGACCGGTATCCGGCACACGCCGAGCCTGGCCTTCGTCATCGACGAGGTCCAGGAGAACGCCCAGCACATCGAGGAACTGCTGGTCAAGGCGCGCCAGTCCGACGCCGAGGTGGCCGAGAAGGCGACCGGCGCCAAGCACGCGGGAGAGGCCGACCCGTACAAGGCGCCCCGCGAGGACGACGAGGACGAGGACGAGTAGCCTCCCTCCCCGTTCCAGCACCACCGGCGGCGGCGCGGTCGCGCCGCCGCCGTCCCCTTCCCTCCAGAAGCTCCGAGGAGAGCCATGGCCGAGAGCGGCGTCGTCGTCGTCGACAAGCCCGCCGACTGGACCTCGCACGACGTGGTCGCCAAGACGCGCGGGCTGGCACGCACGCGCCGGGTCGGCCACGCGGGCACCCTCGACCCGATGGCCACGGGGGTCCTCGTGCTGGGGATCGAGAAGGGCACCAAGCTCCTCGGCCACCTGACGCTGACCGAGAAGGAGTACGCGGCGACCATCCGGCTGGGCCTGGTGACCAACACCGACGACGCGGAGGGGGAGCCCGGTGTGCGGGTCGACGCCTCGGAGGTCGGGGACGAGGCCGTGCACGCGGCGGTCGCCCGGCTGACCGGTGAGATCCAGCAGGTCCCGCCGCAGGTCAGCGCGATCAAGGTGGGCGGCAAGCGCGCCTACAAGTCGGCGCGTGAGGGCAAGGAGGTCGTGCTCCGGCCCCGCGCGGTCACCGTGGCGCGGTTCGAGGTCACCGCCGTCCGCAGGGTGGAGGACGCCGACGGCGTCTTCGTGGACGTGGACGCCTCCGTCACGTGCTCCAGCGGCACCTACATCCGCGCACTCGCCCGGGACATGGGCGAGGACCTGGGCGTGGGAGGCCACCTGACCGCGCTGCGCCGTACGCGGGTGGGGCCCTACGACCTGTCGCAGGCCCGCACGCTCGACCAGCTGGCCGCGGAGTTCACGCAGGTGCCGCTGGCCCGCGCGGTCGCGGTGGCCTTCCCGGTGCGCATGCTCACCGACGACGAGACCCGCCTGGTCCGGAACGGGAACCGGATCGGGCCGAGCTCGCTCGGCCCCGGGCCGGTCGGCATGTTCGCCCCCGACGGCCGGGTGATCGCGCTGGGGGAGAACCGCAGGGACCACATGAAGCCCCTGGTGGTGTTCGAGCCGGCCTGACCCTCCGGGCGCCTCAGGACACGCCGAGGAAGTCCGCGAGGGCGGCGGTCAGCTCCGCCGGGCGCTCGACGGACGGAAGGTGTCCGGTCTCCGGCATCTCCAGCAGGCGTGCCCCGGGGATCCCCTCGGCGTACAGGTCGGCCACCTCCCGGACGGGGCCGGGCTCCGACAGGCCCTTCACCACGAGCGCGGGCGCGGCGATCTCGCCGAGCCGCTCCTTGGACGGCCTGCCGGGCCAACGGGTGGTGAGGGCGGGCCCGGACCACCGGCGGGCGAACAGCTCCCGCAGCATCAGGAGGACCGTGTCCCACGCCTCGGGCGGCATGTCCTCGGGGTCCCGTCCGGGGCCCAGCACCATGAAGCGGGCCTGGGCCTGCGCCATCGCGGCGACGTCCGCGGGGTCGGGCTCCGCGCGTCCGGCGGCGTACACCTCCAGGCGCTCGTGGGGGACGGCGGCCAGGACCATCTTCCGCGACTCGCGGACGAACACCTCGGGCCACTCGTGCCCCGAGAGGCCCGGACACACCAGGGCCAGGGACTCGACCCGGTCGGGCGCGGCCAGCGCGGCGTCCGCGCAGCAGGCGCCGCCGTAGGAGGCGCCCACGAGGGTCGCGCGCCCGATGCCGAGCCCGTCCATGAGGGCGAGCAGGTCCTCGTGGTGGGTGACGGGCCCCTCGTGGTCGGCCGAACCGCCGTGGCCCCGCCAGTCGTACCGGACCACCCGGTGGGTTCGCGAGAAGGCGGCGAACTGGTGGTCCCACATGCGCCGGTCACCGACCCCGGCGTGCACGAACACGATCGCCGGCCCGGAGCCGGCCTCGTCGTACGCGAGCCGGGTGTCTCCCGTGTCGATCATCGCCATCCGGGCACGTTAGCGGTGGCGGAGGCGTGTGCCAACCCCGCTCTGCCGGCGGCGGGGCGGCGCACCGCGCGGACGCGCCGCGCACGGGCCCTCACGTCCGCCGCAGCCCCGCTTCCTCCAGTTCCCCGCGCACCACCCGGTGCATCGGCTGGGACAGCAGGAAGGCACGAAACAGGGAATTCTGGCGTGAATCATGTACAGCTCATGGCCTGTTGGCCAGCACTGACGCCATGACGACGATGCCGCTGGCGGAAGCCAGGAACCACCTGTCCACGATCGTCGACGAGGTCGAGAGAACCCACGACGCCGTCACCATCACCCGCAACGGCAGGCCCAGCGTCGTGGTGATCTCCGTGGACGACTACGAGTCGATGACGGAGACCTTCGCCCTCCTGGACAGCCCCGAGGAGCAGCGGAGGCTGCAGGAGGCCGAGGAGTCCCTGGAGGCCGGTGACGTGACGACGGCGGCGGAGATGGCTGACCTGATGCGCGAGAGGGTCCGTCGGGAGGACAACGGGTGAGCGATCGCTACGCCCTCGTGCTCGCGCGACCGGCGCGACGGGCGCTCACCGACGGACTCCCCCTCAAGATCGCCTCGGCGGTCCGGGCGCTGGTCGACGGTGACCTCGGAACGAAACCCCGCGCCGTGGGAAAACCCCTGAACGCCCCCTTCACCGGGCAACGGGTGGCCAGGCGCTCCTCCTACCGCGTGCGGTACCGGATCGAGGAGGCCGCGCGCCGGGTCACCGTGCTCGACATCCGGGGCAGGGCCGACGCGTACCACTGCTCGGGTGGTCGCTGAGAAGGGCGGCGCCTCCGCGGCGGGGGAGTGTGCCGGGCCACACCCCCGGTCTGTCGGTGCCGGTGCGCCCGGCGTGGCACCCTTGGTTCCGGAAAGCCCCGCGGCCCCCGGCGGCGGGGCCCGGCGCGGAGCCATGAGGAACGACGAGCAGGGGAGCCGGACGTGCGGCGATGGGACGGGCTGGAGGGCATCCCCTCCGGGCAGGGGCGCTCCGTGGTGGCGGTCGGCGTGTTCGACGGGGTGCACCGGGGCCACCGGGCCATCCTGGAGGCCGCCGTCGGTCGCGGCCGCGAACTCGGGCTCCCGGTCGTCGTGGTCACCTTCGACCCGCACCCCCGGGCCGTGCTGACGGGGACCGCCCCGCCGGTGCTGACCCCGCTGGAGCGGAGGGTGGAGCTGCTCGGGGAGTACGGCGCCGACGCCGTGTGCGTCCTGGGGTTCACCAAGGACCTGTCCTCGCTCGCCCCCGAGGAGTTCGTGCGCCGGGTGCTGGTCGACCGGCTGCACGCCGCGGCCGTGGTCGTGGGGGAGGACTTCCGGTTCGGGCACCGCGCCGCGGGCGACGTCGCCGCGCTGGCCGCGCTCGGGGCCGGGTTCGGCTTCACCGCGTACGGGGTCGCCCTCGTCGCGGACGGCGAGGCGATCACCTCGACGCGGGTGCGCGCACTGCTCGCCGAGGGGGCCGTGGCCGAGGCGGCCGGGCTGCTCGGCCGCCCGCACCGGGTCGAGGGGGAGATCGTCCACGGGGCGGCGCGCGGACGCGAGCTGCTGGGGTTCCCCACCGCCAACATGGACCTGCTGCCCGGCACGGCGGTCCCCGGAGACGGTGTCTACGCGGGCTGGCTGAGCCGTGTCACGCCGGTGGCCGGCCACGAGACGCGCTGGCCGGCCGCGATCTCCGTGGGCACCAACCCCACGTTCGACGGCGCGGAGCGGACCGTGGAGTCCTACGCCCTGGACCGCGACGACCTGGAGCTGTACGGGGTCCGGATGACCGTGGACTTCACCGCGCGCATCCGCGGCCAGGAGCGCTTCGACAGCATCGAGGAGCTCATCGTGGCCATGCGCCGGGACGTGGACCGGTGCCGCGAGGTCCTCGGCGCGGCCTGACCGGGGCGCGGGGAGACGGGGCGCACCCGCGGGTCAGCCCCGTCACCTCGTGCTCTGCGGTAGGGTGGGTTCGTCCACGTGTGCCTCGCGGACGGTCACGATCCGGTGAACCGACCCGTGGGGAGCGCGGTGCGCCCACGCCGTCGGCGGAGGGCCGCGCGCACCACACGCGACGGTGACTGTTCGCACGCGCGGTCACCGCGTCTGATCCCCGTCACGTATCGGGATCCGCCCTGCGTGCCGACTTTCCAGCGAAGGAGCGACGTGTCGATCGACACCGCCACCAAAGAGAAGATCATCGCCGAGTACGCCACCACCGAGGGTGACACCGGTTCCCCCGAGGTCCAGGTCGCGCTGCTCACGCACCGCATCACCGAGCTGACCGAGCACCTCAAGGACCACAAGCACGACCACCACAGCCGTCGTGGCCTGCTCCTGATGGTCGGTCGTCGCCGCCGCCTCCTCAAGTACATCGCCAAGCAGGACATCACCCGCTACCGCTCGCTGATCGAGCGTCTGGGCCTGCGCCGCTAGGTGTGAACGGCGGGAGTGGCTTCGGCCGCTCCCGCTTTGTTAGTAAGGTGTGACGCGACGGCGGTCACAGACCGCCGCCCGCCTAATTTCACAGAGATCACCCGCGCCCCTCCCTCGGCACCAGAGTCGAGGCCGGTCCTCGGTAGTGGTCCCCGGACAGCGCCTCCCAGGCGTGCCGTGGGCTTCGATCGATGACCGGCCGTCATCAACTCCGGGGCACGGACGCGGGAAACGAACAACGAAGCGCCCGGGGCACGCCCGTGCCCGGCGCGACGAACGCGAACACGTGTAGTAGTAGGAGGTCGCCCATGGAGGGCGTTTACTCGGCCGAAGCCGTCATCGACAACGGCAAGTTCGGCTCCCGTACCATCCGCTTCGAGACCGGTCGCCTGGCCCGCCAGGCCGCCGGATCGGCGACGGTCTACCTGGACGACGAGACCGTCGTCCTGTCGGCCACCACCGCCTCGAAGCGTCCCAAGGAGAACCTCGACTTCTTCCCCCTGACGGTGGACGTCGAGGAGCGCATGTACGCCGCGGGCCGCATCCCCGGCTCGTTCTTCCGGCGCGAGGGACGTCCCTCCGAGGACGCCATCCTCACCTGCCGCCTGATCGACCGGCCGCTGCGCCCGTCGTTCCGCAAGGGCCTGCGCAACGAGATCCAGATCGTCGAGACGATCCTGGCCCTGCACCCCGAGCACCTGTACGACGTCGTCGCCATCAACGCGGCCTCGATGTCCACGCAGATCTCCGGCATCCCCTTCTCGGGCCCGATCGGCGGCGTGCGCGTCGCCCTGATCGACGGCCAGTGGGTGGGCTTCCCGACCCACGCCGAGCTGGAGGGCGCCACCTTCGACATGGTGGTCGCCGGTCGCGTCCTGGAGGACGGCGACGTGGCGATCATGATGGTGGAGGCCGAGTCCACCACCCGGACGCTGAAGCTGGTCGCCGAGGGCGCCGTCGGCCCCAACGAGCAGTCCGTCTCCGAGGGCCTCGAGGCCGCCAAGCCCTTCATCAAGGTGCTGTGCAAGGCCCAGCAGGCCGTCGCCGACCAGGCGAGCCGCGAGGTCACCGAGTTCCCGATCTTCCTCGACTACGAGGACGACGCGTACGCGGCCGTCGAGGCCGCCGTCCGCGACGAGCTCTCCAAGGCGCTCACCATCGCGGACAAGCAGGACCGCGAGGCCGAGCTGGACCGCGTCAAGGCCATCGCCGGCGAGAAGCTGGCGGAGGACTTCGAGGGTCGCGAGAAGGAGGTCGGCGCCGCCTTCCGCTCGCTCAGCAAGCAGGTCATGCGCGAGCGCGTCCTGCGCGAGAAGGTCCGCATCGACGGCCGCGGCCCCAAGGACATCCGCGGGCTGAGCGCCGAGGTCGGCGTCCTCCCGCGGGTGCACGGCTCCGCCCTCTTCGAGCGCGGCGAGACCCAGATCCTGGGTGTCACCACGCTCAACATGCTGCGCATGGAGCAGATGGTTGACACGCTCAACCCGGACAAGACCAAGCGCTACATGCACAACTACAACTTCCCGCCCTACTCCACCGGTGAGACCGGCCGGGTGGGCTCGCCCAAGCGGCGCGAGATCGGGCACGGCGCCCTTGCCGAGCGCGCCCTGCTCCCGGTGCTGCCGGCGCGCGAGGAGTTCCCCTACGCCATCCGCCAGGTGTCCGAGGCCCTCGGGTCCAACGGCTCCACCTCGATGGGTTCGGTCTGCGCGTCCACCATGTCCCTGATGGCGGCCGGCGTGCCCCTCAAGGAGATGGTGTCGGGCATCGCCATGGGACTGATCAGCGAGGGCGACGAGTACGTCACCCTCACCGACATCCTGGGCGCCGAGGACGCCATGGGCGACATGGACTTCAAGGTCGCCGGCACCCGTGACCTCATCACGGCCCTGCAGCTGGACACCAAGCTCGACGGCATCCCCGCCGAGCAGCTGGCGCTCGCGCTCCAGCAGGCCCGCGGCGCCCGCCTGGCCATCCTCGACGTGATGCAGGAGGCGATCGAGCGTCCGGCCGAGATGAGCCCGAACGCTCCGCGCATCCTCACCGTCAAGGTCCCGGTGGACAAGATCGGAGAGGTCATCGGCCCGAAGGGCAAGATGATCAACTCGATCCAGGACGACACCGGCGCCGAGATCACGATCGAGGACGACGGCACCATCTACATCGGTGCCACCGACGGCCCGTCCGCCGAGGCCGCCCGGGACACGATCAACCAGATCGCGAACCCGACGATGCCCGAGGTGGGCGACCGGTACCTGGGTACCGTCGTCAAGACCACGACGTTCGGCGCGTTCGTGTCGCTGCTGCCCGGCAAGGACGGCCTGCTGCACATCTCGCAGATCCGCAAGCTGCACGGCGGCAAGCGGATCGAGAACCTCGACGACGTCATGGGCATCGGCGAGAAGATCCAGGTCGAGATCCGCGAGATCGACGACCGCGGCAAGCTCTCGCTCGTCCCGGTCGAGGTCGTCGAGGCCGAGGCCGCCTCCGCCGCCCCGGCGGTCGAGGCCGAGGTCGAGGCCGACACGGCCCCCGAGGGCGAGGACAACGGTGGTGACAAGGACGGGGACGCCCCCCGTCGCCGTCGCCGCCGCAGCTCGGGCGGGCGTTCCGAGAACACCTGATCCTGACTGACGCGTGTCGGGGGCGGTCGCACCACGGGTGCGGCCGCCCCCGGCGCGTATCCTCGGCTGGGCCCCCGGCGGCCCGGCCGCCGATGTTCCGACGCGAAGAAGAAGGATTCATGAGCTCTGTCCCCATCGCCGCCGAGCAGGATCCGGGCACGACCGTGACGCTGCTGGAGCCCGACGGCGGTTCCGGCCTGGTGCGCCGCACGGTCCTGCCCGGCGGCCTGCGCGTGGTCACCGAGAACATCCCGGGTGGCCGGTCCGCGGCGTTCGGGATCTCGGCCACCACCGGCTCCCGCGACGAGGACTCCGCGCACGCGGGGTCGGCGCACTTCCTGGAGCACCTGCTGTTCAAGGGGACGCGGACCCGGTCGGCGCTGGAGATCTCCGCGCTGCTGGACGGTGTGGGCGCCGACCACAACGCCTACACCACGAAGGAGCACACCTGCTACTACGCCAAGGTGCTGGACCGCGACCTTCCGCTGGCCATCGACGTGGTCGGTGACATGGTCGCGAACTCGGTGCTGGACGAGGGGGAGGTGGAGACGGAGCGGGGCGTGATCCTGGAGGAGATCGCCATGTACGAGGACGAGCCCGCCGACCTGGTGGACGACGTCTTCGCGGCGCACTTCTACGGGGACACCCCGCTGGGCCGCCCGATCCTGGGCACCACCGACACCATCCGCGCCCTGCCCCGGGACCGGATCGCCGAGCAGTACCGGGACGTGTACGTGCCCGGGGAGCTGATCGTGACGGCGGCCGGGAGCCTGGACCACGACCAGGTGGTGGAGCAGGTCCGGGCGATGTTCGCCGACCAGCTGGCCGCGGCGGGCGACGCCCGCCCCGCCCGCCCGCGTGCGGGGGCCGGTCCGGTCGCCACGAACGGCGGCACCGTGGTGCAGCCGCGCGACACCGAGCAGGCGCACATCATCCTGGGTTCGGAGGGCATCACCAGGACCGACCCGCGCTGGCACGCGCTGCGGCTGCTCAGCGCCGCCCTGGGCGGCGGCATGTCGTCCCGCCTGTTCCAGGAGGTGCGGGAGAAGCGCGGCCTGGCGTACTCGGTGCACGCGTACCAGACCGGCTACGCCGACACCGGCATGTTCCAGATCTACGCGGGCTGCCTGCCGGAGAAGGCCGACGAGGTCATCGGCGTGTGCCGCGACGAGCTGGAGAAGGTGGCGGCCTCGGGGATCACCGCCGAGGAGCTGACCCGGGCCAAGGGCCAGATCCAGGGCTCCCTGGTCCTCGGCAGCGAGGGCACCAACGCGCGGATGGGGCGGCTGCTCTCGCACGAGCTCAACAAGCCGCGCCACTACTCGATCGACGAGGACCTGGCGCTGTTCGACGCGGTGTCCGGCACGGACGTGGCCGAGGTGGCGGCCGAGCTGCTGTCGCGGCCGCGGGCCCTCGCCGTGATCGGCCCGTACGAGGCGGACCGGGTCTTCTAGGGAGCGCCCCGTCCCCCGCCCCGCCCCCCGTCCGCGGACGGGGGGCGGGGGCGCCGGTCAGCCCTCCAGCAGGGTCTGCCCCACGTATCCCCCCTCCTCGCAGCCGGGCGGGACGGCGAACACGGCCGAGCCCACGGCGGTCACCCACTCGTTGAGCAGGTCGAGTTCGTCCAGGCTCCGCTGGATGGGCACGAACTGGCGCACGGGATCGGCCTGGAACGCCGCGAACAGCAGACCGGCCTCCTCCCCGCCCGTCCCGCGCATGTCGTAGTTGTAGGCGCGGCGGAAGATCCGCTCCTCCGGGTCGCCGGTGACCGCCCTGCGCACGTGGGCGAACGCCGGGACGACCGTCAGCCCGGTGGCGTCGACGGCCGCCAGATCCACCTCGTCGTGCTCGGACGCGCCCGTCAGGGGCGCGCCGCTGTCCAGCCGGCGGCCGATGACGGCCTCGCGGGCCGGTCGGTCCAGTTCGTCCCACGTGTCCAGGTGGGTGGCGATACGCCGGATCACCAGCCCCGTGCCGCCCTCCAGCCACGCCGGTCCGCCGCCGCCCCACACCAGGTGCTCGAAGTCCGCCGTCCCCGGCTCGGGGTTGACGGTGCCGTCGACCTGGCCCATCAGGTTGCGCATGGTCGTGCCGTCGGGCTGGGACCCGTGGGCCCGGCGGAACCCGCTCTGGGTCCACCGGGGCCGGGTGAAGGCCCGCGCGTCCTTGAGGAGCATCCGCACCGCGTGCGAGACCGTGAGGGGATCGTCCGCGCACACCTGTACCAGCAGGTCCGCCTCGCCCCACGCCGCGTCGAGCCGGTCGTGGCCGAACTCCGGCAGCGGTTCCAGCCAGTCCGGCACGGCGCCGGGGTCCACGCGTTCGACCAGGCCCCGTCCGAACCCGAACGTGGTGGTGAGCCGGGCCGGGACCTCCGCCAGCTCGGGCTCGGTGTCGGCCAGGGCGGGCTCGCCCCGGGCCAGGCGGGCGGCGTCGTCGCTGAGCAGCCGCATGAGCCGCCGGACCCCCTCCGCGTCGACCTCCGGACCCAGGTCCAGCGCCACGAACGTGCCGTGCGCCTGGGGCGGGGTCTCCACCCCCGCCTGGTGGGGGCCGTGGAAGGGCACGGTCCTGGAGCCGTGGAGCGGGGGGGCCGCGGCCGGGTCGGGGCCGCCCTCCGACCGGCCGGCCCACGTGGCGGCCGCGGCTCCGGCGATCCCCGCCGCGCCGAGGCCCGCCGCCCCGCCCAGGATCAGGCGGCGGCGGCTCAGCGGCCCCGCGCCCGCACCGCGTTCCGGCATCAGTGGCCCCCGTCCCCGTGACCGCCGCCCTCGTACTCCTCGTTCGCCCCGGCGTACTCCTTCACGGGCGCGGTGAACTCGGCGGTGGAGCCGTCGGAGAACTCCACGGTCACGGTGGTCTCGTCACCCGGCTCCAGGTCACGGGTGAGGTCCATGAGCATGATGTGGTCGGCGCCGGGCTCCAGGGGGAGACCGCCCCCGGCGGGGACGACGAACCCGCCGTCCTTCTCGCGCATGGTGGAGTCCGCGCCCTCGGTGACGACCTCGTGCAGTTCGACGGTGTCGGCGGCGTCGTGGGAGGCGGAGACGATGGTGACCTCCGCGTCCGAGCCGTTGGTGATCTCACCGAAGACGGCGGTCATGCCGTCGTCGGCGGTGGCGGCCTTGACCCAGGGGTCGGTGACCCCGAAGGAGTCGGCGGCGGTGGCGGCGGCCGTGGAGGGGGCGTCCTCGTCGGCGGCGCCGGTGGCGTCGGGAGAGGCCGCGGGACCTCCGCAGGCGGTCAGGGAGAGGGCGAGGAGGGCGGTGGCGGCCCACGTACGGGTCGGGTTCACGGGTGTTCGCTCCAGGTTCCGGGCCGCGCTCCCGCGGCCGTCCACCCCTGGTGTCGGATCCGCGGGCCGTTCGGTTCCCGGAGTCTGCGCGTTCCCCGCCGCCCGTACGGCGCCCGGGACCGCAGGGAAGGGCGGCCGGCCGCGTGCGCCGCCGCTGGTTCCCCGCCGTGCCGCCTCCCGTAGGGGGGCCGGGGCGGTCCCGCCCCGCCACGGCGGGGCGGGACCGGCGGGCGGAGCCGCGGGAGCCCGCCGGGCGCGAACCCGGAACGAGCCGCGGACACCGCCTCAGGGCCGCTTCGGCGCCCTCTTGCGCACCGTGATGCGCTTGGGGCCCCGGGCGTTGGCCCCGCCGCGCACCGTGATCTCCAGCAGGCCCTCGGCGTAGGAGGCCTCGATGTCCTCCTCCTTGACGCCCTCCGGCAGGCTGACCCTCCGGCGGAACGTGCCCATGAAGCGCTCGGACGTGTAGTAGACGACGTCGTCCTCGTCGCGGTGGCGCTCTCCGCTGATGCTGAGGATGCCGTCGTTGAAGCTCACCGACACGCCCTCCTCGTGCACCCCGGCGATCTCGCACCGGAGCACGAGGTCGTTCCCCCGGGCCAGGATGTCGGTCGGGGGACTCCACGCGTCCGAGTAGCCGCGCTCCTTGTCGCCCGCCTGCCCGCTCTCCAGCGAGGACATGCTGTCGGAGATCCGGTTCATCTCACTGATCATGTCCACCACGCCGTGGAACGGGTTGTTGAACTTTCGGGGAGCCACAGGGGCCTCCTCTCTTCGCTTGCGGTGAGGGGGTCAGTCGGGGCGGGAGGGGCTCTGGGAGCCCCGGTCCTCCGCCCGGGACCGTTTCGGCGCCCCCGGTTTCGGTTCGGAGGCCAGCCCCTTGACCAGGCCCCAGACCATGAACAGCAGGATGACCGCGAAGGGCAGCCCCGTCACGACCGAGGCCGCCTGGAGGGCGGACAGGGCGTTGGTGCCGCCCAGGACCAGCAGGATCAGCGTGACCGCGCCCTCGCTGATGGCCCAGAAGGCGCGCTGAGCCTTGACCGGGTGCAGGTCGCCGCCGCTGGTGAGGGTGTCCACGACCAGCGATCCCGAGTCGGACGAGGTGATGAAGAAGACCGCCACCACGAGGATCAGGAGGACGGAGACGACCAGCCCGACGATCTCACCCATGGGCAGCAGGTCCATCAGGCGGAAGGCCCGGTCCTCCTCCGCGAGTTCGTTGAGCCCGCCGTCGCCGAACAGCTCGTAGTAGAGCCCGGACCCGCCGAACACGCCGAACCACAGGATGGACACGAGGACGGGGGCGAACAGCGCGCCCAGGACGAACTCGCGGATGGTGCGCCCGTAGGAGATGCGCGCGAGGAAGATGCCGACGAAGGGGGCCCAGGAGATCCACCACCCCCAGTAGAAGATGGGCCAGGTCGTCGTCCAGGACGCCGCCTGCTCGTCCACGAGGGGGCTGGGGAAGGACAGGCTCCAGGGGACGAGGTTGCCGAGGTACTCCCCGGCCCCGGTGGTCGTGATGCTGATGATCCACAGCTTCGGCCCGAACAGGAAGACGATCACCAGCAGCGCGAACGCGAGCCACAGGTTGATGACGGAGAGCCTGCGGATGCCCTTGTCGATGCCGGAGAGCACGCTCAGCAGGGCGATCGCCGTGATCACGACGATGATCACCGACTGGACCAGGGAGTTCGAGGGGATGCCGAAGACGTGGTTGAGGCCGCCGTTGATCTGGAGGGTGCCCAGGCCCAGGGAGGTGGCCAGCCCGAAGATCGTGCCGAACACGGCCAGGATGTCCACGAGGTTGCCGGGCCAGCCGAAGGCCCTGTCCCCCAGGAGGGGGTACAGGGCGGACGCGGGGCGCAGCGGCAGGCCCTTGCGGAAGGCGAAGTAGCCGAGGGAGAGGCCGAGGGCGATGTAGATCGCCCACGGGTGGAAGCTCCAGTGGAAGTAGCTGAGGGCGAGTGCCTCGCCCGCGGCCTCCGGGGGCGGGGGGCTCCCCTCCGGGGTGACGAACTCCGCGTCACGGGGCGAGTGCAGGTGGTGGATGGGCTCGGAGACCCCCCAGAACACCAGGCCGATGCCCATGCCGGTGGTGAAGAGCATGGCGAACCACGCCAGGGTGTTGAACTCGGGCCGGGAGTCGTCGGGGCCGAGCCGGACGGAGCCGAACCGGCTCAGCATGAGGACGATCGCGATGCCGAGGAAGAGCGACGTCGCGAGGACGTAGACCCAGCCGAGCTTCTCGCCGATCCAGTCGCGCGTGGCCGTCGCCGCTGACAGGAGGGGGTCGGTGGCCACGATGCCCGCGACGACGAAGGCGATGATGACGAGGCCGGACACACCGAAGACGGCGGGGTTGGTGTGTTGTCGGATGTACTGGCGTAGGGATGAGATGGGTGGCTCCTTCCCGGCCCCGGTGGGACGGGTGCGCCGTTGACTGGCCGGTCTCTGCAGCTCCTCCGGCCACGGACGTGTTTCCGTGGGATGGTAGGGGCGGAGCGCACCGGCGCAAAGGAACCGTGTGATCGCGGAGTGTTGGTGTTTTGAGCGTCATCGCGCATGGTGAGGTGATATGTCACCCCATGTCATCCTGCGGTGCTCGGGGAGGCTTCCGGGGCGCCGGGGTCCACGACATCCCCGGCATGTCGTGTGCGGTGCCCGGGGGAGGCGGCTACCCGCGGCTCTCGGTGAGGCCGTCCAGGGTGGTGCCCACGCGGTCCAGCCAGTCCGTGATCACGGTCAGCTCCTCCAGCGTGTAGTCGGCGTGCAGGGCGGTCATCGCGGCGCGCATGCCGGGGGCGGTGGAGGCGGCCAGGCGCTCGGCTCCCGCGGTCAGCCGGACGGCGACCTTGCGCCGGTCCCGCGGATGGCGGGTGCGCTCCACGAGCCCGTGCGCCTCCAGCCGGTCGACGACCCCGGTCACCGAGCCGGTGGACAGGCAGAGGCTCTCGGCGATCTCGCCGGGGGTCATGGAACCGCTGACCCGCAGCAGCGTGTAGCACTGGAAGTCCGTGGGGTTCATGCCCGAGCTGTCCGCCATGCGGTGCAGCAGGCGGATCAGCCGCACGGCGAGTCGCTGCCCGTCGCTCTGGAGGGACTCGTAGAGTTCACCTCGCGACCGGCTCTCGGCATCCCCGTCGCGGGCGTCCAGGAGCCCGTCGGAGTGTGCGGCCGGAACGGCGTCCATGGTCTCTCTCTCGCGCTGGCGTGATCGGTTCGTCCGATCTCCCCTGTGAGTCTACGGGGCGCGGTGCCGGGGCCCTCCCGGTCGGCGGCCGTGTTCCCGGGGGCGGACATGGTTGGGACGCCGCATCCCGGGAAGTGTTTCGTTTAACAAGATTCACAGAATACGAGTCATTTCGGGAAGTCCGGAGGCACGACCCCGGGAGGAAGCCGTCAATCCGCTCCTGAACACCCACAGAGAAGGCCACGACGCCGCGGTCGGGGGACACCGCGCGGCGCTGGAGGACGCCCTGCGCCGCTACCTCCACCGGCGGCTCCGCGAGTCGGAGGGCATCGACGCGGCGTTCGGCCGCGACCTGGCGGGCGAGACCGTCCGCTTCACCCTCGCAGGGGGCAAGCGGATGCGGTCCCTGCTGGCCTGGTGGGGGTGGACGGCCGGCGGCGGGGACCCCGGCGGGGAGCGGGCCCGCTCCGCCCTCCAGGCCTGCGGGGCCCTGGAGCTCATCCAGACCTGCGCCCTCGTCCACGACGACGTGATGGACGGGTCGCCGACCCGCCGGGGCCGGCCCTCGGTCCACGCCCGCCACATGGCGGAGCACGAGGAGAACGGGTACGGCGGAGAGCCCCGGCGGTACGGCGAGGCGCTCGCCGTCCTGGTGGGGGACCTGGCGCTGGTCTGGGCCGACGACATGTTCGAGGAGGCGCTGGACGGCCTGTCCCGGCCGCGCGGGGCGCGGGCGGTCTGGCGGGGCCTGCGCACCGAGATCATGGCGGGCCAGTTCCTCGACGTCCGCGCCCAGGCCGGACGCGACCGCTCCGAGGGGACCGCGCTGCGCATGAACCTGCTCAAGACGGCGTCCTACAGCGTCGAGCGCCCCCTCCACCTCGGCGCGGCCATGGCCGGGGCGGACGGGGCCACGGTGGACGCCCTGCGCGGCTACGGACGGGACGTCGGAACCGCCTTCCAGCTCAGGGACGACCTCCTGGGCGTCTACGGCGACACCGCCCGGACGGGCAAACCCGTGGGCGAGGACATCAGCGAGGGCAAGTGCACGCTCCTCCTCGCGGCCGGCGTGCGGCTGGCCGGGGAGCGGGGGGACGCAGCCGCGAGCGACCTGCTCTCCCGTGTCGGAGCCGGCGCCGACCCCGCCGAGGTCGCCGACGCCCTGGAGCGGCTCGGCGCCCGCGACCTGGTGCGGGGCCGGTGCCGGGAGCTGGCGGCACGGGGGGCCGGCAGGCTGGACGGGCTCGACCTGGACCCCGCCGTCCTGGAGGGCCTGCGCGGACTCGCCGCCCGGACCGGGACGGACCCGGTATGAGCGGCCGTACCCGGGCGGCGGGACGCGGACCGGCCCCGGGGACCGGACGCGTGGTCGTCGTCGGCGCGGGGCTCTCCGGCCTGGCCTGCGCCCTGCACCTGCGGGGGGCGGGGCGCGAGGTCGTCGTCGTGGAGCGCGAACCGCACCCGGGCGGGCGCGCCGGACGGCTCGACCTGGACGGCTTCCGCCTCGACACCGGCCCCACCGTGCTCACCATGCCCGAACTCCTCGACGAGGCGCTCGCCGCCGTCGGCGAGAGCACCGCGGACAGGCTCGACCTCGTGCCGCTCAGCCCCGCCTACCGGGCGGCCTTCGCCGACGGCTCCGTGATCGACGTGCACACCGACCGCGAGGCCATGGCCGCCGAGGTGGCGCGCGTGGCCGGGGAGCGCGAGGCCGAGGGCTACCTCCGGCTGCGGGACTGGCTCACGAGGCTGTACCGGGTGGAGATGCGCTCGTTCATCGACGCGCGGTGCGACTCGCCGCTCGACCTGGTCCGGCCCGACCTGGTCCGGCTCGCGGCGCTGGGCGGCTTCGGCCGGCTGGCCCCGGCGGTCGGGCGCCGCGTCCGGGACGAGCGCCTGCGGCGGATCTTCTCCTTCCAGTCCCTGTACGCGGGGGTGGCGCCGGAGCGCGCCCTGGCGGCCTACGCCGTCATCGCCTACATGGACACCGTCGCCGGGGTGTACTTCCCCCGGGGAGGGATGCGCGCGCTCGGGGACGCCCTGGCCGGGGCGTTCACGAAGGCCGGGGGCGCCGTCCGCTACGGGGAGGCCGTCACCCGGCTGGAGCGGAGCGGCGACCGTGTCACCGCCGTGGTCACCGAGGGGGGCGATCGCCTGGCCTGCGACCACGTCGTGCTCACCGCCGACCTGCCGGCCGCCCACCGCCTTCTCGGCCACGAGCCCCGCCGCCCGGTCCGGATCCGCCACTCGCCCTCCGCCGTCGTGCTCCACCTGGGCACCGACCGCACCTGGGACGCCCTGGGGCACCACACCATCTCCTTCGGCGCGGCCTGGGAGAGCACCTTCTCGGAGATCATCCGGGAGGGGCGCACCATGAGCGACCCCTCCCTGCTCGTCACCCAGCCCACCCGCACCGACCCCGCGCTGGCGCCGGAGGGGCGGCACCTGCTCTACGTGCTCGCCCCGGCCCCGAACCTCGCCGCGGGGGACGTCGACTGGGACCGGGAGGGGCCGCGCTACCGGGACAGCCTGGTGCGGACGCTGGAGGAGCGGGGCCTCGACGGCCTGGACGCCTCGGTCCGGACCGAGCACCTCGTCACCCCGGCGGACTGGGCGCGCCAGGGGCTGGCCCACGGCACCCCGTTCTCCCTCTCGCACACCTTCGCGCAGACGGGGCCCTTCCGCCCGGGCAACACCGTCCCCGGCACCTCCAACGCGGTGCTGGCGGGCTGCGGGACCAGACCGGGCGTGGGCCTGCCGACCGTGCTGATCTCCGGGAAGCTCGCCGCCGCGCGGGTGCTGGCGGGGGGAGGGCGGCGATGAGGGGGGCCGCGACCGCCGAACTCGACGCCGCCGGCATCGGCCCGGACCGGCTGCGCGGGGACTACCTGCTCTGCCGCGACCTGCACGCGCGCCACGGGCGCACCTATTTCACGGCGACGAGGGTCCTGCCGCCGGAGCGCCGGCCCGCGGTGCACGCGCTGTACGGGTTCGCGCGCTGGGTGGACGACATCGTGGACGAACCGCCCCCGGGCGCCACCGCCGCGGACCTGCGGGGCCGGCTCGACGCCGTCGGCGCGGACCTGGGGCGCGCGCTGTCGGGCCGGGAGCCCCGGGAGCCCGTGCTGCGCGCCCTGGCGCACACCGTCGAGGGCTACGGACTGCCCGCCGGCTACTTCACCGCGTTCATGGACTCCATGCGCATGGACCTGGACGTCACCGGCTACCGCGACCTGGAGCACCTGCGCGAGTACATGTACGGCTCGGCCGCGGTCATCGGGCTCCAGGTCCTGCCGGTCCTGGGGACGGTGGCGCCCCGGGCGGAGGCCGCCCCGCACGCGGCGGCGCTGGGCGAGGCCTTCCAGCTCACCAACTTCCTCCGCGACGTGGCGGACGACCTGGGGCGGGGCAGGGTCTACCTGCCCGCGGACGTCCTGGGGGCGCACGGCGTGGACCGGGAACTCCTGGAGCACTGCGCGCGGGTACGGGCGCCCGACCGGCGCGCCCGTGCCGCCGTGGCCGACCTCGTCGAGGTCAACCGGGGGGTCTACCGGGAGGCCGAACCCGGCATCGCGATGCTCTCACCGGTGTCCCGCCCGTGTGTCGCCACCGCCTTCCGGCTCTACCGGGCGATCCTGGACGAGATCAGCGCGGCCGACTTCGACGTGTGGAGCACCCGCCACCGGGTCTCCGACGCCCGCAAGGTCGCCGCGGCCGTACCCGCCCTCGCACGCTCCCTGCTCGCCCGCTCCGTGCCGCGCCCCCGGTCCGGCTGAGCGCGGCGGACACCACCAGGAGGAGGACCCCGTGACGCTTCCCGACCCCGAACCGCGGCGCATCCCGCTGCGCCGGATGCCCGCCGTCGCCTGGAGCGGGCAGAGGCCCACCTGGCGGGAGGGGTCGCCCGCCGTCATCGGGGCGGCTCTCAAGCGTGCCCTGGCCAGGCCGTCCGGCAACTGGTTCGTGCTGGCCGCCAGCAGCGAGGTGCGGGCCGACCGGCCCTTCGGCCGCGTCGTCGCCGGCGCCGAACTCGTGGCCTGGCGCACCCCGGACGGCGCCGCCCACGCCGGGCCGGGGGCGTGCCCGCACCTGGGGGCCCCGCTCTGCCGGGGCGCCGTGACCGGGGGGAGCCTGGTGTGCCGCTGGCACGGTCTCTCCCTGGGGGCCGAGGGCTTTCCGGGGTGGAGCCCCTACCCGGTGCACGACGACGGGGTCCTCGTGTGGGTGCGCCTGGACCGGGAGGGCGGGGAGGAGCCCCTCGACGCGCCGGTCGTCCCCGAGCGCCCGGCGGCGGCCGCCTCGATCGCGGCGGTGGAGAGCCTGGCGGGGCGGTGCGAGCCGGAGGACGTGGTGGCCAACCGGCTGGACCCCTGGCACGGCTCGTGGTTCCACCCGTACTCGTTCGTGGGACTGACGGTGACCGAGGTGCCGGAGGGACCCGACCCGGATCCGGACCGCATGGTGGTCGACGTGGGGTTCCGCGTGGCGGGCCGCCTCGGGGTGCCGGTGCGCGCCGAGTTCACGTGCCCCGAGCCGCGCACCGTGGTCATGCGCGTCATCGAGGGGGAGGGGCTGGGGAGCGTGGTGGAGACCCACGCCACCCCGCTCGGCGTCGACGACCGCGGCGTGCCGCGCACGGCGGTCGTCGAGGCCACCGTGGCAACGTCCGACCGGGTGGGGTTCGCGCTGGCCCGCAGGGTGGCGGGGGCGGTCGTGCGCCCCGCCATGCGCATGGCCGCGCGCCGCCTGTGGCGCGACGACCTCGCCTACGCGGAGCGCCGGTACCTCCTGCGCTCCTCCGGCCGCTGGCCCGGCTGAACCCCCCGGCCCCGCTCCCCCGCGCGGCGGGGCGTCCGGACCGCTGCGGGCCGACCGGTGCCGAGGCCGTCCGGTCCCCCGAGAGGCGGGGTGTCCGGCGTGCGGGCGCCGCCTCCGGGCCCGGAGGCGGCGAGGCCCCCGCCCGGGCGTCCGCCCCCGACCTGCGGTTCCCGGCCCCGGAGCCCCGGTCGGCCCGGGTCAGCGCGGGGCGTGCCGGGCCCACCGCGCGAGCGAGCGCAGCGGAGCCGAACGGCCCCGCCGGGGCACCGTCCACACGGTGTGCCCCTCCCGCCCCCAGCGGGCCAGCAGGGCGTTGGCCGCCAGCATGCCGCTGGTCGCCGCGCGCTCCATCAGGGCCACGGGCAGGTCCGTGCGCACGTGGTCCCCCGCCAGGACCAGGAACGGATCGGGGGTGGCCACACCGCAGCGGTCGCGGTGGCTCCCCGGGGCGAACAGCGGGCAGTCCGCGCGCAGTTCGTGCCGCGAGTCCACGACCCCGGCGGCCCCCAGCTCCGGGTAGACGGTTGTCGCCTGCTCCCACAGCCGCGCCCGCTCGCGCTCCGGGTCGGCGTTTTCGGGCAGGGCGTAGGCGTGCAGCTCCACCACGGAGCCGCCGGTGCGCCGCGCCCACCCGCGCGCCTCGTCCTCGTACCGGTCGAGCACGCTCACGTTGTCCAGCGCGGAGTACCCCGCGGTCCCCAGGAACGCGGGCCGGTGCGGTCGCACGGGGCGGTCGAGCCAGTAGCGCGACACCAGGAACGGGGGAGCGGACTCCAGGCGTGCCAGCCGGTCCCGCCACCCCGCGTCCCCCAGGTCCGGGGACCCCGCGACCAGGCGGCGGACCCCGGGAGGGTCGGCCGCCAGAACCACCCCGTCGAACTCCGCGTCCGGACCGCCGTCCGGCCCGCACCGCACCGCGAACCTGCGCCCCCGGCCGGGCCGCACCCCCTCGACGGGGGCGCCGGTCCGGAAGCGCACGCCCAGCTCCGCCAGGCGGTGCTCCAGCGGATCCCACAGGGCCTGCGGGAACGGCGACGCCGGCACGTCGAACACCAGGCCCTCGGACGAGCCGAGGAAGTACAGGTGGAACATCACCGCCAGCTCGGCGGCCGACAACCGGCCCGGGTCGGCGAAGAAGCTCCGGGTGAACACCTCGAACGCCAGGTGCCGCGCCCTCGGCGGGAAGCGGACCGCCGTCAGCAGGTCCCGTGCGCTCAGGTGGTCGAGGCGCTCGTACACGCCCGGCACGTCCACGTCCAGCAGCTGCAGGGCGGCGGGCACGTTGACCCGGGCCAGGTCGCGCGGCGGAAAGCTCGGGCTGGTCGCGGCGAGGACCGCGGCGTTCCACGGAGGGGAGGACGGCAGGCCCGAGAAGCGGTCGCGCGGCCCGTCCCGGTGCACCAGCGGGTAGTCGGCGAGCGGGACCAGCCCGTCCAGGCCCGGGTCTGCGCGCCGCAGCAGGCCGCGCAGGTTGTAGTACTGGCGGAAGAACGCGTGGAAGCCCCGGGTCATGGTGGCGGGGGTCCCGTCGCCGAGCGTGGTCCCCCACCCCCTCAGCCGCCCGCCCAGGGAGTCCTCCCGCTCGTACACCACCACGTCCGTGTCGCGCTCGGCCAGGGCGCACGCCGCGGCCAGCCCGGCGATGCCGCCCCCGACCACCGCAACGGCGGGCGCGGCTTCCGGCCGGGGGCCGGACGGCGGGGCGGGGGCCACGGACTCGGCCCGCGGGTCCCGGACGTCCGCGGGGCGGTCAGCGCCCATCGGCGGCCCCCTCCCCGAGGGGGCGCCTGCCCGCGAACGTGTGCGTGATCCCGTACTGCCACCCCGGCAGCGGCGCGCTGGCCACCGACTCCAGGCCCGCGCGGCGCATGCGCTCCAGGAGGGCGCCGCGGCCGTCGAACTCCAGCACGCTCCGCCACAGGTAGCGGAACAGGTCGGCGCGGCCGGTCAGGACCCGCCCCGCCGGGATGACGGCCCCCCAGCACACCGCGGTCCACACGGCCCGCGCGGACGCCGAGTCGGCCACGGAGTACTCGTGCAGGACGAGCCTGCCGCCCGGCCTCAGCAGGGAGCGCGCCGTGGCCAGCAGGGCGTCGGGGTCGGGGCAGTTGCGGACCAGGTACGCGCCGAAGACCGCGTCGGCGGGGCCGCCCAGGTGCTCCTCGGCCCACGCGGGCGTCAGCTCCTCGGCCCGCCCCCGGTGGAAGGACACCGAGTCCGGCCAGGGCTTGCCCCGGGCGGCGTCCAGCATCCCCCGGGAGGCGTCCACGCCCGCGATCCGGGCCGACGGGGCCTCGCGCAGCAGGGCCGCGGTCGACGCCCCGGTGCCGCACCCCAGGTCGAGGAGGCGCAGCCCGTGCCCCCGGTCGGGCAGCCCCAGCCTCCGCGCCGAGACGCGCAGGTGGGCGTGGTAGCCGGGGTTGGCGGCGACCAGCCGGTCGTAGGCCCCGGCGGCGTGGTCGAACTCGTCGGTGACCGGGCCGTCCTTCATCGCCCGCGTGGTGGTGTCCAGAGGGTCCCTCCCGGAGTGGCTGGGTGTCCGCGTGATCGCGGCGGCCCCGAGGGGCATGCTGGGGGCATGGCCGACTACGACGTGGCGATCATCGGCGGGGGAGCCGCTGGGCTCACCCTGACCCACCGGCTCCGCGGTATCAACGACCGGCGCGGCCGTCCGCTGCGTGTCGCGCTCGTGGAGCCGCCGCCGGGGCCGCGCACCCCGCCGCCGCGCACCTGGTGCTTCTGGGAACCGGACGGGGGGCCGTGGGACGGCCTGCTGGCCGCCCGCTGGGACCGGTTGTCCGTGGTCGGGGCGGACGGGGAGGTCCACTCCTCCCCGGCCGCGCCCTACGTCTACAAGATGCTCCGGTCGGCCGACGTGGACGCGCACGTGCGCGCCACGGCCGGCGAGCACGTGGACCAGCTCCCGCTCCTGGTGACCGGTGTCCGGGACGGGAGGGGGGAGGCCGTGGTCGAGGGGGACCGGCCGGACGGCGGGGCGGCGGCCCTCACGGCGGAGTGGGTGTTCGACTCCCGGCCGCCCCGGGACGCCCCGCGCGGGCGCACCCACCTGCTCCAGCACTTCCGGGGCTGGTTCGTGCGCGCCCCCGGGGACGCCTTCGACCCCGGGGCGGCCGTGCTGATGGACCTGCGCCCGGCCCAGCCGGCGAACGGGGTCGCCTTCGGCTACGTGCTGCCCCTGTCCTCGCGCGAGGCCCTGGTGGAGTACACGGAGTTCGGCCGGGAGGCGCTCACGACCGAGGAGTACGAGCGCGCGCTCGGCCGGTACTGCGACCTGCTCGGGCTGTCCGGCCTGGAGGTGACGGCGGCGGAGCAGGGGGTCATCCCGATGACCGACGCGCCGGTCCGGACCCGGGCCGGGAACCGCGTGTTCCGGGTGGGCACGGCCGGGGGCGCCACCCGGCCGTCGACCGGCTACACGTTCAGCGGGGTGCGGCGGCAGGCGGAGGCGGTGGCCCGCGCGCTCGCGGAGGGGCGGGTGCCCGTGCCGCCGGTGCCGCACCGGCGCCGCCACCTGGTGATGGACGCGGTCATGCTGAGGGCCCTGGACACCGGCCGGGTCCGGGGCGCGGAGTTCTTCTCCGGGCTGTTCGCGGCCAACCGCCTCGGGGACGTGCTGGCCTTCCTCGACGGCGGCTCGCGCCTGCACCGGGAGCTGGCCATGGGCCTGAGCACGCCCGTCGCGGCGATGTCCCTGACGACGGCCGAACACGTCTGGCACTCCCTGCGCGCGGGTCCGGCCCGCCGCCCCTGACCCGGCGGCGTCACGGTCCCCGCGGGCCGGGCGCGGGCGGGGGCCCGCCCGGGGCGAGCACCCGCACGGCGTCGGCCAGGGAGTCGAGGTGGCCGTCGGCCGGCGCCGGGCCCGCGTCCACGGAGCGCCACCCCGGCCCCGCCGTGTACACGGCCGTGGACTGCGTGGTCGCCGACGCCGCCCGCAGCGTGCTCCGGAGCGCGACGGCGTCGGCCGTCCCGCCCCCGCGGCACCACAGCACGACGGCCCGGGGCCCGGTGCGGCACACCGCCCGCACGGTCGCCTCCACCGGGGTGCACGGGCCGAGCATCCGGTGGGGCGTGCCCCGCTCCCGGAGCGCGGCGGCCAGCGCCTCCACCGGGAGGCAGTGCATCTCGTGCGGCCCGCAGGCGAGCACGGTCGGCCGGACGCGCGCCGCGGCCCCCGCCTCCCCGTCCCCGCGGTCCCGCCCCCGGGGAGGCGGGACGCGGCGCAGGGCGGAGGACACGCACCACGAGAGCAGGTGCTCGACCTCCACGTAGCGGAGGGTGTCCTCCCACTTGCGGCCCATCCCGTACAGCAGGGGCATGGCGAGCTCCTCCCAGACCGCCACCACGCCGTGCCGCTCCAGTGCCTCCTCCAGGAGGGCCTCGACCAGGTCGGCGTCGAGACGCATCGCGGCGCGGGCGATCCCCTGGAGGGTGGGACCGGCGCGGCCGAGCGGAAGGGTGTCCCCTCCCGGGCGCCAGGCCGGGCGGTCCCCCGGGCCGGCGGATCCCGCTCCTGCGTCCCCCTCCCGGCCGGCGCGCGGGTGCGCGGCGCTCCGCGGTGCGGGCACGGGAGGGGCCGGGGCGAGCGCCAGGCGTGCGGCCGAGGCCGGGGGGAGTCCCTCGCCGACCAGGCGGCACAGCTCCCGGAGCCGGGCGACGTCGGCGGGGGCGTAGCGCCGGTGGCCGCCCGGACTGCGCTCACGGGGGCCGATCCCGTACCTGCGGTCCCAGCTGCGCAGGGTGGAGGGGGCGACCCCGAGAAGGCGGGCGGTCGCCCCGGGAGTGAGTGCGTCGGACATGGCGCCCCAAGCGTTGCGAAAGCGACGCGACTTGTGGTGTGCGCCACTCACACATGACTCTAGCTGGGAGGACACCGAAAGGGGCAGCACCATGGATCTGGACACGACACGTCCCGCGGACCGCCGTCTCAGCGCGGTCTACAGGGTCGGGGCCGGGCTCACGGGCCTCGTGCTCGTCGGCTTCGGGATCGCGGGCCTGATGGTCAGGCTCCCGCTGTTCGACACCCGGGGCGAGGTGATCGCGGGCCTGTCGACCAACGGCGCGCTCAGCTTCCTCTCGATCGCGATCGGCTCTCTGCTGCTGGGCGCCGCCGTCCTGGGCGGCTCCTTCGCCTCGACCGTCTGCACGGTGGTGGGGGTCGGGTTCGTGGCCAGCGGACTGGTCAACCTGTACCTCATGAGCGCGGGGCCCAACATCCTGGCGTTCTCGATGCCCAACGTCATCTTCAGCCTCGTGGTCGGCCTCATGGTGATGACCTTCGGCATGTACGGCCGCGTCGGCGGCCACCTGCCCGGCGACAACCCGTACCGCAGGCTCCGCGAGGAACGGCGCGAGCGCCGCCGCCGCGACCGCGGGACGCTCGGGGCGACCGGATGACGCCCTCCCACCGGACCCTGGTCACGGGCGCGACCGGGTACATCGGCGGGCGGCTCGTGCCCGAACTGCTCGAGGCGGGGCACGCCGTCCGCTGCCTCGTGCGCACCCCGGGCAAGCTCCGCGACGTCGACTGGCGGAGCGGGGTCGAGGTCCTGCGGGGGGACGTCGTCTCCGGCGACGGCCTGGAGGGGGCGCTGGAGGGCATCGACACGGCCTACTACCTGGTCCACTCGATGGGGGGAGGGCGCGACTTCGGGAGCGCCGACGCGGAGGGCGCCCGCAACTTCGCCCGGGCGGCCGAGCGGGCCGGCGTGCGGCGGCTGGTCTACCTGGGCGGGCTCGTTCCCGAGGAGGGGGACCTGTCCGCGCACATGGCCTCGCGCACGGAGGTGGGCGACGTCTTCCTGGAGTCGCCGGTGCCCGCCGCGGTGCTCCGCGCGGCGGTGATCATCGGCTCGGGTTCGGCCTCCTTCGAGATGCTGCGCCACCTCACCGAGCGCCTTCCGGTCATGACGACGCCCCGGTGGGTGCGCAGCCGGGTGCAGCCGATCGCCGTGAGGGACGTGCTGAGGCTGCTCGTGGAGTCGGCGGAGCTGCCGGAGGGCGTCGACCGCACCTTCGACATCGGGGGCCCGGAGGTCCTGACCTACGCGGGGATGATCCAGCGCTTCGCGGGGGTCGCCGGCATCGCCGCACGGGTGATCATCCCCGTGCCCGTGCTCTCCCCGGGCCTGTCCAGCCTGTGGGTCGGCCTGATCACGCCCGTGCCGCCCGTGATCGCCCGTCCGCTGGTGGACTCCCTGCGCCACGACGCCGTCGCGGGGGAGGACGACCTGTCGGAGTACCTGGACGACCACCGCCGGATCGGCTTCGACGAGGCCGTGCGGCTCGCGCTGAGGAGGGTGGACGAGTCCCGGGTGGACACGCGGTGGTCGTCGGCGGCCTGGCCGAGCGCCCCGTCCGACCCGCTGCCGACGGACCCGGACTGGGCCGGGGGCAGCCTCTACACCGACGTCCGGGCACGGTACGTCGACGCCGGGACCGGGGACGTGTGGCGGGTGATCGAGGGGATCGGCGGCGAGAACGGCTGGTACTCGTGGCCCCTGGCCTGGGCGGCGCGGGGGTGGATCGACCTGGCCGTGGGCGGGGTGGGCCCCCGGCGGGGGAGGCGCGACCCCTCCCGGCTGCGGGTGGGCGACCCGCTGGACTTCTGGAGGGTCGAGGAGGTCGTGCCGGGGTCCCTGCTGCGCCTGAGGGCGGAGATGCGGCTCCCCGGCCCCGCCTGGCTGGAGATGGGGGTCGGGCGGGTGGAGGGGCGCACGGTCTACCACCAGAGGGCGCTCTTCCACCCCCGGGGACTCCTCGGCCACCTGTACTGGAAGGCCGTGACACCGTTCCACGGGATCGTGTTCGGGTCGATGGCCGCCAACATCGCCGCCCGTGCGGAGGCGGTGGCCCGGACGGAGAAGGCCGGGACCGGCTGACCCGCTGCTCGGTCGGCCGGTCCGGCGGTGCTGGGCGGGAGGCGCCTCGCGGCGGGTGCCGTGTCTCTTGTGCGCAAAATTGACTCGAAAACCAAGATACTCTAATTTCGAGTCGAACATCGGAGCAACGGAAGGACCCGTCCCGTGCGCAAGGACAAAGGCCGGCCACGCCGCCGCCCCCGCTGGTGGGCGGGGGCGGCGCTGCTGATCACCCTCGTGTGGCTGTTCGGCGCAGGCCCCCTCGGCATGTTCCTGGGCAGGCTCGGCGAGGTGCAGACCAACGACCCCGGGGCGTTCCTGCCGGTGGGCGCCGAGTCCACCGAGGTCTCCGAGATCGCCGAGGGGTTCGACCGCGAGGAGGCCGTCCCGGCGGTGGTCGTCTACTCGGGGGGCGGTGACATCGCCGAGGACGACCTGGCCGCCGTCGCCGGGGTCGGTGAGCGGGTGGCCGGCGAACCCTGGGCCGCCGGCCCGGTGATCGGACCCTTCCCCGGAACGGAGGACCCCTCCGTCGCCCAGTTCACCGTGGCGATCGACCCGGGGCACGACACCGGCGACGCCGTCGCCGAGCTCCGCGCGCTCCTCGCCGACGACCCGGTCCCCGGGCTCCAGGCACAGGTCACCGGCCCGGCCGGGTACGCGGCCGACCTCACCGCGGCCTTCGGCGGCATCGACTCGACCCTGCTCGTCGTGGCGGTCTCCGCCGTCCTGGTCATCCTCGTGGCCGTCTACCGGTCGCCCCTGCTGCCGGTCCTGGTCGTCCTCGCCTCCCTGCTGGCCCTCGGCCTGTCCGGGGCGCTCGTCTACCTGGCCGCGGACACCGGGCTGGTCAGCCTCAACGGGCAGAGCCAGGGCATCCTGTTCATCCTGGTCGTCGGTGCGTGCACCGACTACGCGCTCCTCCTCGTGGCCCGCTACCGGGAGGAGCTCACCACGCGCGAACGCGTCCCCGAGGCCGTCCTGGCCGCGGTGCGCGGAGTGACCGGGCCGGTCCTGGCCTCCGGGGGGACCGTCATCCTCGGCCTGCTCTGCCTGCTCGCGGCCGACCTGGCGTCCACCCGCAGCCTGGGCCCGGTCGTGGCCATCGGCGTCGCCGCGGCCCTGTTCTCCGCCATGACCTTCCTGCCCGCCGTGCTCGCCCTCTGCGGAAGGGCGGTCTTCTGGCCGTCCGCCCCGCGCCGGCCCGGTGACGGCGCGGCGGCCGGGGACGGGCCGGGGGAGGAGGGCCTCGACGCGGTCATCGCGAGGCACCGCTTCTGGGGCCGGATCGCCGGAACGGTCTCGCGCCGTCCCCGCGCCTACTGGATCGGCACCACCGTCCTGCTGGCGGCGGCGGCCGTGTTCGCCCCCCAGTTCGACGCCGGGGGGACCGGCCAGTCCGAGGTGTTCCGCACGCAGGTCGAGGCGGTCGAGGCCCAGGAGGAGCTCACCCGGGGCTTCGGTCCCACCAGTGGGGCGGCCCCCGCCCTCGTGGTCGCCGACGCCGACCGGCTCGACGAGGTCGTCGCCGCCGCGGAGGACCTCCCCGAGGTGGAGGAGGCGGTCGCGGTGACCGAGCCCGGACCGCCCGGGGCCGACGCCCCGCCGCTGGTGGAGGACGGGCGCGTCCTGGTCGAGGTGACCCTCTCCGTTCCCCCGGAGTCGTCCGAGGCGGTCTCCGCCGTCGGCGGCCTCCGTGACGCCCTGCGGGGGGTCGAGGGCGCCGACACCCTGGTCGGCGGTGTGACCGCCACCGACCTGGACACCCTGGAGACCGCCCAGCGCGACTTCTCCGTGGTCGTCCCCCTCGTCCTGGTCGTGGTCTTCCTCGTCCTGATCCCGCTGCTGCGCTCCCTGGTGGCTCCGCTGCTGCTGATGGCGGCCAACGTGCTGTCCTTCGCCGCCGCGCTCGGCGTGGGCACGCTGGTCTTCGAACACCTGCTCGGCCTGCCCGGAGCGGACCCGGTGGTCCCGCTGTTCGCGTTCGTGTTCCTCGTCGCGCTGGGCATCGACTACAGCATCTTCCTGATGTCCCGGGCCAGGGAGGAGACCCTGGTCCACGGGCACCGGGAGGGCGTGCTGAGGGCGCTCACCGTCACGGGGGGCGTGATCACGTCGGCCGGGGTGGTCCTGGCCGTGACCTTCGCGGCGCTGGCGGTGATCCCGCTGCTGTTCCTGCTCCAGCTCGCGTTCCTGGTGGCGTTCGGCGTGCTCGTGGACGCCCTGATCGTCCGCACCCTGCTGGTGCCCGCGCTGTCCCTGGACGTGGGACCGCGTGTGTGGTGGCCGGGGCGGGCCGGCAGGCCGGCCGTGGCCGCCGGGACCGCCCCGGCGGACCGGCGGGGATAGGGTCCCCGGGCCCCGGTGCTCCCCGGGCCCCGGGGCCCGGTGGGGGCGGTCGGCCGCCGGAGGTCCCCACCGGCTCGTGGCCGGCCGGGACCGGTGCCGGCCGGGCGTGGGGGACCCCGGCCCGGACGGTCCTGTACCCCTGGCCGGTGTCGGAGCCCGGCCTCGCCTGCGGCGCAGGACCGCGGGGGAGGGGCCGCGCGCCCCTCGGTCCCCGACGGCTAGAGGGCGTCGCCGGGGATGGCGCG
This sequence comes from Nocardiopsis sp. NPDC006198, assembly GCF_040613895.1. NCBI lineage: Bacteria > Bacillati > Actinomycetota > Actinomycetes > Streptosporangiales > Nocardiopsidaceae > Nocardiopsis > Nocardiopsis sp. NPDC006198. The sequence goes on along the minus strand of NZ_JBEXSY010000043.1, from coordinate 3,303 downwards.
GTAGGCGTCGGCCAGTCTGCGGATCAGGGCCGACTGCGGCAGGTGGACCCCGTCGATGGAGGTGACCGGCCGCACGCCCGTGGCGGCGTTGGTGACGAAGGCCCCCGACACGCGGGTGCTCGCGGCCCCGGCGACGGGCCGGGTGGACACGGGGATCCGCAGGGAGTCGGCGGCGCGGTCCACCAGGCGGGCCGTCACCCCGGGCAGGCAGGGGGCCTGGGGCCACACCACGCCGCCGCCGTCCAGGAACGCGATGTTCCAGGTGGGGCCCTCCGACACGCGCCCGTCGACCCCGGTGAAGAGGGCGTCGTCGAACCCGTCCAGCTGGGCCGAGCGCCGCTGGCGGATCGCCCCGAACATCCCGGTGCCCTTGACCCGGGGGGTGTCCCGGGCGAACAGCCGGGTGCCCAGGCGGAGCGGCGCCGGGGGCCCGTCCGGGGCCGGGGCCGGCCGGGTGGTGACCAGGATCTGCGGAGGCCGCCGCGAGGCCGGGCGGGCGAGGTCCATGCCGGGGTCGAACACCGTCACCCGTACCACGGAGGGCGACGGGTGCGCGCGTGCCGACCTCCGGGCCAGTTCGCGGACCCGGAGGACGTCCAGCTCGGTGCCGAACAGGGTCCGGCAGTCCCGGGCCAGCCGCTCCATGTGCAGGTCGAGGCCGCGCACCCGCAGGTCGGTGACGAGCATGGTCGTGAAGTGGCCGTACCCGTACAGGGCGAGGCCCGCGATTTCCCCGGTGCCGACGGGGCGTCCGTTCAGTTCCATCGGGTCCTCATTCTGGCACTTCGGGACCTCCGTCACGCGGTTTTCCCGAGACCTGTGGACAATTCATCCCAATTCGGCGGCGGTCCGAGGCTGTCCGGGGGGACCCGGATCCCCCGCCCCCGGAGGTGCCGGGGGCGGGCGGTGCCGGGGCGTGGTTCAGGCGTCCCGCTCCCGGGCGGTGAAGGCCGTGACGAGCTGGTGCTCGGAGGTGTCGAGGTAGGCGGCCAGCTCGTCGGCGGCCCCCGTCACGTCCCCCGCGGCCAGCAGGGTGTGGATGCGCCGGTTCCAGTCCAGGTAGGGGGCGTGGAACTCGCGGGGGGCGTCCATGACGTGGAAGACGAGGCGGGTCTCGGCGAGCACCTGGCTCATGAACTCGTTGACCCGGGCGCTCCCGGCGAGCCCGGCCAGGGCCTGGTGGAAGCGCATGTTGGCGGTGCCCATCTCCTTCCACCGCTCCCGGTCGCGGGCGGCCTCGCCCTCGTCCACGGCGGAGCCGACCGCGCGCACGGCCTCCTCCCCGGGGCGTACCGCGCCCCGTAGCGCGGGGAGTTCGAGGACGCGGCGCGTCCTGAACAGGTCGCGGACGTCTTCGCTGGTGGGGTGGGCGACGAACACTCCCCGGTGCATCTGGTGCACGAGCAGGCGCTCGCGGACCAGCAGCCGGAAGGCCTCGCGGAGGGTGTTGCGGGAGACGCCCAGCTCCTCGCACAGCCTCTCCTCGGAGAGGCGCTGCCGCGGGGGGTAGGCGCCGTCGATGAGGGACTCGCGGAGCAGTTCGGCGACACGCTCGGCCTGGGTGGGCAGCGGTGGCAGGGGGCGCCTGCGGCCGGGGGTCCGGTCGGTGTGGGCGTCCGTGGCCGTCACATGTGCTCCTCGGGGTGCGTTCGGTTACTCCATTGTGACCGACCCGCCGGTCCTCTGGGGAGGCGGGTCTTCCAAGGCATCCGTTCGTCGGATGAATGGGCCTATTACTGGCGGGCTTGTGGAACACCCCTGGGGCGCAGAGGGCTGAGTGTGGTCCCCTGTAACAGCAGTGACCTGGGATTTTTGCTTACGCCACCTTTACTCGTCTCGTAGGATTGAAGTATTGTTCAACAATCCAACGACGGCGTGGTCGATCATCGCGCCACGGCACGCTTCTCGCACTCCCTGGAGAGTCCCATGGGCGACACGCCCCCCGCGCCCCCCAAGGTGCGCCCCCGGCTCGGGCGGATCACGGTGAGCAGCACCCTGCTCGGCGCGATGTTCCTCATGGCCACCAGCGCCATCGGCCCCGGCTTCATCACCCAGACCACGACCTTCACCGCGCAGCTCGGCGCGACCTTCGCGTTCGCGATCCTCCTGTCGATCCTCGTCGACATCGCCGTCCAGCTGAACATCTGGAGGGTCATCGGCGTCGCCGACATGCGCGCCCAGGACCTGGCCAACAAGGTGCTGCCCGGCGCCGGCTACCTCCTGGCCGCCCTGATCGTCTTCGGCGGCCTGATCTTCAACGTCGGCAACCTCGCGGGCACGGGCCTCGGCCTGGACGCCATGCTCGGGTTCGACCCGAGGATCGGCGCCGTCCTCTCCGCGCTCCTGGCCGTCGTCATCCTCGGCGTGAAGAAGCTGGGCGTCGCCCTCGACCGCATCCTGATCGTCCTCGGCGTCGGGATGATCGCCCTGACCCTGTACGTCGCGATCGTCTCCCGGCCCCCGGTCGGCGAGGCCCTGCGCCAGTCCGTCATGCCGGACCAGCTCGGCACGGACGTCTTCCTCGCCGCCGTCACCATCATCGGCGGCACCGTCGGCGGCTACATCACCTACGCGGGCGTCCACCGCCTCGTCGAGGCGGGCCAGGGCGGCCAGGAGAACGCCGGCGCCATCACCAAGACCTCCGTCACCGGCATCATCGTCACCGGCGTCATGCGGGTCCTGCTCTTCCTCGCCATCCTCGGCGTCGTCAGCGGCGGCGCCGCCATCATGGACGCCCCCAACCCCTCGGCCGAGGCCTTCTACCAGGCCGCGGGCGAGGTCGGCATGCGCCTGTTCGGCATGATCATGTGGGCCGCCGCGGTCAGCTCCGTCATCGGCGCCTCCTACACCTCGATCTCCTTCGTGACGACCTTCCACCCCTGGCTGGAGAAGCGCCGCGGTGTCCTGGTCACGGTGTTCATCGGCATCTCGCTGGCGATCTTCCTGCTGTCGGGCCAGGCCCCGAACACGCTGCTGATCCTCGCCGGCGCGCTCAACGGCGTCATCCTCCCGGTCGGCCTCGGCATCATGCTGTGGGTCGCGGCCCGCCGCTCCCACGACCTCCTGGGCGGTTACCGCTACCCGCGCTGGCTGATCGCGATCGGCGCGGTCGCCTGGCTGCTCACCGTGTACATGGCCGTCAACTCCCTGGGCGGCATCGCCGCCCTCTGGCAGTAGAGACCCGGGGGGCGCGGCGCGGCGAGGGCCCCCCCCCCCCCCCCGCCCCCCCCCCGGCGCCCGCCGGTGCGGGGACCCCGGCCCCGGCCGGGGAGGAGCCCCGGGAGGGGCCCCCACAGGACAGCA